>DATMZU010000777.1:0-4573 GCA_035607435.1 Thermoanaerobaculia bacterium | reverse complement strand
GGCCTCGAAGAGATGGGCGAGACGACCGGCGAAAAGGGCGAGCCCCAGCTGTTGATCCGCTGCGCCTTCAACGACTTCGGGAACCTCCAGAAGGCGCTCGAAGACCGGGGCATCACCCCCGTCTCGGCCGAAGCGGAATTCATCCCGACGACCCCGACGGAACTGCCCGAGGACAAGGCGACCGAGGTGCTGGCGCTGGTCGATCGCCTGGAGCAGGACGACGACGTGCAGCGGGTGTTCCACAACCTGGTGTAGGAAGGCGCAAGCCCCCTCCTCGATCCTCCCCCACAAGGGGGGAGGACGCCACCTCCCGCTGGCCTTCAGGGTTCGTCGATTGGGGCGGCGTCAGCCCGCCTTCGACCGCTCCGCGTCGCGGCGGGCGATCTCCTCGGGGGAAACGTCCTCGATGTGGGTGGCGATCCACCACTGGTTGCCGGACGGGTCGATCACGCCGCCGTGGCGGTCGCCGTAGAACATGTTCGCCGGCTCCATTTGCGACTTCGCCCCGGCGGCGATCGCTTTCGCGTAGAGCGCATCGCAATCCTCAACGTAAAGGTAGATCGCGCACGGAAGCGCCGGCCACTGGGGTTGGGTCCCCGAGAGCATCACGCGCGAATCGCCGATCTGGACCTCGGCATGGCCGATCTCGCCGTTCTCGCGCAGCGAACGGAAAAGGACCTTGGCGTCGAACGCGGCTTCGAGAAACGACAGCAGACGAGCGGCTTCATCGACGACCAGATACGGGGTGACGGTGTGATACCCCTCGGGAATCGGTTTGACGGTGGAGCTCATGGTGCGCCTCCAGGAGGATAGAGGACGTCGGCCATCGACGTTCCGAACGGCATTCTGCCGCGCCGACACCCCGAGCGTCTTGGAAAAATGTCCGGCGCGGAGATCCCTCAGCCGGCCGGCTCAGCGAGGCTGACGCTCTCCGGATAGCGGCTCGCGGCGAGGTATTCGCCGGGTGAAAAACCGGCCAGCTCGCGGAACTCGGCGTTGAAGTGCGGCTGGTCGTAATAGCCGGAGCGCAACGCCAGGTCCGCCAGGCTGCCCCCTTCCCCTTGGCGATGCAGCCGCACCAGCGCGCGGCGGAAGCGGACGATCCGCGCGAGCACTTTCGGCGCCACGCCAATCTGTTCCTTGAACCGCTCGGCGAGCCGGCTCTTGGACCATCCGGTCCTCTCGCGTAGCGCGGAAATCGACACCGCGCCTCCTTGCCGTTCGATCTCGGCCGCCGTCCAGGCGACCGCCGGATCGGCTCCCGGAGCGCGAGCTGTCCGCTCGGCGATCCAACCCGCGGCGGCACGCAACCGAGCCTCGGGGCTCGCCGCTTCGGCGCAGCGTTCGGCGAGATCGGCCGAGGCGGAGGAGATCAGATCGGCGAGATCGACCGTGATGCCCGCAAGGTCATGGAGCGGCCGGCCGAGCAGCGCGTAAGCGCCCGCCGGATGGAGCCGCACCCCGAGCACCGCGCACTCCCCCGGCGGGGCCTCGATGAGATTCGAACGCAGCAGAACTCCCGACATGCAGACCGTCGGGTAGGGATCCACCCGCCCGGCGCCCTCCACCTGCCCGTAGCGGGGACCCAGATGGACGATCAGTTCCGCGCGCCCGTCGGGAAAGATCCGCTCGCGCGGGAGCGCCACGAACCCTTCGAAATACCAGATCCCCTCGACGATGCCGGCCAGGTGGGCCGGGCGCCAGCCGGCGATCGTCCAACGCCCGAGCGGCGAATCGTGGGATTGGACCTCGATCGGCATGCCCACGATCCTAATCCGGAACGATCACCAGAGCTTCCGAAAACAGAACCATTGATAGGGGTCCTCGCGGATCGTGCTTTCCAACTCGGCCAGGAAACGTCCGATCGCGTAGCGGACGTCGGCTTCGCGATCGTTCGTCCGCGGCACGTGGATCGGCGGGCGCACTTCGCTGCGATAGCTCAGCCGGCCGACCCGGCGGATGAACACCGGCAGCAGCGGCACTCCCGCCGCGCGGGCGAGGCTCGCGGGGCCGATCGGCAGCGGGAAGGGGCGGCCGAACAGGGTTCCCTCGGTGGGCTTGCCCCAGCTGCGCGGCCGATCCCCCTGAAGCGCCACGATGTCGCCGTCGCGCAATGCGTCGAGCAGGAGCATCGCGAGGCTCGGATCCTGATCGGCGAAGTGGGTGAAATAGCGACCATCCGACTGCTTTTCGATCAGGCCGCGAATGAACTCCTGCGCCCGCGGGTCGGTCTCCCCTTCGCGGACGACGTGGACCTTGCGGCCGGTCATCACCGACGGGACGAACGACCCCGCCTCCCAGCTGCCGTAATGGGCGGTGAGCAGGATGAAGCCGCCCGGCGCCTCGGTCACCTCGCGCCAGGAATCCATGCCGGAAATCACCGTCTGCGGCTGGCGCTTGCCGGCGAGGTTTTCGTACCGCTCGGTCAGGCACCAGGAGTAGACGTGGATCAGGCGGAAAATCCGTTTCTGCCGCTCGAACCAGCCGCAGGACCCAAGCACCGCTTCGAGGTTGCTCGCGATCGCCCGCCGGATGTTCCACAAGGTCGTCCAGAAAAAGACGGTAAAGACCCAGATCGCCGGCCCGATCAGCCAGCCCGGCAGGCTGCGGATGCCGAACAGGTGAAAGCGGAACCAGAACACGCCGGTGACATAGAACGGCCCCAGGATCCGGCGCCAGATCCCCGCCTCGGGCGCGTGCGGCGGGGATTGCGGCGCCTGTGGGGCGCGTGGGGCGTCCGCCGCAACGCTCAAGAGATCTCCTCCGCCACCGGAGCGGCGACCCGTGCCGAGCGCCTCCGGTCGAGCACCGCATCGAGCGCCGGCAGCACGAGAAGCGTCGCCGCGAGGCAGGCCAGGCCGCCGATCGCGACGATCAGGCCGGCGTTCCGCAGGCCCGGCACGCGCGACGCCGTGAGGCTGCCGAAGCCGATCGAGGCGGTGAGCATGACGAGGGTCATCGCCGGACCCGATTCGAGCAGCACCGCGCGCATCCCTCCGGCGGCATGCCGCGCGCCCACCACCGCGTGAACGCCGAGGTCGATCCCGGTGCCGAGGAGGACCGGCAGCGCCGCCACGCAGACCAGGTCGAGCGGCCGGCCGAGCGCCCCCCAAAGGCCGAAGGTCCAGAGGCAGCCGAGCAGCAGCGGCATGCTCGCGAGGAGCGAAGCGCCGATCCGGCCGCCGAGCGAGATCAGCACGACGATCGCGACCAGGATCGCGGCGAAGCCGCTCGACCGCAGCAGATCGCGCGAGGCGACCCGGCGCAGCTCGCGGCCGACCCGCGGCGCCGAGGCAAACGCGGCACCCGGCACGTCGCGCTCGATCTCCGCGGCGAGCGATTCGGCCGCGGTTTCATCGAGCGCGCCGATCGGCACCCTCAGATGGACGGCGACCGCCGCTCCGGCGGGAACTCCGGGAGAAGCGGGCAGGTTCGTCCGCGCCAGCTCGGACATCCAATCCGGCCATTCGGCGGGGGCCGGGGCACCCGGATCTTCGCCGCGGGCAAAGCCGCGCAAAGTTTCGAGCGCCGGCCGGAACGGCTCGACGCGGAACCCGGCGGCAACCATCTCGCGCTCGAAATCGTCGGCGGCCCGCGCGAGCGGCAGCGAGCGAAGCTCGGCCAATCGTTTCGTGCGCCGGCTGCCGAGCACGATCCAATCCGACGGGCTATCGATCGCCGAATCTTGTCCCAGACGCCGCCCCAAGATCTCGCGCACCCGCGCCGCGGCATCGAGCGCCGCGCCGAGATCCGGCCGCCGGACCACCACGGTCGAGGTGTCGAGGCCGAGACCGAATTTGGTGAAGGCGATCGTCTCCAGCTCTTGAAGGGGGGTGTCGGCCGGCCGCAGCGCGCGCGGATCGACGCTCACGGCGAGGCCGGAAAGGCCCCAGAGCGAGGCGAGCGTGGCGATCCCCGCAATGACGAGGACCGGCAGCGGACGCCGCGCCGCAAACCCGGAGGTCCGCAAGAGAAACGGCTGCCAGAACGCCCGCCAGAGCAGCGCCCGCGGGCGGCGTTCGCCCTTGCCGAACACCAGCAGCGGGGCGGCGATCAGCACCGTGGTGGCGAGCGTCGCGAGCACCCCGAACATGAGCAGCAGACCCAGCTCGCGCAGCGGCCGGAAGTGCGCGATCGCCAGAGCACCGACCGCCACCGCGGAAGTGAGTGCCGAGGAGACGATCCCCGGCCCGGCCTCGACGAACGCGAGCTTCAACGCCTCGGCGCGCGAGGCGCCTCCGGCACGGGCGAGGCGGAAGCGCGATCCGCCGTGGATGCCGTATTCGACCCCCAGCCCCAGCAGCGCGGCGGCGAAACCCACCCCCACCACCGTGATGCTGCCGAGCGCGAGCGCCCCGGCCCCCACCGTCCAGGCGACTCCGGCGATCACCGCGAGCGTGATCGCAACGGGGATCAACACCCCTTCGAACCCGGCGAGCAGGACGGCGGCGACGCCGAGGGTCGAACCCGAGATCGTCGAGGCGAGGTCGGTGCGCAGGATCGCCTCGTCATGCGCGGCGTAGATCGGCCCGCCGATCGCCCGCACGGTGAGCCTCGTGCCGGTCTCGGCCTC
>DATMZU010000775.1:0-4671 GCA_035607435.1 Thermoanaerobaculia bacterium | reverse complement strand
GAGGAGTACGAACGGCTTGCGGGAAGCGAGCGGGCCGCGACCACAGGCGGCGCCGCAATTCTTCGCCGAATCGAAGCCCTCAAGGAACGGTTTGGGGGAGGCTTCGATTTTGAGCCGCCGCGCCTCGATTTCAAGCCCGAGGAGCCTTTCGCACGGAAAAAAGCAGGTCGCGGGTGATCGGCTACCTGCTCGACACGAACGTCATCTCGGAGATGACCCGACCGAAAGCCGATGCCAATGTGATCCGTTGGCTCGGACGACTCTCCGTCTTCTTGCTCCCCGCCGTCGGGGTCTATGAGATCGCTTCAGGCATCTGGCGGCTCTCGCCGGGGAAGAAGCGCGAGTATCTAGAGAACTGGCTTTCCGACATCTTATCGGCCGACTCCAAAGTACTGCCGTTCGATCGCGACGCGGCGCTCACCTGCGGGCGACTAGAATCGGATGCCCGCCGCCGCGGGCGAGCCATCGAACAAAGGGACCTGCTGATTCTCGCGACCGCCAAGGCTCAGGATTTGGGGGTTGCGACCCGGAACGTCTCTCACTTTCGTGGTTTTGGTGTGCCTGTGTACGATCCCTTCAACGATGTGCACAGCATTTGACCTTGCTCGCGAGAAACAGTCGGGAAACCTTCGAGGAAACCCGGGGCTACCCTCTGGCGATCCGGTCCCAGGCGACATTCAGACGCCCGGTTAGCCCGCCAATGCCTAATGTAGGCATCGGCGACCGGCACCCCTGCACTGAGTAACGACACGCCCACCAGTGCGCTGAGCGAGAATAGTGGTGATACGGACCAGAACACCAGTGCGCTGGGCCAGGGCAGTGGTGATACGGGCCAGAACACCAGTGCGCTGGGCCAGGGCAGTGGTGATACGGACCAGAACACCAGTGCCCTGAGCCAGGGCAGTGGTGATACGGACCAGAACACCGGTGCGCTGGGCCAGGGCACTGGTGATACGGGCCAGAACACCGGTGCGCGGGGCCAGAGCAGTGGTGGTACGAGCCAGAACACCAGTGCGCTGGGCCAGGGGACTGGTGTTACGAGCCAGAACACCGGTGCGCTGAGCCAGAGCAGTGGTGATACGGGCCAGAACACCGGTGCGCTGAGCCAGGGCACTGGTGATACGGGCCAGAGCACCGATGCGCTGAGCCAGAGCAGTGGTGATACGCGCCAGAACACCGGTGCGCTGGGCCAGGGCAGTGGTGATGCGGGCCGGCACACTGGTGGGCGGAACCGCCACACCGCTGACGTGGGCCGGCACACCGGTGGACGGAGCCGCGAGACCGGTGAGGGCGACCTCGCCACCGGTGCGCGCGTCGGCGACAGCGGTGGACGCGTCGGTGTCACCTGTGGGCGGGCTCGGCCGACTCGCTTCCTGAACGCCTAACCCCTACTCGACGTTCTGCACCTGCTCGCGGATCTGCTCGCAGAGCACCTTGGCGTCGAGCGCGATGCGGACGACCTCGGGGTGCCGGCATTTCGCTCCCAGGGTGTTCAGCTCGCGGAAGATCTCCTGGGTGAGGAAATCGAGGCGCTTGCCGACCGCGGCGTCTCCTCCGGCCAGCTCTCGGAAGTGTTCCAGATGAGCGTGGAGGCGGTCGATCTCCTCGGATACGTCGCTTCGATCGGCGAGGATCGCGGACTCTTGGGCGAGGCGGGCGGGGTCGAGCGCGGCTCCCGCGCCTTCCAGCAGCTCGGCGAGGCGGCGGTCGAGGGCGGATTTCGCTTCGGCGAGCACCGGGCCGCGGAGCGCGTCGATCCGGGCGATCCGTTCGCCCAGCTCGCCGAGACGCCCGAGCAATACCGTGCGGAGCTTTCCCCCTTCGAGGGTGCGGGCCGCGACCAGCTGGGCGAGCGCAGCTTTCGTCGTCGCGCGCAGAAGCTCGCGGTCGTCGTCGGTCCAATCGCGCGCCGCCACCTCGACTTTGAACGCCTCGGGCAGGCGGAGGAGATCTCCGGCCGAAAGCTCGCCGGTCACCCAGCCGCGGGCGGCGAGATCGCGCACCGCCGCCTGGGCCGCTTCGACGATGGCGGGGTTGATCTTCACCTCGGCGGGAACGATCCCCAGCGCCCGGACGTCGAGCCGCAGCTCCACCCGGCCGCGTTGCAGCTCGGCCGCGAGCAGCTCGCGCAGCTCGGTCTCCATCGCCCGATAGGCCTCGTCGAGCCGCAGCTGGACGTCGAGCATTTTGTGGTTGACGCCGCGAAGCGTCGCGGTCATCGCGTAGCGCGCGTTCTCCGCCGTCGCTTGGCCCGATCCGGTCATGCTGCGCATCGAGATTCTCCTAGAAGCGGGCGGCCACGGGGGGCGGCCCCTACATCGGTTACCGGGCGGTCGGCCGCCCCCTACATTAACGCGTGTCTTGTAGGGGCAGGCCCCCGTGCCTGCCCTGGATCGGCAAGCCCATTCCAATCATTGCGACCGGACGATCCGCTCGGCCTCGGCTTCGCAGGCGTCGAGCCGGCGTTCCAGCTCTTCGCCGTACGGTTCGAGCGGCGCGCCGCGCACGACTTCGAGCGGCTCGCCGTAGACGAAAACGACGCGCGAGAACGGCAAGGGGACGACGAACCGGTCCCAGGAGCGCAAGAGCTTCGCCCGGCTCGCGGCGAGCCCTACGGGCACGATCGGAAAGCCGGTCGCCGACGCCGCGAGCAGCGCGCCCGGCTGGACTTTTCCCCTCGGGCCTTTCGGGCCGTCGGGCGTAAACGCGATGTCGAACCCCTGTTTCGCCTTCCGCAGCAGCTCGCGCAGGCCGGCCGCTCCGCCGCGGGTGGTCGAGCCGCGGCTCGAATCGATGCCGAGCCGGGAGACGGTCCGTGCGATCAGCTCGCCGTCGCGGCTGCTCGAAATCAGGACCGAGATCTTCTCTCCGCGATAACCGTAGGGCATCAGCAGCAGATGACGGTGCCAGAACGCCAGCAGAAAACGCTCGCCGGCTGCTTCGCGCCTACGGATCTCGCCGTCGTTTCGGTACTCCAGGCGGCAGGAGGCGCGCAGCAGGCGGATGAACCCCGCGGCGAGCCATGAGGTCGCCGCGATCCCACGGTCCGGGCGATCGGAGGGGGCGGAAGGGGCGGCCTCGTCGCTCACACCTGGAACTGCAGGTCGTAGAGGCGCTTGTACGATCCACCGCGCTCCAGCAGCTCGGCGTGCGAGCCCTCCTCGACGATCCGCCCTCCTTCGAGCACGATAATCCGATCGGCCTTGGTCACCGTCGAAAGCCGGTGTGCGATCACCAGCGTCGTCCGGCCCTGCATCAGGTTGTAGAGCGCCTTTTGCACCAGTACCTCGGACTCCGTGTCGAGGTGCGAGGTCGCCTCGTCGAGGATCAGAATCGGCGCGTCTTTGAGCAGAGCGCGGGCGATCGCCAACCTCTGGCGCTGGCCGCCGGAGAGGCGGCTGCCCGACTCGCCGATCACCGTGTCGTACCCCTCGGGCATCTGCTGGATGAACTCGTCGGCGTAGGCCGCCGTCGCCGCGGCACGTACGCGCTCGATCGCCAGATCGGAGCGGCCGTAGGCGATGTTGTTGCGCACCGTGTCGTTGAACAGCAGGGTGTCCTGGGTGACGATGCCGATCTGCGCGCGCAGCGAGGCGAGCGTGAGATCGCGCAGGTCCGCGCCGTCGAGCGTCACCTTCCCAGCCACCGGATCGAAGAAACGGGGCAGCAGGTTCACCAGCGTCGATTTGCCCGCGCCGGAGGGACCGACCAGGGCGACCAGCTCGCCTCGGCGGATCGTGAGATCGAGATGGACCAGCACCGGCCGGTCCTGGTAGGCGAACTCGACGCCGTCGAAACGGATGCGGTCGAAAACTCCCTGGATCGCCTGCGCCCCCGGCTTTTCGCGCACCTCGTCGGGGATCGCGAGCAGACGCACCGCCCGCTGGCCGGCGGCGAGCGCCTCCTGGAGCACCAGGTTCACCTTGTTCAGTTTGCGGATCGGGTCGTACATCATGAGCGCGGTGGTCAGGAACTTGATCAGCTCCGGCGCGGTCAGCTCGCCCGCGCGGATCGCGCGGCCGGCGTAGATCAGCAGTGCCGCGGCGCCGATCACCGCGAGCGATTCGACCACCGGGCCGGAGGCGTTCGACAGCAATTGGGCGCGCAGGTTGGTGCGCAGATGGCGGCGGGTCGCGACCTCGAACCGGCCGAGCTCGAAGGCCTCCATGCCGAAGGCTTTCACCACCCGATGGCCGCGGATCCCCTCGTTCATCAGGCTCGCGAGATCGGCCATCCGCTCCTGGCTGCGATGGCTGGTCTTCCTCATGCCGCGGCCGAACCGGATGATCGGATAGACCAGCACGGGGGCCACGATCAGGCAGATCATGGCGAGCTTCAAATGGGTCGAGAGCAGCAGGCAAAGCAGCACGACCAGCGTCAACGACTGCTGGAACAGGTCGAGCAACCGGTTCGACACCGCGCTCTGCATCATCGCGACGTCGTTGATCACCCGCGCCACCAGCTCGCCCGAGGGGTGCTCGGCGTGGAAGCGGCTCGACTGCTCCAGGATGCGCCGGTAGAGGTCGTTCCTGATATCGGTGGTGACTCCCAGGCCGATGTGCTGGAACGAATAGTCAGCGAAAAAGTCTGACACGCTTCGGAGCAGAAACACTAGGACGAACAGGAGCGGCACGAACCAGACGACCTCGCGGTCGCTGATCCCCAAGTTGC
>DATMZU010000397.1:0-3211 GCA_035607435.1 Thermoanaerobaculia bacterium | reverse complement strand
CCACCACCGTCGCGGTTTTGGTAGTCTTCGTCATGGCCAGTCTCCCTTGGGGCCCCGAGCCCGAAAACCAACGGTTGCAGCCCGGAATTTACGGGACTGCGTAGGGGAACTGGCCTTCTCATCCCATCTCGCTACGTTACGTCGTCCCTACGGGACGAGTTGCTGGGTTCCATATCGCCCTCATGTCAGGAACGTCCCGCCAGGGACGTCGTAGCATAGCGAGTGATTTCAATCACTCGCGGAGCCCGCGGGGATCGCTCGCGCATAGACTCGCCGAGAACGGTGCGGAATCATGAACCCCTTCGACTTCGACCCCGAGGCGACGCCTCTCCCTATTCTGCTCTTCGGCGATCCGCGGCTCCGGGAGCGGTCCGCCGAGATCCCCTCGATCGATCCCACCCTGCTTGCCGAGGCCTCCGCATTGATCGCCACGCTGCGGGATTTCAGGGCGCGGAGCGGCTTCGGCCGCGCGATCTCCGCGGTGCAGGTGGGAGTGCTGAAGCGGCTCGTCGCGATGGATCTAGGGTCCGGGCCTTTTCTTCTACTCAATCCCGAAATCACCTGGCGCAGCGAGGAGACGTTCCTCGTCTGGGACGATTGCCTGAGCATCCCGGACGTTCTCGTCCGTATCCGCCGGCACCGATCGGTCTCGCTCACCTACCGCGACCATCGGTTTCAGCCGCAGCGGTGGAACGACCTGCCGCCGGATCTCTCCGAGTTGATCCAACATGAGATCGACCACCTGAACGGAATCCTGATGACCGATCGGGCGGAGGGCGAAGACGCCGTTCAGCCCATGTCCCGGCGGTCCGAGCTCGGTGCTCCCAGGGAACAACTCCCGAAGGGAAGCGCTTGGGGGCGCCTGGTATGATTCCTCTTGCCCCTCATGTCCCCCGCTTCTTCTCCTGACACCCCACCCCCTCTCCTCTCCGGCATCGTCGTCCATTGGCGGAACGAGCCGGAGCTGGCCGGGCTGGTCGCCGCTTGGCCGGACGATCCGCGGTTCGAGCTGATCGTGGTGGACAACGGCTCGGATCTACCGTTGCCTGAGGGAGAGTTTCGGCTCGTGTCTCCGGGTGAGAACTTGGGATTTGCCGGCGGCGCGAACGCCGGGGCGAGGGTGGCGCGCGGCGAGATCCTGCTTTTCTTGAATCCGGACGCCCATCCAGAGCCTGGGGCTTTGGATCGGTTGATCGAGGGTTTCAGGGATCTGCCTGACGCCGCCGGGCTCGCTCCGAAGCTTCTGGGTAAGGAGGGCGGCTCCCAACATCGCTGGCAGTTGCGGCCCCTTCCTTCCCCCGGCACGTTGCTGCTTCAGACGCTCTTGATCCCCGCGGGGAGTGGACCGGCGGAGGAGCCAGCCGCGGGCGTTCGGGTCGATCAGCCGGCCGCCGCGGCGCTTGCGATTCGACGATCGGCGTTCGAGCGGGTGGGCGGGTTCGATCCGGAGTTCTTTCCCGCCTGGTTCGAGGACGTGGATCTGGCGAAGCGGATGGACGAGGCCGGGATGACGCTCCACTATTGGCCGGTTTCGGTGTTTTGCCACGGGCTGGGGAGCAGCGTTCCGCGTTTGGGGTATGGGCCGTTTCTTTCGATCTACTACGACAATCTCGACCGCTATCTGAAGAAGCACCACGGCGGGTTCTGGGCCGGATTGGCGGGGGTGACTTTGGCTTTTGGGCTGCTGCTGCGGCTGGTGCTCGTGCCGCTCCGTCGTCCCGCCCGGGCGGCGAGCCGCCGGGAGGCAGCGCTCGGTTTGGTGGCTGCCCTTCGCAAGATCTGGCATCGGTGGAAGCACGACGAGGCCGCGCGGTGACCGAGAAATTGCGCGTCGCGATCGCGATCGTCACGCACAATTCGGCGGGCGATCTTGCAGGGTGTTTCCAAGCGATCGAGAGGCTGGCGTACCGGCCGATCGAGCTGGTGGTGGTCGATTGCGCAAGCGGCGATGGCAGCTCCGCGGAGGCCGAGCGGCTGGCGCGCTCTCTGCCTTCGGAGATTCCCGCGACGGTCGTTCCCCTGATGGAGAATCTCGGGTTTGCCGGCGGGATGAACGAGGCTTTTTCCCGCACGTCGGCGCCTTGGGTGCTCACTCTCAACGCGGACGCATTGCCCAATGCCGATTATCTCGATCGTCTGCTTGAACGGGCCGCGAGGCATCCGGACTTGAGAGTCGGCGCGGTGACCGGGCGCCTGGTGCGGGACGGGGAACACCCAACGATTCTCGATGCCTGCGGGATGCGTCTCACGCGCACTTGGCGCCACCTGGATCGGGGCTCGGGCGAGGTCGATTCCGGCCAGTATGCTCGGGCGGAGCGGGTGTTCGGCGCGACCGGCGCGGCGTCTCTGTTTCGGCGGGCGGCGCTGGACGACGTGTCGATCGAGGGCGCGATCTTCGATCCGGCGTTCCATTCGTTCCGCGAGGATGCCGAGCTTTGCTTTCGCTTGCGCGAGCGGGGCTGGGAGATTCTTTACGAACCCGCCGCGGTGGCCGTGCATCGACGCTTCAATCTGCCGGAGCGGCGCGGCTCGATGCCGCCCGAAGTGAACCGCCACTCGCTCAAGAATCGCTACCTGCTGCGGCTCTACCACCAGACGGGGCGGAACCTTCTGCGCACCGCGCTTCCTACGCTCGGCCGCGATCTGTTGGCGCTAGGCTACGCGATCCTGCGCGAGCGGACTTCACTTCCCGCCTACTCGTGGATCTGGCGGCATCGGCGGGAAATTCTGGCGCGGCGGCGGCAGATCCAGGGTCGCCGAACGGTTCCTCCTCGCGCGCTCGACCGTTGGTTCGGCATCGAAGGGCTCCCGCTTTGAAGCGATCGAGAGCGCTTCGGGTCGCCCTGCTCGGCAGCCGCGGAATTCCCGCAAGCTATGGCGGCTACGAGACGTTGATGGAAGAGCTGGCGCCCCGGCTGGTCGCGCGCGGGTTCGAGGTCACGGTCTACTGCCGATCGCACTACACGCCGAAAGGGCTCACCTCCCACCTCGGCGCGCGGCTGGTGGTCTTGCCGACGATCCGCTCGAAGCACCTCGACACGCCCGTCCATTCGTTTTTCTCGTGCCTGCATGCCGGGCGCGAGGGGTTCGACGCGGCGTTGATGGTCAACTCGGCGAACGCGATGTTTCTGCCCCTCCTTTCCGGCACGCCGGTCGCCTTGAACGTCGATGGGATCGAGAAACGGCGGGCGAAGTGGGGCGCGTTCGGGCG
>DATMZU010000762.1:0-11509 GCA_035607435.1 Thermoanaerobaculia bacterium | reverse complement strand
TTCATATAGTACGGAAAGCGCGACGAGCAGCCGATGCCGGAGACCACGACGAACTTCTCGCGCGGTATGCCTAGCTCGGGAAACACCTGCTGCACCGCGTTCAGAACCGCATAGTCGCCGCAGCCGGGGCACCAGCGCACTTCCTGGTCGGTCTGGAAATCCTTCCGGGTGAGAACCGGGGCCTCAGGCATGGGGGGCCTCCTCTGGACCGGGCGCTCCGACCAGCAGCGCGCGAACCTTGTCGAAGATCTCTTGGCGGGTGAACGGCTTGCCCTGCACCTTGGGGTACGACAGGATGTCTTTCAAATACTTGGCGCGCAGGAGAAACGCGAGCTGGCCGCTGTTCATCTCGGGCACCAGAACGCGCGGGAAACGGGCGAGCACCGCGCCGAGATTGCTCGGCATCGGGTTCAGGTAGCGCAGGTGGGCGCGGGCGACCTTCAGACCCTGGCGCAGGGCGGTGTTGACCGCGCCGGTGATCGCGCCCGCCGTGCTCCCCCAGCCGAGGACCAGCAGCTCGGCGTCGTCGTCTCCGATCACCTCGATCGGCGGGATGGTGCGGGCGATCCTTTCCACCTTCTCGGCGCGCAGATGGACCATCCGCTCGTGGTTTTCCGGATCGTAGGAGATGTTGCCGGTCACGTCCTCCTTCTCGATCCCGCCGATCCGGTGCTCCAGCCCCGGCGTCCCCGGGATCGCCCACGGACGGCCCAGGGTCTCCGGGTCGCGCTCGTAGGGATGGAAGGCCACCGGGTCGGTGCGGAACTCGATCCGCAGATCGGGGAGATCCTCCACTTTCGGCAGCTTCCAAGGCTCCGAGCCGTTCGCGAGATAGCCGTCCGACAGGACCACCACCGGCACCATGTACCGCGTGGCGATCCGAACGGCTTCGAGCGCGATGTCGAAGCAGTCCTTGGGCGAGCTGGGGGCGAGAACCGGCAGCGGCGATTCGCCGTTCCTGCCGAACATGACCTGCAGCAGGTCGGCCTGCTCGGTCTTGGTCGGCAGGCCGGTCGAAGGGCCGCCGCGCTGAATGTCGCAGACGATCAGCGGCAGCTCGGTCATCACCGCGAGGTTCATCGCCTCGGTCTTGAGCGCGATGCCGGGACCGGAGGAGACGGTCACCCCGAGCGCCCCGCCGAACGAGGCGCCGATCGCCGAGCAGACCGCGGCGATCTCGTCTTCGGCCTGGAACGTAGTGACGCCGAAGCTCTTGTACTTCGACAGCTCGTGGAGCACGTCGGAGGCCGGCGTGATCGGGTAGGCGCCGAGGAACAGCGGTAGGCCGCTCCGCCGGCTGGCGGCGATCAGGCCGAGCGCCAGGGCGGTGTTGCCCATGATGTTGCGGTAGAGCCCCGGCTCCATCGGCGCCGGGTCGATCTCGTAGCGGGTATGGAACGCCTCGGTGATGTCGCAGTAGTTCCACCCCGCCTTGAGCACCTTGACGTTGCCTTCGGCGAGGTCGGGCTTCTTCGCGAACTGCTTCCTCAGAAAAGCCGCCGTGTTCTCCATCGAGCGCGAGAAGAGCCAGTAGCACATGCCGAGCGCGAACATGTTCTTCGACCGCTCGGCCGTCTTGTTGTCGAGGCCGGAGCCTTCGAGCGCCCGCTTGGTGAGGGTGGCGATCGGCACCGCGAACACCCGGAAGCCGCCGAGCGAGCCGTCTTCGAGCGGGTTCACGGCGTAGCCCGCCTTCGCCAGGTTGCGCTCGCCGAATTCGTCGGTGTTGGCGATCACGATGCCGTTCGCTTTGAGGTCCGGCAGCTCTTTCTTGAGCGCGGCCGGGTTCATCGCGACCAGCACGTCCGGCGCGTCGCCGGGGGTGTGGATGTCGTAGTCGGCGATCCGAACCTGGAACGCCGAAACCCCCGGAAGGGTCCCGGCGGGGGCGCGGATCTCGGCCGGAAAGTCCGGCAACGTCGAAAGGTCGTTGCCGAACATGGCGGAAGTGTTGGTGAATTGGCTGCCGGTCATCTGCATGCCGTCGCCCGAGTCGCCGGCAAAACGGATGACCACGTCTTCCAGATGCTCGTGCTCGACGAGCCGCCCTTCGGCTTCCTGCCGCTCGATTCCCAGCATCGTCATCGGGTCCTAGCCTCCCCGTTGGATGGACTGACGGTTCACGAAAGGGAGGTTAACACGGGCGAAAGAGGTGGGCCTCACCCGATGGGGCGGGAGGCCCGGCCACCTTCTAATCCCCCCTAATCCCGCGGCTCGGACGAAACCTCCTCCTTGAGGCGAAGAAGCGCCGCCAGCTCCGCGCGACTGTAGCGGGCCAGCAGGGCGAGCGCCGCGGCGCCCACCGCGACGCAGACGGCGAGGAGCCCGAACGCGAGGCCGATTCGGACTGGGATCTTCCCGCCGAACCAAACCAGGAAGACGAGGGTCTCGGCGGCGAGCAGGGCGGCGCCGAAGCGGGCGGAGAGCAGCCGGCGCCGGGCGCGGAGGATCGAAAACTCGACGAACGCGACCGCGCTCTCGCCCTGTGCTCGGAAGAGGCCGCGCCGGTTCCAGAGCGCCCAGACCTGTGCCGCGACCGCGAGCAGGCCGAGGCTCGCGATCGCCGCGAGATCGAACGGCGCCGCGGTGCGCCGGGCGGCCACCGCGAGCAGGGCGAGAATCCCGCCGGTGAACGCCAGCTCGCCCGCGGTGATCCAAGCGAGGCCGATCGTCCGCCGACGCACCCGGCGGCGGAGGGCCTGTATCGGATCGGCCGAATCGGGCGAATCGGGCGGCGCGGGCCGGTTCTCCCGCCCGTCGGCCCGCCACTCGGCCTGCCATTCGGTCAGCTCGCGGTCTTCGGTTCCCGTCATCGGCCACCTCCCGCTGCGCCGAGCGCGGCGCGCAATCGCTCGCGGGCGCGGTTCGCGCGCACGGCGACGTTGTTCTCCGTAATCCCCAAGACCGCCCCGATCTCGGCCGGGGCGAGCCCTTCGAGAGTGAGCGTCATCACCTGGCGGAGGCCGAGCGGCAGAGCGGCCATCGCCTGCCGCAGGCGCGCGGCGCGTTCGCTCAGGCCCAAGGCCGCCTCGGGAGTCGGCGCCGGATCGGGGACCTCCGCCGCGAGGCCGATCTCGGCGCTCGCTCCCCCTTGCCGCCGACGCGCCCCGCGCGCCGCATGGCTCATGCCGCGATTGTGCGCGATGCGGAAGGCGAACGTGCGCAGCGTCGCCTCGCCGCGAAACGACGGAAGGCCGCGCCAGAGCGCGAGGCAGATCTCCTGGAACAGATCCTCGGCGCGCGCCGGATCGCGCTCGTACAGGTTCGCCGCACGGCGGAGCGCCGGCCCCTCCGCGCCCAGGATCTCGGCGAACAGCGCTTCGCGCCGCGAAGATTCGGCCATCGGCCCGCGATCCTCGCCGATCGCGGCGCGCCGGGGAAGGCCGGCCTCCGCCGACGGTCGGGTCATCGGTCGCCCGTCGCCCGAAGCAACCGCTCGCGGTCGAACGACCGCGCGGTGGCGAACCCGCAGAGCGCCGCCGCGCCGATCGTCGCGAGCGCCAGCGTGGCCAGTTCCGGCAGGCCCGGCGGCTTTCCGGCGAGGATCTCCCCGGCGAAAATCTGATGGCCCAAGAGGGGAATCGCCCGCATCCAGGGGCGCACCTCGACGCTGCCGAACGCGAGCAGGAATCCCGGCACCATCGGCACCAGCAGGAGTTGGGAAATGTACCCTTGCGCCTCCTTGAAAGTGCGGGCGAACAGGGCGGCGAGCACCTGCGTCGCAGGCGCGAGCAGCGCGAGCGGCACCAGGAGCCCGGCGAGCGCGGCAAGCCGTCCCAGGTCGAGGCCGACCGCCAGATCGAGCGCCTGCACCGCAGCCGAGCCGAGCACCCACCGCGCCCCCAGGAGTGTTAAGCCCAGCGCCGCCGCCGCGGGCAGCGCCGCAGCGAGCAGCTTGCCCGCAGCGAGCGCGCCGCGGCCGACCGGCAGGAGCAGCAGCGCTTCGAGAGAGCCGCGCTCGCGCTCGCCCGCGGTGGCGTCGATCGCGGCGCTGGTGGCGCCGACGAACGGCGCGAGCATCAGGAAGATCGGCAGCATGGCGAGCGCCCCGCCGGCCCGCGCCGCCGGGGTCGCGAAGTCGCGGTCGAGAATCAGGATCGGCGCCACGGAGGAGGGGACGACGCCGCGCGCCAGAAGCCGGCGGTTGCGTTCGGTCGCGGCATAGCGTTCGAGCAGCGACCGCGCCCTTTCGGCCGCGCGGCGGCTCTTGCCCCGGGCGTCGTCCCAGATCAGCTCGATGCGCCCGGGCCGGAAGCGCTTAAGGTCGTTGGCGTAGGCGGGATCGATCGCGACCGCCACGTCGAGCGTTCCCGCGCGCACTTGAGCTCGGGCGTCGGCCGGCGCAACGACGACCTTCACCCGCTCGCGGGCGAGAAACGCCGCGAGGCCGGGAGCGCGTTCCGCTCCGGCGACGAACAGGTCGAACGGTCCCTCCGGCGGGGTTGCGCGGGCGAGCGCCGCGAGCGCGAGCCCCATCGCGAGCGGTCCGAACAGGGCGTAGAGGAGCGCCGCGGCGAGCGCCCGCCGGTCGCGCAGAGTGTCCTTCGCCTCGGTCTTCCAGACGATCCAGGTTTCGCGGTTCATCAGCTCCATCCTTCCTCGCCGATCAGATCGACGAAAGCGCTTTCGAGGTCGGGCTTCCCGGTACGCGCCAACAGGTCCTCGGGCCGGCCCGCCGCCACCGCGCGCCCCTCCGTCACCACCACCACCCGATCGCAGACCTCGGCCATCTCGCGCAGGTGATGGCTCGAAAGGAGGACGCACTTGCCGGCCGCCGCGAGGTTCCGGACGAGCTTCCGGACGGCGCGCGAGCCGAGCACGTCGAGGCCGTTGGTCGGCTCGTCGAGCACCACGTTCGGCGGATCGGCGACCAGGGCGCGGGCGAGCGCCACCCGCCGCCGCTCGCCGGTGGACAGCGCCTCGGCGGGCCGCTCGGCGAACGGCGCGAGGCCAAAGGCGGCGATCACCTCGTCGATCCGCGCCGCCAGCGGCCGGCGGGCGAGGCCGTGAATCTCCCCCGCGAAGGCGAGGATCTCGCGCGCCCCGAGGCGCGGCGGCAGCCCGGCCGGCTCGGGGAGGAACCCGAGGCGGCGACGCGCCTCGCGCGGGGAGACGGCCGGGTCGATGCCGTCGAGCGTAGCCCGCCCGGAATCCGGGCGCAGCAGACCGCCGAGCGCGCGCAGGGCCGTCGTTTTGCCCGCGCCGTTCGGCCCGAGCAGGCCGGTCACCCGGCCGTCCTCGGCGACCAGCGACAGGCCGGAGAGCGCGGTCTTGCCGCCGAAGCTTCGATGAAGACCGTCCAACACGATCATCGGCCCACCTCGCGGCTCGAACCGGGAATCGAGTAGAACGGCGAGCGAGAAAAATCCCGGGCGCACCGGTCGTCGAGCCGCGCGGGCTCCGGCCAGGCGAGAAAGCGCGCGATCAGCTCGGGCGCGCAGCCGGAGAAGCTCACGTTGTGCGCGGCGCCCGGAAACACGGTATGCCGAGAGTTGGGAAAGGCAACACGCATCGCCTCACCGCGCCGGGGCGGGGTCGCCGGATCGAGCGCGCCGGAGAGGATCAACGCGGGAATCGAGAGCGGTCGGATCGAACGATCGAGCGGCGGACCGGGCGGCCACTCCGCGCAGGCGCGGCGCCAGGAGGCGATCTCGCCGCCACCCACGAACCCCTCCCCCGCCGCGCGCGCGGCCTCGGCGTCCGAGATCGTCCGCACGTCCTCGGCGCACAGGGTCGAAAGCGTCGCGCCGAGCGCCATGGTGTCGGAGGACCAGCCGGCGTTCGCCGCGGCGAGCGCCGCGAACGGTCCCCAGTCGCCCTGGGCGGCCGCCTCGATCACTTGCGGCAACATCGCCGCGCTTTCGCCGGTATAGAGCGCCACGCGCAGCGCCACCGCGAAGCCGTTCGCCCAAATCGCGACCATACGCGGCGCGCCCGAGATCGGATCGCGAATCGGCGCCCGCACCGGGCCGGCCGCGAGGCGCGCGAACAGCGCTTGGAGATGCGCGCCGAGGTCGGGATGGGCGGCGCGGCAGGCCGGTTCGGCGGCGCAGTCGGCGAGCAGGCGGTCGAGCGCGTCCTGCGCATCCGCGGGGGTCGTAAGCGGGAAGCGGAATTCGAGCGACGCCGCGCCGTCGAGCACGACCGAGCGCACCCGGGAGGGATAGGCCCGGGCATAGAGGAGGGCGGCCCGCGTTCCCCACGAACCGCCCCAGAGGTTCCAGCGCTCGACGCCGAGGGCGGAACGCACCTGGTCGAGATCGGCCATCGCCTCGGCTTCCGCGTAACGGCCGAGATCGAATCGCGACCCGAGCCGAGCCCGGCAGGCGGGGACGTCCGCGGGGAAGAACGTGTCGCCGCCAAGGCCCGCGAGAGGGTCGGGAAGGAGCGGGCAGTCGAGGCGATTCGAACCGCCCGTGCCGCGCAGATCGACGAAGACCAGATCGCGATGCCGGCGCACCTCGCTAAAGAAGTGGGCCGCCGGCCCCGCGAGATCGCGGCCGGCCTGCCCCGGCCCGCCTGCGAAGAACAAAAGCGGATCAGGCGCCCGCTCGGCGCGCAACGCAGGGAGCACAGCGAAGCGAATCGGAACCTTACGGCTGCCTGGAGCGTCACGATTCTCGGGCACGGAGAGCGTGCCGCACAGGGCCGGCTCGGCGAGGCCGTCCAGATGGCAAGGGGAGAGCGCGAGCCCCCCGCCGCTCCGGGGCGCGCGGCCGGCGGCCACCGTCAGGGTGAGAACGAGACCGGCGGCAAGAGCACCGCCGAAACGAACAGCCGGGGAACGAAAGACGGATGGGGGCGAGGCGGGTTGATCGGGCACCGGGAATACCTCCGATTCGATTCGAAGGTAGTAGTCCCACGGCGCGGCGAATCCTTACACCGCTCGCTCCGGAAGGGCGAAAGGTCTACCGCCGGCACTGATGAAGGTCGTCGGCGGCGTCCACGGTCACCGTGTCGTTGCCGATCCCGCAATCGACCCGCTCGGCCGCGCCGTCCTTGGCGTCGATCGTGTCGCCACCCGCCGCGCCATTGAAGCGATCGACGCCGGGGCCGCCGGTGAGGGTGTCGTCGCCGGCACCACCCAAGAGGACGTCGTTGCCTCCTTTGCCGTCGATGATGTCGTTGCCCAGCTCGCCGTCCAACGTGTCGCCGGCCTCGCTGCCCTTCAAGGTGTCGACGCCATTGCCCCCCTTGACGGACATCGGCACCGGGATTCCATGGTCCACCCCGCCGATCTGGCTCACGGTGTCGTTCTTGTCGCGCAGATCGAGCGAAATCGAAGTCGGAGCCGGATCGCAGATGACGGCTCCGGTGAAGGACTTGCAGCCCGGACCGCCGAAGATCGGAGCCGTGCTGTCCGAGACTGCGAAGCCGGTGACGAACTGGCCCGATCCCTGATCGAAGCCGCTACCCCGCGGATCGACCACGATCGTGTTCACCTCATTGTTGCCGGCGGTATAGATCGCGACGCCGTTCACTACTTTAATCGAACCGGCGTTCGCCGGAAGGGTGAGGATCAGCCCCAAGAGGGCGAAGGAGTCACGTAGTTTCATCGGCCACCTCCCGCTGGAATGCGGAGAAAGAGTTCTGGATCGAGAGCGGCAGATTCGCCGCGCTGTTGGAATGCGCGGCATCGTAGCGGGGGCCTGAGGGTTGCTCCCTCTGCCGAAAGGCCGGACTTTGTCGGTCAAAAGTCAGGGGGATGTCGGCCTAAGGAGCCAGCTGAATCAGCGGGTGTGCTCTCTCCTGGGGACTTCTCTGCGCCAACGCTCACTCGCCGCCGAACGTGTACGTGACGAACACGCCGGGCTCCCACGGGATGTCGCGGGTGGAAGCGCCTATAAGGGGCTCTCGAGCCCTGAGGGGTCCCCTCCTCTCGACGGGCGCACCCGGGAGGCATAGACTTCAAGAATGGTCTTTCCGGCACCGCTCGAAGACGAGCTTGCGGCGGTAACCGAAACCGGGCTCTTCGAGAGTCGGGAGTCGTTCCTCGCCACAGCGGTCGAGACTCTTTTTGCCGCGCGACCGGATCTCAGGGAAGCCGTCGCTTACCGGCTCTATCAGAAGGGGATCTTCTCCTTGGGGCGCACGGCGGAGTGGACAGGTCTCGACCTGGAAGAGCTCAAGAAGCGCCTTTTTCGGCGCGGTATCTCCCGCGAGGCTTCGGAGACTCTTGAGGAGACCGAGGCGATGGCCCATGCCGCTCTTCACGCTGCCGGGAGAGTGAAGGCTTGAGTGGCCCTTTCGTTATCCTCGATTCCGACTTTCTCAGCTCTTTCCTTAAAATCGACAGACTCGATCTGGTGCGAACCTTCTACCAGGTAACGCATCTTCAAATTCCTCCGGCAGTTTTTCGCGAGGTTAGCCAGACTCCGCTTCTGGAGCGTCTCGCGGAGACTCCTTGGCTGGAAGTCGCCGCACCGGGATCACAAATTCTCACAAGGATGTCGCCTCAAATCGGCGGTCATGAGCTCGGTGCCGGTGAGCTGGAGGCCATCACATTGGCTCTCGAGCACCCCAACTCGCTGCTCTTGATGAGCGACAATCGGGCACGGCGCGAGGCTAACCGAAGCGGAGTACAGGTCGTGAACATTCCCGCTTTCCTGCTGGCCTGCAAGATTTCAGGTTTCTTGGATCGAGAGAAAATCGCCGCAACCGTCCGCGATCTTGAAGAGAAGGACCGGTACGGATTCCGCCAAGAGGTGTTGGCCCGATTACTCGCGGAGCCCTGATACCCGACCGCTTCGGAGCCGAGCTGGAGCTCGGCGCGCCCAGGTTTCACTCCGCCGAAATCTACGCCCGGGGATGGAACCGATCGTAGAGGCTCTTCAGCCGGTGCTGATGAATGTGCGTATAGATCTGGGTCGTCGCGATGTCGGCGTGGCCGAGCATCATCTGAACGGCGCGGAGGTCGGCGCCGTGCTCCAAAAGATGGGTGGCGAAGCTGTGGCGGAGGACGTGGGGGGAAAGTGCGCGCAGGCCGACAGTTCGGCCATAGGCTCCGAGGTTCTTCCAGAAGCCTTGGCGGGTCATTCCGTCGCCTTGCGAGTTGGCGAAGACGAAGGCGTGGCGCTTTCCTTCGGTGAGCGCGGGGCGTACCTCGGAAAGATAGCGGCCGACCCACATCTCGGCCGCTTCGCCCACCGGTACCACGCGCTCTTTGTCGCCTTTTCCGTAGGCGATCAAGAAGCCGACGTCGAGCCGTAGCTGCGGGAGGGTGAGGCCGACCAGCTCGGAGACGCGCAGGCCCGCGGCGTAGAGCAACTCGATCATCGCCCGGTCGCGTAGGCCGAGGGGGGTTGCGATATCGGGCGCCGCGAGCAGCGCCTCCACCTCGGCCTCGGTGAGCACCTTCGGCAGGGAGCGGAACCGTTTCGGCTGGACCAGGTGGACGGCCGGGTTGTCGGTGCGCTCTCCGATCTCGATCAGATGTTGGAAGAAGCTGCGGATCGAGGCGAGCGCGCGGGCGATCGAGCGGGGCGAGAGGCCCTCGCGGCGCAGGTCGCGAATGTGAGCGGAGAGCGCTGCGGAATCGACCGAGAGCAGATCGCCGCCGCTTTTGGCGAGTGCCCGGGCGGTGCGCAGCAGATCCCGGCCGTAGCTTTCGACACTGTTGGCGGCCAAGCCCCGTTCGAGCGCGAGCGATTCGAGATAGCGGCGGAGCGCCCGGTGCCAGGGCGTCGCCTTTTCCTTCGCCGCCGAGGCGGCGGCTTCCGGGTCGAGCGCGCGGGGGACGCGTTTCTTGATCACTTGGAAAGACCGCCAAAGGCCACCGGACCCGTAGGGGCGCCGCTTGCTGCGCCCCTCATGCGGCGGCCTCCTACCTTGCGCCCCTCATGCCACGTCCGTCATCTACGGCAAAGCGCGCGGGGTGGCGGTGCCCGGGATAACCCCGCGGGCCTGGCAGATCGCGCCGATCTCCGCCTCTTCGAGCACCCGACCGGAGGCCTTCGCGCGTTCGAAGATCTCATCGACCAAGCTCGACTCGGCTTCCAGGCCTCGCTCTTCGAGCCAGAAGACGACGTTCGATTTGCCGCTCATGTTGCCCACCTCGATCACCTGGTGGCGGCCGAACAGGCTGGCAGGGATCGACGAGTAGACGCGGTCGGCCAGCCAGTCCTCGCCGCGCGCGCGGGCTTTGAGGATCGCCGCGGCGTGGACTCCCGTCGCGGTGCGGAACGCGTCGCGGCCGATGACGGGATAGTTGTCCGGGCAGGGAACGCCGGTGGTCTCCGCCACCAGGCGGCAGTATTCGACCAGCCGGGAAAGATCGCGGTCGATCCAGCCGAGCAGCTGCATGTTCACCAGCAGCAGGTCGATCGGGCAGTTGCCCACCCGCTCGCCGATGCCGAGCGCCGTGCCGTGCAGGCGGTCCGCGCCGGCCGAGGCGGCCGAGAGCGCGTTGGCCACGCCGAGGTCGCGGTCGCGGTGGCCGTGCCAATCGACCTTCACGTCCTCCCCCGTCGCATCGACTACGCCGCGGATGAAGCGGATCACCGCGGCGGCCCCCGCCGGGGTGGCGTGCCCCACCGTGTCCGAGACGCAGACCCGCCGCGCGCCCGCCTCGACCGCCGCGGTATAGAGGCGGCGCAGATCTTCCGGCTGGGCGCGGGTGGTGTCCTCGGTGACGTACATGACCGGCAGGCCGTGGGTCACGCCGAACTCGACCGCGCTGGTGGTCCAATGGAGCATCTGATCGAGCGTCCAGCCTTCCGTGTAGATCCGGACCGGCGACGAGCCGAGGAAGCAGGAGACCTCGATCGGCAGGCCGACCCGCTCCGAAATATCGACGATCGGGCGGATGTCCACTTCGAGCGTCCGCGCGGCGCAGTTCGGAGCGATCGCGAGCTTCTGATCGACGATCTCCTTCGCCAGCCTCTCCACGTCGCGCACCACGTGCGGTCCGGCGCCGGGCAGGCCGAGGTCGGCCGACTCGATGCCGAGCGCGGCGATCAGGTGGAGGATCTCGAGCTTCTGCTCGATCGGCGGCGTCTTCACCGAGGGGGACTGCAAGCCGTCGCGCAACGTCTCGTCGTCGAGCTCGACTTTGCCGCGCAGGGGTTTGAGCTCCTGGCCGCTTTCCTTGTTCCAGTCGTAGATCAGCTCGCGGTCGTGGGCGGGGCTCAGAGGCATCGGGGATCTCTCCGGGGGATTCGAACAGGAAAGCGCGCGGGTCAGGCTTCGGCCGGGGCGAGCGCCGCGCGCTCGACGCGCTTGGCGATCCCGCTCCCCACCTGCGAAGTCGTCATCGTGCCACCGACATCGACGGTCGTGGCGTCCTCGCGGATTGCCGCCAGGACCGCGGCGTCGAGGGCTTCGGCCGCTTCGCGGTGGCCGAGCGTTTCGAGCATCAGCGCGGCGGAGAGGATCGCGCCGATCGGGTTCGCCTGGCCGGTGCCGGCGTATTTCGGCGCGGAGCCATGGACCGGCTCGAACATCGAGGTCCGGCCCGGGTGAAGGTTCGCCGAGGTGGCTCCCGACTATCCGGGCATCGAGCCGAGCCACC
>DATMZU010000760.1:0-6572 GCA_035607435.1 Thermoanaerobaculia bacterium | reverse complement strand
CCTCCAGGTCCGGCGGCGTCGCCAGCCGGTCTTCGAGCGCGGCGAGCACGAGGTCCGGCAGCTGCTGGAAGATCTCGCGCGCGACGCCGCCCGGCTCCATCCCGCCGCCGGCCGCCGCGGAAGGCAGGAAGCGCACCTCGCCCGAGGCCTGGAGCGCCATGCGGCAAAAGGCCTTTTCTCCGCGATGCCCGCCCGCCCGCGCGGCGATCACCTCGCCCCGTTCGAGGACGATCTCGCCCAGCTTCGTGCGCAGGGTCCCCGAGCCGGCCGCCGCGCCGAGCGCGCGCAGAAACTCCAGGAGCGGCACGGCGGCGAGGTCGCCCACCAGCGCGCCCGCTTCCGGATCGACGCCCAAGTCGGCCTCCAACCCGCCGAGCCCGCGGTGGTGGCCCAGCTCGCTGCGCAGCAGCGCGAGGAGGAGCCGCCGGACCACCCGCTCGAAAACGGCGCCGCCGAGCGGCAATTCCGGCGGATAGCGCACGTCGAAGGCGCCGGCCGCGTCGGCCAATACGCCGTCGGCCGACATCACGAACGCGATGTGGCTCAAGGAGGGGCCGGCGCTCGCGCCTCTCGCGAACGCCGCGGCGAACCGCGCGCCTTCCGCGCCCGAGCGCACCGGCACCACCTCGCGTCCCGAAGCGGCGATCCGCTCCGCGAGCAGGCGGCGCCGGTCGGCATCGCCCTCGACCAGCACGACGGTCTTCTGGCTCATCTAGAGGATGAAGTGCCGGATCAGGAGGCTTCGGCGACGCGATCGAGCGTGAAATCCGCGATCACCGGCAGATGGTCGCTCGCGAGGCGGGCGAGCCGCAGCCGCGAGGCCTGCACCGCGACGAGCGAAACGGGGCCGCGGTAATAGAGGCGATCGAGCCCCCCTTGGGGCGAGAACGAGGGATAGGTGGGAATCACCCGGCGCCGGCCGTGCGCCCGCTCGGTGGCGCAGCGAAAGCCCAGGCTCTCGGTGAAGGTCGGCAGAAGCAACGAACGCCAGTCGTTGAAATCGCCGCCGATCACGGTCGCGTGGCCCGGCGGCGCGTCGCGGAATTCGGCGGAGCGCACCAGCTCGGCGACCTGCCGCACCCGCTCGCGCGCCGACAGCCCGAGATGCAGGTTGAACACTTCCAGCCGCCCGCCGCCGCCCAGGTCGAGCGCGGCATGCTGGCAGCCGCGGCGGATCCAGCTGTCGGGCATGGTCAAGTCGATGTTGCGCTCGGCGAGGATCGGAAAGCGAGAGAGGATCGCATTGCCGTATTCGCCCTGTTTGAGCCGGACGTTGAGCCCCAAGGCGACCCCCGGCAGTCCGAGAATGCCGGACAGCTCCAAGGTCAGGTTCAGGCCGCGCGACCGCGGCGCCCCCTGATCGACCTCCTGGAGCAGCACGACGTCCGGGGAGTAATGAGAGATGACCTCCGCGGTCCGTTCAAGCCGGAACCGGCGATCGATCCCGATCCCCTTGTGGATGTTGTAGGTGATAAATCGCAATTGCACGCGCGCTCGGGTCTCCTCGTCACGGGTGGGCACGGGGCGGGGAGTGTAGCGCACCCGCGAAAACTTCAGCCGCAGCGGCCGCAGGTGAACGCGTAGGCGCGGACACTCGGTCCGGCGAACCGCAGCGTCAGGTGGCGCTCGCCGTGATCGCCGTCGATCAAACGGACCATCCGGCCCCGCTCCCACGTAGCGATCGTGCCAGCTTCTCCTTCGGAAAGATCCGCGCCGCGCTCCCCCTCCGGCACCGGTAGACCCTCCAGCAAGATCTCGGCCATCCCGGCGGGCGAGAGCACCAAGTTCACTCCGGCGGCCTCGTAATGCAGCTCGATCTCGGCGCCCGCCTCTGCGCTCTCCAGGTACTCCGCCTCGTGCAACCAGGCGCCGCGGGCGGTGAAGGCGCCGAGCGGAATCTCCGCCGACGGCAGGCCTACGTGCCGAACGACCTCGCCCGGCCGGTACCCTTCCGGCGCGAATAGCCGGCCGCGATGCCAGCCGACATAGGTCTCCCGGGTGGACGGCCGGCAAACCTCTCCGGTGCCGTCGCCCGCTCCTTCCGGTCCGATCCACGGCTCCGGCCAGGGCCCGGGATCGCCCGCGTCGCCGAGAAGCCGCTGAATCCACCGCTCGGTCTCCTCGTAAGCCCCTTCGCCGAACGCCTCGTAGCGCAGGTAACCGCGGGCGTCGAGCAGGTACTTGGCGGGCCAGACTTTGTTCGCGAAACGCTCCCAGGTGGCGCGCCGGGGATCGGACAGGACGGCGTAGGGAATCTTCTCGGCCGCGACCGCCCGCGCCACGTGGGCCGGATCGGCGGTGAAATCGAACTCGGGGGTATGGATGCCGACGATCGTCAATCCGCGCGCGGCGTAGCGCTCGTGCCAGGCGATCAGGTAGGGCAGCGTGCGCAGGCAGTTGACGCAGGTCGATTCCCAGAAATCGACCAAGACCACCCGGCCGCGCGCGGCGGAAATCACCAGCTCCGGGCCTTGGGTCCACTCTCCGGGGGCGAAATCCGGCGCGCGCAGCGCGTGGGCGATCTCGGGCATGGCGGCTGACTCTGCCCTACCGCTTTTGGCTGTCGCGCACCTTGCCGGTCATCGGCGCCAGGCGGACGGGGCTCACGGTCCGCTTTTCGATCGTGCCGTCCTGGCGCTTGGTGATCACCTGGAGATCCTGGAAGAAGTCGCCGATCGGCGCCACCAGCCGGCCGCCCTTCTTCAGTTGGTCGAGAAGCGGCTTCGGGATCTCCGCCGGCGGCGCCGCGGAGAGCAGGATGGCGTCGAACGGCCCCTGTTCCGGCCAACCCAGGTAGCCGTCTCCGGTCCGGACCATGACGTTGTTGTAGCCGAGCAGGGCGAGCCGCTCCGCCGCCTGCTTGGCCACCGCCTGCGAGATCTCGACCGAATAGACCTCGCGGGCGAGCCGCGACAGCACCGCCGCGTGGTAGCCCGAGCCGGTGCCGATCTCCAGCACCTTGTCGCGCGGGGTCAGCTCCAGCAGCTCGGTCATCAACGCCACCACGTAGGGCTGATAGACAGTCCCCCATTTGCCCTTCGGCCCGAACGGCAGCGGCCGGTCGGCGTAGGCGTCCGCCGGAACCGCACCCGGCACGAACAGATGGCGCGGCACGCGATCCATGGCCGAGAGCAGAGGCGCCGCCGAGATCCCGCGCTGGCGGATCTGCTCATCGACCATCCGGTGGCGGAGGAGCGAAACGTCGTCGCCCCAGGCCCCGCGCGCCGCGATCGCGACCGCCAGCCCGACGACGACCTTCTTGAGCTTTCGGTTCACCGCACTCCTGCGCGAGCGAACACCCGCTCGCCATCGACATAGGTGAAATCGATCTCGGCCTTCGGGATCTCGATCTCCGGAACGGTCATCGGATCGCGTCCCCAGACCACCAGGTCGGCGCGCTTGCCGACCGTGAGAGAGCCGACCTGATCTTCGAGAAACAGCGAACGGGCGGCATCGAGCGTGAAGCCGCGCAGCGCTTCGATGCGGGTGAGCTTTTCGCCCGGCAGCCAGCCGCCCGCAGGTTGGCCCGCCAGATCCTGCCGGGTCACCGCGGCGTAGAGGCCGAGCCGCGGGTCGGCCGACTCGACGGGAAAATCGCTGCCCAGCGCGAGCCGGCCGCTCGCGGCGAGGACTTTGCGCCAGGCGTAGGCTCCGGCGAGGCGGCGCTCCCCCAGGCGCGCGGGCGCCCAGGGCATGTCGGAGGTCGCGTGGGTCGGCTGCATCGAGGCGATGATGCCGAGCCGCGCCATGCGCTCGATATCGACCAGCCGCATCACCTGGGCGTGCTCGATCCGGCAGCGCGGGTCCTTCGGGGACTGCGCCCCATTCGAGGAGTGCCGGACGAGCCCCTGTTCGAGCGCGTCGAGCGCCACCAGATTGCCGCGGTCGCCAATCGCATGGATGCCCACCTGGAAACCGGCGGCCACCGCGCGGCGCACCACGTCGGCCATGTGATCCTGGCTGGAGGTGAGCAGCCCCAGGTTGCCCGGGTCGTCGGCATACGGCTCGATCAGCGCCGCCCCGCGGCTGCCGAGAGCGCCGTCGGCGTAGAGCTTGACCCCGCGCACGGTGAGCCGCGACTCTTCCTTGTCGAGCAGCGGACCCCGCTGGAACCAGGACTGGAGCAGGGCCGGCTCGTCGGTGAGGAAGACCGCGGTGCGAAGCGGCAGCGCCTTCTTCTCGCGCAGCGCCTGGTAGGCCGCCACGGCTTCGGCATCGACCCCCATGTCGGTGACCGTCGTGAGGCCGAGGGCCACGCACTCCTTGCCCGCCGCGACGAGCGCCGCTTGAAGCTCTTCGGGACGCGCCTCGAACGGGTTCCTGCCGGGATGGGCCGGATCGCTCGGCGGAACGTCCATCGCGTTATCGACCAACACGCCGGAGAGATGGCCCGCCGCGTCGCGCAGGTAGCGGCCGCCGGACGGGTCTTTCGATGCATCGGTCAAGCCCACCCGGGCAAGCGCCTGGGCGTTCAGCACCGCCGCGTGGCCGTCGATCCGGGTGAGCCAGACCGGATGATCCGGCACCGCCGCGGAGAGCGCGGCGTGGTCCGGGAAAGCCTGGCCGGGCCAGAGGTTTTGATCCCAGCCGCGGCCGCGCACCCAGGCGCCGGCAGGGGTCTTCGCCGCGGCGGCGCGGACGCGCCGGACGACCTCGTCGAACGAGGCGGCGCCGCGCAGATCCACCTGCGAGAGATCGCGGCCGAGCCCGAGCAGATGGGAGTGGGCGTCGATCAGCCCCGGGGTCACCGCCCGGCCGAGCAGATCGACCTTTCGGGTCTTCGGCCCGATGAACGGCTTGGACGCCTCTTCCGGCCCGAGATAGACGATGCGGCCCTTGCGGACCACGAGGCTCCCTTCGATCGGTCCGAAGGCATCGACGGGATAGAACAAGCCGTGCTGCAAAACGAGGTCGGCGGCGTCCTCCGCAGGGGCCGTAGAGGCGGCGGGAGCGGGCGGACGTTTAGCCGGAGCCGGCGCGGCCGAAGCCGCGGGGACGAACGATGCCATGGAGGCGAACAGGGTGAAGATCGCGGCGAGCGGTGCGCGGTGGGAGGAGAGGTTTTGTCTTTTCACGAGGCTCGCCATTCTGCCAGCGCCTAGGGTGCAAAGGCTAGGCCACGATATGCTGCGCCGCCGTGCCGACTTCCGAGCTGCCATCCCTCGACATTGCGCGCGAGATCCTCACCCGCGCTCTCGCCGAATCCCCCGCCGACCGCACCGAGATCTCGTGGACCGAGGCGATCCATCGCCAGGAACGATCGGGCGGCGCCGAGGCTCGCAAGGAACCGGCCCGCAAAGACCCGCCGCGCAGAATCTCGTCCCGCGCCGAACCCGGAATGACCCGCGAGCTGAACCTGATCATCCGCGTCACCGAGCGCGGCCGGATCGGCGTTCACCGCGCCGCCGCGTTCGATCGGGCGGAGCTGGCCGCCGCGATCCGCCGGGCGCTCGCCGATGCGCGACTGGCCCCTCCCCCGCCGACCCTGCTCGACACTCCGCTGAGGGCCGCCGCGATACCCGCCCCCGCCGCGGAAATCCCGAGCGGCCTGCTCTGGGACGCCGAGATCGCCGACCTCACCGCCGAGGAGGCGAAAGCGCTGTTGTCCCAAGGACTCGGCACCGACGAGGCCGCGCGCTTTTCCTGGACCGAAGGGCGGATCGGCTTTGCGGTCACCGGCGCCCTGCCGCAGGTCGCCGCGCTCACCGGCGCCGCGCTCACCCTGCGCATCGGCCACGGTCCGGCGACCGGCGGCGCCGAGGGGGTGGCGCGCAGACTCGCCTCTTTGGCCCCCGGCCGGCTGCTCGACCTCGCCCGCGAGCGCCGCGCCGATCCGGCCCTTCGCCAACCCCCGGATCGACCGGCGCCGCTCGTCCTCGCGCCGCAGGCCGCCGCCCAGCTGGCCGCCGCATTCGCCCGCGCCGCCCTCGACTCCCGCGCGATCGAGGAGGCCGTCGGCCATGGAACGCTCGCGGCTTGGCCGTTGTTCGGCCACCTCGGCGAGCAGATCGCGGCGAGCCGCCTCACGCTGGCCGACGATGCGACCGATCCACAAGGCTTGGCCGTGCCGTTCGACGCCCGCGGCGCTTCCTCCCGAAGGATCGAGCTGATCGCCGCCGGCATCTTCCGCGGCGCCGCGGTGGATCCCGACCTCGCCGCAAAGCTCGGACTTCCCGGGGAAATGGCGGATCTGCCCCTCGCCCTCGATTTCGATCAAGCCGCGCCGCATCACCTGTCGCTCTCGGCGAGCGACCCGGACGCCGCCTTGGCACCGGGCGATCTGCTCGCCGCGGCCGATGGCGGACTGTGGATCGCGGCGCTCTCTCCGCTGGAAATCTACGACCCGGGCGCGCTCCGTTTCCGCGCCGTCGCCCATGGCGTCCGGCGGATCGAGGGGGGCAGGATCGGCCCCGCGGTACCGAACCTGATCTGGGAGGCGAGCCTGTTCGAAGTCTTCGCCCGCATCTCAGGACTGGGGGCGGAGCGGATCGCGGTGGCCCAGGGAGCCCCCTGGCTGGGTGCCACGCTCGCTCCGGCGATGGGGTTGGAACCGCTGTTTACTCTGCGGGCCG
>DATMZU010000756.1:0-22563 GCA_035607435.1 Thermoanaerobaculia bacterium | reverse complement strand
TCGCTCCGCGGCCAGGCCCGCGGCCGGACGCTGATCCTGCTCGACGGCGCCCGGGTCACCGCCGAACGAAGGGCGGGCGCCTCGGCGACCTTCCTCGATCCGTTCACCTTGGGCTCGATCGAAGTCGCCCGCGGCGCCGGGGCGGTCGCCTACGGGTCGGACGCCTTCGGCGGCGTGATTCACGCCCGGCCGCGCGATCCGCAGGCGGGACCGTTCTCGCTGCGGTTTGATCTGTCGCAGGGACTGCTCGCCTCGGAAGAGACGGCGGGCGGCCTGGAGATCTCGAAGAGCCTGGGTGCAGGCGCGTTTCTCGCTTCGATCCAATCGCGCCGCGGCCGGGACGGCGAGGACGGCGAGGGACGCACCATTCCGCTCTGGCAGTACGACGGCCAAGGCGCCGCCCTGCGCTACGTCGGACCGACCGCGCTCGGCCGGCTGCGGGTCGGCTTCGCCTACGACGAGGCGACCGACGTCGGCAAGCCCGCTTCGGACTCGGATCGGAACGTCACGAACTATCCGCAGGAGACCTCCCGCCGCTTCAACCTGGGGCTCGACACGGGCGCCCGCGGCGGCTGGGAGAACTTCGACCTGTCGATGTCGGTCTCCGATTACCGCCTGGTCCTCGACCGCGACCGGCTGGCGACTTCGACCACCACGCGGATCTTCGAGACCTCGGACGTTTCCTCCTACGACGCGGCCCTCCGGGGAGTGGCCTCGCGCGCCGCGCTCGGCGGCCGGGTCCAGCTCGGGCTCGACCTGTCGTCACGCCTGGGGCTCGAAGCGATCGCCCGGCAACAGCTTCACAACAGCGCGGGCAACCCGACCACGGTGGTCCGGGCGCGGGCGATCGAGGACGCCGACCGCACCGACCTCGGCGCCTTCGGCACCTGGGACCGCCCACTCGGCTCTAAGGTCTCGCTCTCGGTGGGCGTCCGCGGCGACTCGGTCCGAAGCACCAACACCGGCGGCTTTTTCGGCGATCGGAACGAGACCGACGGCACGTTCTCCGGCCAGGCGGCGCTTACGTTCGTGCCGTTCCCCGATTCGACGATCTCCCTCCAGGCGGCGCGCGGTTTTCGCGTGCCGACGCTCTCCGATCGCTATTTCAAAGGGCCGTCCGGCCGCGGCACGGTGACCGGCAATCCGGATCTCGAACCCGAGACGAGCTTGCAGTACGACTCCGCCTTCCGCTGGGCGCGCGGCGGCCGATCGGTCGCGCTCTATGCTTATCGCTACCGGATCGACAACCTGATCGAGCGCATCCAGACCGGCCGCGATTTCTTCTTCCGCAACAGCGGCGAGGCGCGCATCGACGGCGCCGAAGTGGAAGCCCAGCTGCCGCTGGGAAGCGGTTTCGGCCTTGAGTTGCTGGCCTCCTGGAGCCGCGGGACGAACCTCGACAACGACCTGCCCGTGGACGACATCGGAGCCCCGAACGCCGGGGCGACGCTCCGCTGGGCGGGAGCGCGCGCCTGGGCCTATTTCCGCGCCGCGGCCTACGCCAAGGACGACCGGCCGGGGCCGTCGGAGCAGGAGGTGGGAGCCTACGAGCGCTACGACCTGGGCCTCGGCTGGCGCTTCAACGAAAGCATCGAGCTGCGCCTGCTCGGCCGCAACCTCGCCGACGAGCTGTACCTCGAATCGGCCGACGCGGTCTCGGCGTTCGCCCGCGGGCGGACGGTGTCGGTGGGGCTGGTCGGGCGGATCTGAGAACTGCGAAAAGCGCCGCGGGAACGAACACCCGCGGCGCCGGTCGTACTCAGCAGCCGAGGTTGCTGCAACGGCAGTCAGAATCCTGAAAGCACGCGATCGTCGTCATGCAACAGCTCTCGCTCCCGGTGGTTCCTCCGGCCGGGAGCTGTCCCTCCTCCAAAGCGCGAAGGGTCTCTTTCGCAAGCACCAACCGCCGGATCGTCGTCTTTTTCATCGGAAGCTCCTTTCGGCCAAGCCGCTGGAATGCGGCCGATCCCTAAAACAGGGGTGCGCGCGCAGCTCGTGACGTGACCGGTGGGAATTCCGGGGGGAGTGCCGGCCCCGCTTTCCAAGCCGCAGGGCCGGCACCGCTCTTAGAGGGAGGGGAGAGAAGAGCAGCAACGGTGGCTCAGACCGTCGCCTGTTCTTTCTACGCCGACGGTCTGTGGAAGTTGCATCGATTTCGAGGCTCGATTCCGGGCAACCCGGAACAGGCCCGGGGCGATAGACTTACAGGCAAATGGAACCCCGGCTCGAAGCCCTTCCCGCTCCTCTGGAGCAGGCGGCCACCAAGTTGCGTGCCGTCCAGGGACGCGCCGAAGCAGAGGATTTTCGGGGTATCGCTCATTTACTGGACGAGGGAATCGACCTCGACCAAGCTCTCGGCGCGGCGGGGTCCGCCCACCCGGCCTTCAATCCCGTTCTCTCACTCAAATCGCTCTCGTTCTTCGGGGATGGTGACTTGCCTTCGCTGCCCGCCCGAATTTGCGATCGGCTGCTCTTGGCTGTAGGTGCCGTCGACTTGGCCCGCCTGCAACCACTATCTCCTGGCATAATGAGACCTCTCGAAAAGGTCGCCAAGCGGCTGTTCTGGTGGAAGAGCCCACAGGAAGCGCTTGCCGACCCTCATCGGTTTCTCGCCCAGGTGATGGTCTACGGCGACGTGGAAGACATCCTCGCGGCGCGGGCGCATTTTCCGGAATCTTCTTGGCGCGCAGTGCTCCTGGATCCGCCTACCGGGCTATTCGATCCGCGATCGTGGGCCTATTGGCACCTCGTGTTCCACATGGAAAAACCCGCCGAGCCACCGAGCCGAGCTGCGATGCTGGAACGGCTCCCGGACCGGCCCAACTGGAAGCACGCCGACTGAACTTAGGCCCAGCCATGCCCACGAGAAAATTCATCGCCTTCCTCCGCGCGATCAACGTCGGCGGGCACACCGTCAAAATGGATCGGCTACGCGATCTGTTCGAGGCCCTCAAGTTGGGCAACGTCGAGACGTTCATCGCGAGCGGCAACGTAATCTTCGACTCGCCGGCCAAAGATGAACGAAAATTGGAGCTGCAGATCGAGAGTCACCTCAAGGAATCGCTCGGCTACGCGGTCACTACGTTCTTGCGCACCCCAGCCGAGGTTGCTCACGCCGCGGCTTTTCAACCCTTCCCGGAGGCGCCGGAGGATTCGACGCTCTACGTCGGTTTCCTCGCCGCCGCTCCGAGCGTCGAAGTCCAGGCGAAGGTGGCGGGCTGCCGCACACCGGTCGACGAGTTCCACGTCCACGAGCGCGAGGTCTACTGGCTCTGCCACACGAGATTCAGCGAATCGCCTTTCTCCGGTGCCAAGCTCGAAAAGGCACTCGGCATGCCGACGACGCTGCGGAATCTGACGACGGTTCGGAAGCTGGCGGCGAAGTATTTTCCTGCGTCCTAGGCTGGCGGGAAGCGAACCCATGCTCTACGTGAAAGCGTTTCTCGCCTGGTTCCTGTTCGGCGTGACCGCCGTCCTGCTCGGCGCCGCGCGCGAGAAGCTCCTCCGCCCGCGCCTCTCCGACCTCGCCGCCCATCAGGTCGAAACGCTGGTGGTCTGCGCGGTGATCTTCGCCCTCACCGTCGGCTTCGTGCGGTGGGCTCGGCCGAGCGGCTCTGAGACCTGGGCCATCGGCTGCTTCTGGGTAATCCTCACCCTCGCTTTTGAGATCGGCATCTTCCACTTCGCCCTGGGGAAACCGATGGCGGAGCTCACGGCGGACTTCAACATCCTGCGTGGGCACCTGTGGCCGCTCGTGTTGCTCACCGAGTTGATCGGGCCGACCGTGGCGAGATCCACGGTTCGCTAGGGCTCGAGAAACGGCGCCAACGACAAGGGGGCGGCCCCGAAAGGCCGCCCCCTTGTCAAATCCTACTGTCCGTCCGCCCTCAGCTCGTCTTGCGCGCCAGGATCGTCTCCCGGCCGGCGAGGTAGAGCAGGACGACGATGATCGCGAAGGGGATGAGCGAGAGCAGGTCCGAATTGCCCCCTTCGAAGAACGGGTTGAACTTGGTCATGGTGTCGGTGATCGTCTGGGTGAAGTCGTCCAGCACGCCGGCCATGAAAGCGATCAGGATGCCGGCGATCGCGCCTCCCGCGATGTAGCCGGAGGCCATCAGCACGCCGGGGCTCTTGTCGCCTTCGGCGGTCAGCTCGTCTTCGGTCAGATTTTTGCCCGCGAACTTCTTCTTCGTGTAGAGATCGACCAGCCAGCGGACCGCGCCGCCGATGAAGATCGGGCTCGACGAGGAGAGCGGCAGGTAGACGCCGACCGCGAAGGCGAGCGACGGAATGCCCGACATCTCCAGCACGAGCGAGATCATCACGCCCAGCAGCACGAGCCCCCAAGGGAGCTGGCGATTGAGGATGCCCTTGATGATGTAGGACATCAGCGTCGCCTTCGGCGCGTCGAACTTCGTCACCCGGGAACCGTCCGGCCGAATGCGATGGGTGCCGTTGATTCCCGCATCGACCAGGTACACCGGCTCGCCCGCTGCGTTGACCAGGAAGTGCGTTGCCGCCCCGCCCTCGGGGTCCTGGCGGAACCAGACATGGTAGGTGCCGGAATCGGTCTTCGCTTGAACGCCCTTGAGCTTTTCTTCGTCCTTCGCAATCTCGCCGGCCGGCGCCACGAGGCCGACGGGGAAGTTCTCCGACCGCTTGTAGGCGATCTTGCCGGCGCCATCGACCAGGTAGAGACCGGGATCAACCCCGGGGGTCGTATCGGTCGCGGTCACGGCGAGGGTCCGATAGGCGCCCGCCACGGGCGGCCCGATCGGGTCGGAATACACCGGCAGACCCGCCGCGCGATCGGCGGCGAGGGTGGGACCTTCCGCCACCGCTTCGTAGGTCACCCGCGGCACGTAGACCGTGCTCACTTCGTTCAGCTTGAGGAGGATCGGCCCGAGCACGACCGCCGAGGCAAGCGCGCCGACCAGGATGGCGATCTGTTGCAGCTTCGGCGTGCCGCCGACCAGGAACCCGGTCTTCAGGTCCTGGGAGGTCGTGCCGCCGTTCGAGGAGGCGATGCAGACGATCGCGCCGATCGAGAGCGCGGTGACGTAGTAGGTCTGGCCGGTCTTGTCGAGCGCCAGGAAGATCAGGCAGGTGAGCAGCAAGGTCGCGACCGTCATGCCCGAGATCGGGTTCGACGACGAACCGATCTCGCCGGTCAGGCGGGACGATACGGTGACGAACAGGAAGCCGAAGATGACGATCATCAGCGCGCCGAGCAGGCGGGTGCCGAACCCGGCATCGACGTAGAGGTCGTTCGACAGGACGATCAGCGCCATCAGCACGACGATGCCGATCAGCACGAACTTGAACGGCAGGTCCAGGTCGGTGCGCTTGACCTTGGTGGCCGACGCCTCGCGGCGGTTGGTTTTCATGTCCTTCAAGCCTTCGCGCAGGCCGTTCCAGATTGTCGGCAGCGAGCGGAAGAGGGAGATGATGCCGCCCGCCGCGACCGCTCCGGCGCCGATGTAGAGCACGTAGGCGCCGCGGATCTGGTTCGGTCCCATCTCGGCGATCGGAATCGTGCCGGGCGCGAGCGGGCCGGTCATCCCCTCGCCGAAGAACTTGATCGCCGGGATCAGCACCAGGTAGGCGAGCACGCCGCCCGCGCACATGATCGAGGCGATGCGCGGGCCGATGATGTAACCGACGCCGAGCAGCTCAGGGGAGATTTCGGCCGAGATCGAACCGGCTTTAAACGGCGCGCCGAAGACTTTCTCCGGCGTGTCCTTCCAGAGCTTGAACGCGGCCATTGCCGTCTTGTAGACCAGGCCGAGGCCGAAGCCGGCAAAAATCGCCTTTGCGCCCGAGGCCGCCTCCTCGCTGGTCGCCTGGGCGTTGCCGCCCGCGGCCGCGATCGCCCGCTCTTCGTCCGTCGCCGCAGCCTTCAGAACTTCGGCGCAGGCCGTGCCTTCCGGGTACTTGAGCAGGCCGTGCTGCTTGACGATCAGCGCGCGACGGAGCGGAATCATCATCAAAATTCCGAGCAGGCCGCCGAGCACCGCGACCAACGTCACGCGGAAGATTTCGAGCCCGAAGCCGAGGATCAAAATCGCCGGCATGGTCACGCCGACGCCGAACGCGATCGACTCGCCGGCCGACCCCGCCGTCTGCATGATGTTGTTTTCGAGGATCGAGGAGCCGCGGAAACCCATTTTGCCCAGCAGCTTGAACAGCGTGATCGCGATCACCGCCACCGGAATCGACGCGCTCACCGTGAGGCCGACCTTCAGCACCAGGTAGAGGGAGGAGGCACCGAAGATGATGCCGAGCAGGGTGCCGACGATCAGCGGCAGAGCGGTCAGCTCGGGCAGGTTCGCCTCGGCCGGGATGAAGGGCCGGAATTCGACGGCATCGTCGGAACCCGGTGACTCGGACGTCTTCGCCATACGTTTCCTCCGGAAGGAAAGGCTCTCTGAAGTGCGGCCTAAACTGTGCTCCTAGCAAGCGTTCTGCCAGTTTAGCACGGTGCTTCCGGAGGGTCCGCCCGAGGGTTGGCGCTTTCGTCGAAGGGCTCGGCGGCGTCCCCTGTCGAGGTCGGCCGGCGCTCTTTTTCTAGGCGTCGCCGATCTCGATCATCAGCCCGCAGTCACCCGCCGAGAAACGCTCCGCCAGCCGGTCGTCGATGCCGATCGCCCCGACTTCGACCAGGAACATGAGCACGCGTTGGCCGACTTCGCCCAACACGCCGTCGAAGCGGAGCCCGACCTCGTAGTAGGGCGAGCCGTCGGCGGCGACGCGGAACATCGAGCGGATCACCTCGGCTTCGAGCTCGATCTCCCCGTCTCGCGCGACGCACAGCAGGCGGCATCGGGTGTTGGGCATGATCCGCTCGGGGGTTGAGACGGCGGCGCCGAACAGGCCGAAGTTGATCAGCCGGGCCGAAGCGCGGCGGGGAGAGGAGAAGGGTTCGTCGGGCAGGGAGGGATCGAGATCGCGAGAAATGCCGGCGAGGGGTTCCATAATCTACGTAAGACACCGACTCGGTGCCGAACGTGAAAGAAACCGCCCGTCGCTCTCCCCGGCTCTTGCGGCACTGTGTTTTTAGTGGATCGCATGCTGGCTACCCCGATGTCGTTCGAGCCGTCGTCCGCCCTCTTGCCGGAGCGTCCCGCCGAAGAGATCACCCAGCTCCTGGCGGCCTGGCGCGGCGGCGACCGCGGCGCGCTCGATCGGCTGGTGCCGCGGGTCTACGGCGAACTGCGCCGGGTGGCCGATCGCTATCTGCGCCGCGAACGGTCGGATCACACGTTGCAGCCGACCGCCCTGGTTCACGAGGCCTACCTTCGCCTGACCGGCGCGGAACGCCCCGAGTGGCGCGACAGGCTGCATTTTTATGCGGTCGCGGCCCAGGTGATGCGGCGCATCCTGGTCGATCACGCGCGTGCCCACCGAGCGGACAAACGGGGCGGCGGCGCGCGCCACGTGCCGCTCGATGAAGGGATCGCGGAAACGGTCGAGCGGGCCGCCGATCTGGTCGCCCTCGACGACGCGCTCCTGGCCCTCGCCAAGATCGACCCGCGCAAGGCGCGCGTCATCGAGCTGCATTACTTCGCCGGCCTGACCGTCGCCGAGACCGCCGAGGTGCTCGGTCGCTCGATCTCGACGATTGTGCTCGAAGCCCGCCTGGCCCGCGCTTGGCTGGTGGCGGCCCTGCGGGAACCTGCCCGTGGCTGAGCCCTCCCCCCTCGCCTCGCCTTCCTGGGCTCGGATCGAGGCGGCGTGGCGCGCGGCGATCGACGCGCCGCCCGGCCAACGCGCGGCGGTCCTCGATGCGGCATGTGGCGAGGATGCCGCGCTCCGCGCGCGGGTCGAAGATCTGATCGCCGCCGACGCGGATTCCGAGCGGGTGATCGTCGAAGCGGTCGCCGCGGGAACGCGGCTGCTCGCGAGCGGCGCGGCGAACGGCCGGCGGGTGGGACCCTATCGGCTCGAACGGGAGCTCGGCCGGGGAGGAACCAGCACCGTCTACCTCGCCCGACGGGAGGGCGCGCCGACGGAGCCGGCGGTCGCGCTCAAGCTGCTCGATCGCGAGGATCGCGGCGGACTCGACGGCCGCAACGTGGTCGCCCGCTTCGAGGCCGAGCGGCGCGCTCTCTCGGCCCTCGATCACCCCGACATCGCGCGCCTGCTCGACGTCGGCCTCGCCGAGGACGGCCGGCCCTACGTCGCGCTGGAGTGGATCGACGGCCTGCCGATCGACGCCTGGTGCGCCGCGCGCGGGCTGGATCTCGCGGCCCGCATCCGGCTGTTCCGCCGGGTCTGCGCCGCGGTCCACGCCGCGCACCAGAGGCTGGTGGTGCATCGCGACCTCAAGCCGGGCAACGTCCTGGTGGATCGAAGCGGGGCGCCGAAGCTGCTGGATTTCGGCCTGGCCAAGCTGCTCGGGGATTCCGACGGCGCGCCGCTCGACCCGACCGCGACGGCGTTGCGCGCTCTCACCCCCGCCTACGCGAGCCCCGAGCAGGTGCGCGGCGAGCCGGTTACGACCGCGACCGACGTCTACTCGCTCGGCGTCCTGCTGTTCGAACTTTCGACGGGCAAGCGGCCGATCCCCACCGAGGGGCTCTCGCCCACCGAGGTCGAGCGCGCGATCTGCGATCAGCCGCCGAATTTCGCCGCGGCGCGCCTGCCCTCCGACCTCGAAAACATCCTGCGCATGGCGCTCCGGAAGGAGCCCGAGCGCCGTTACGGCTCGGTCGCCCAGCTCGCCGAGGATCTCGGCCGCTTCCTCGAAGGGCGGCCGGTGGTCGCGCGCAAAGACACCTGGGCCTATCGCACCGCCAAGTTCGTCCGGCGCCACCGCTGGTCGGTGGCCGCCGCCGCGGGATTTCTCGCGCTGATTTTCGCCTTCGCGGTCTCGACCGCGATCCAAGGACGGCGGACCGCGCGCGAGCGCGACCGGGCGGAGCGGACCGCCGCGTTGATGGTCGAGCTGTTCGAGGTCGCCGACCCAAGCGAGTCGCGCGGCACCTCGATCACGGCGCGCGAGATCCTCGACCGGGGCGCCGCGCGCCTTTCGAGCGAGCTGGCGGACGAGCCCGAGCTGCGCGCCGGCCTGCAGGAGACGATCGGCCGGGTCTACCAAAACCTAGGCCTGTTCCAAAGCGCGGAGTCGCTGCTTTCCGCCTCCCTCGCGACCCGGCGCAAACTGTTCCGCGGCGATCACCCGGAGGTCGCGAGCAGCCTGAACCGCCTCGCCGTGGTCCACGCCCTGTCGGGCGACTACGCGGGCGCCGAGCCGCTGTTCCGCGAAGCGCTCGCGATGCGGGAGAAGCTGTTCGCCGAGGACGATCCGTTGGTCGTCGCGAGCCTCAACAACCTGGCCCTCCTGCTCCATGACCAGGGAGACTACGCCGCCGCCGAACAGCTCTACCGTCGGGCGGCCGAGCGCGACCGGACCAACGGCGACCCCGACGGCGCCTCGATCTTGAACCTCGCGCTGCTGCTCGTCGACCGCGGCGAGCATCGCGCGGCGGAAGCGCTGATCCGGCCGCGCCTGCCCAAGAACCTCGCCCGCTTCGGCGAGCATCATCCGCAGATCTCGGACGACCTCCAGCTGCTCGGCCAGGCGCTCGAAGGGCAGGGCCGGACGGCGGAGGCCGAAGCGCTCTATCGGCGCGCCTTAGGCATCGACGCCAAGCTCCAGCCGGACGACCATCTCGATCTCGCCCGCGACCTTCATCGGCTCGGCGCGCTCTACCTCGATCGCGGCGACCTGTCGCGCGCCCGGACGCATCTCGACCGCGCCGCCTCGATCCGCGAAAGGTTCCTACGCCGCCCGCACCCGGAGCTTGCCGCGACCTGGGCGGAACAGGGTCGGCTCGCGCTCGAAGCAGGCGACTTAAATGCGGCGAACGAGCGCCTGCTCCAGGCGCTCGGCGCCTTCCGGGCCTCGCTCCCCGCCCGCCACCCCTCGCTCGCCGAGGCGCTCGTGCCACTCGCCGAGCTACGGATTCGCGAGGGCCGTTGCGCTGAGGCGAAGTCCTTCGCCCGAGAAGCGGTCGAAGCGCTTCGCGGCAAACTGCGCCGGGACGAGCGCCGCTTCGTCCGGGCCGAAGCGGCGGTCGCGGCCGCTGCCAGGTGCTCGGGCTAGTCGTCCCCGCCGTTGAAGATTCCCCACTCGATCAGCGGATCGCCGATCACATGGATGCCGTCAAAGCCCCTCGGCGTGGTCGAGGCGTCCACCCGGCCGGAGAGGTTGATCGGGCCGGACGGCCAGAGGACCAGCGGATCCTCGGAGGAGTACGAAGTGGCGCCGAAGCGCAGTCCGCCAAACGGTTGAGGCGGCGGGCCGGCGGCGTTGGTCCGATCGACGCCGGGATGGTCAAAGAAGCGGAACCAGTAGGGACCGGCGTTGGCCGACCGGTCGTTCACCCAGGTGGTGTATCCCGGCCACCAAAACCCGGTGGGCCAGGCGCGAACCAGCGGCGCCACCTTCCGCGTGAAGCTCTGGCTTGCGACCACGACCGCGAACCCCAGCCCTGGTTCCAGCCCGTTCGCACCGGTCAGCTCCTCGCCCCAGGTCTTCTTCGGCGCGCCACCGACGGTGTGCTCGCCTCCCTGACGCATGGTCCAGCCGACCAGGCCGGCCTTGCAGGGGGTGATCTGCATCCAGCCGGCGAACACCGGCGCCGCCGGGTAGTTCGGCGAAGCGGGCAGCCCCGGACCGATCCGGGCGAGAGCGCCGCGCGGGAAGCTCGCGATGTTGTCAGCCCCGATCAGGGCGCCGTTTCGGTCGAAATAGCGGATATTTACCGGGCCGACGTTGCCGGTCGTCGGGTTGAACAAGCCGACCATGGTATCGACTCCCGGGCTCGTGGTCTCGAACGTCAGATCGGCGTTCACCAGCGAAGTCCCGGGGGTGTTGGCCATCATCGCCGAGCCCATGCGGAACCGCTTGCCGGCCGAAAGGCTCCCGGTGCCGCCGAACAGGTCGATCATCAGCGCGTCGCCGAGGATCGGCTGGGTCGCCCCGACCACGACGCGGAAGTCGTCATCGACCACCGGCCCGGCGAGATAGCTCGGCAGAAAGCTGTTCCACAATGTGAGGTCCAGGTGCGAGCCGAAGGCCGGAATCGTCACCGTGACGCCGGGAAAGATCGTGCCGTTCCTCGAGGTATAGCTGAGGGTGATCGTGGTCGGCGTCGGATTCGGATTCATGATCTGCAGCATTGGCGCGTTGCCGCTCAAGAATTCGAGCGGCGCCGTGGTCGAAAAAGGCATTGGCCCGTACCAGAGCGTCGACTTTCCCGCTTGCGACATCTGTAACTGCTGGAGCGAGTTGAGGCCCAGATTGAAGGGCTCCGGGTCGGTGAGTAACGAACCTCCGAATCCCGACAGATCGACGCTGCCGGCGTGATGCACCGTCTCGCCGACGATCGGCGCGCCGGTGGACGTGATGCGCGCCGAGCCGAGACCCGGGGTGGCGGTCGGACCGGTGAGCAGCGGCTGGGCGATCACCACCCTCGTGGCTTCGGCGACGAGAACGAAGAACGAGCTGCCGACCGGATTGCCTACCTGGTCGAAGAAATCGACCGTCACGTTCGCGGTGGCGCTCGGGAACGGGTTGGTCACCACGACGACGCTTTGAAAGCTGGCCAGCTCGGCCGGGGCGGGAGGAAACCAGAAAAGGCCGGCGGCGAACTTCTCATACGCCGGCTGCCCTTGCAGGTTCGTTCCCGAATGAAGGTAAGTGTGATCGGGATGAGGGGTGAGGTAGCCGTCGGCCGGCCGCGCCGTGATTCCGGTCGAATGCTGCTGAGCCTCATCCAGGCAAGGCACCGGGACGGGATCCACTTCAATCGCATGGGCCGCCGCGAAAGAGATGTTCGAGCTCGCGAGCAGCAAGAAGCCGAGCGCGGCGGGCAGGCCGAGCCGGAGGGTGCGGTGAGACGGGGAAAGCGTGGACGGACGCATCTTCTCTCTCCTTGGGTCGAGTTGCTGGACGGAGTCTCTTTCGAAGCTGACGACGCGCCGGCTCGAAGAGGGCTCCTATGGAGAGAAGCGGAATCGGAAGGCGAAGATGACGATCGCCCGGAATCGCGCCCTTTTGCGCCGATGCTGCCGGGGGTTCCGCCCAAAACGCCCGTCGGTTTCGGCCGCACTAGATGTACACTCTCCTCCCCACTTTTTTGGTCCTTCGGAGGCCCGAACCCATGTCGCTCCCGCTCTCGCAGCTCCGGGATAAACTTCCCGCGCGTCCTCGTTGGAAAGATGTTTTGCTGATCGCGCTCGGGATTTCCCTGGTCGGGATGTCCGCCTTTGCCTTCCGCGATCAGATCTCGCGGATGACGGCGAAGCTCCAGGCCGGGGCGACCGGCGGCGAAACGGTCTCGGTGTTCGACGTCCTGGTCGATCGCGACGGCCGTCAGTACGTGGACATCCTGTTCGACCGGCCGCTCGGCGAAGGGCTCCAAGGGCAGGCGCTGGGCGAGGCGCCCGCGACGATCGATCCGGCGATTGCCGGATCGTGGTACTGGCAGGACACGAACGCGCTGCGCTTTTCCCCCAGCGGCGGCTTTCCGATCGCTTCCAAATACAAGATCGAGCTGATTCCCGAGCGCATCCTCCGGCCGGGGCAGGTTTTCTCCGGCAGCACCGAGCTGGAAGTGGTGACCGACAAGTTCCTGGTTTCGAGCGTCGAAGCCGAAGAAGAGGTCGCCGGCAAGGCGCGCATCGCGTTCCACGGGTTCTTCAAATTCAACTATCCCGTAGATCCGGAGGTGTTGATCAAGCAGATCAAGCTGATCGATCCGGTCGCGGGCGACGTGCCGATTCATCTGCTCACCAGTTGGAGCACCCAGGAGATCGAATACCGCACCGATCCGGTGCAAAAGCAGGTCGAGGAGCGGACGGCGAAGATCGTCATCTCGAAAGACCTGACGCCGGTCTCGGGCAGCATCCCGCTCGGCGACGACTATGAGAAAGAGGTGCCGATCGGCTCCTCGATCAAGCTCGTGGTGCGCGGCGTCGAAGCGGCGCCGGGCGACAAGGAATCGACGATCACGATCCACTTCTCCTCGCCGGTCGAGGCCGCGGTCGCCGCGAAATACATCACGTTCACCCCGGCGGTCGCGTTCCAGCCGGCGGCCGACGGCACCAACGTCACGTTGACCGGGCCGTTCGCGCCGGGCTCGAAATACGCGATGAAGATCGGCAAGGGGTTGCCCGCGACCGACGACTCTTCGCTCCAAGAGGAGTATTCGAGCGACGTCGATCTGCCCGACCTCGAAGCGACCGTCGGCTTCCAGAGCGAGGGGATCTTCCTCTCCTCCTCAGGCAACCACACGGTGGCGATCGACACGGTGAACCTGAACGGCTTCAAGCTCGACGTCGATCGGGTCTACAAGAACAACCTGTTCTTCCTGTTCAACTACGGCGGCTTCTGGGGCGAGGAGTTCGCCTACGAAGGCTCGGAGATCAACCACGCCCTCGGCGACCGCCTCCAGACCGAAACGATCACCGTCAAGGGACCGAAGAACAAGACGGTCACGACCCCGATCACCCTCGACAAGCACGTGCCGCAAGGCGAGCGCGGCCTGTTCCGCCTGGTGGTCACGAAGCCGGACGACTACGAAGGCAAGCAGCGCTGGCTGCTGGTCACCGACCTGGGCGCGGTCGCCAAGAAGGGTCCGGGCGAGTTCATGGTCTGGGTTTCGTCCTACAAGGACCTCGCGCCGATCGCGGGAGCGAAGGTCACGCTGATCTCGGACCAGAACCAGCCGATCGGTTCCGGCACCACCGATGGCAGCGGCCTCTGGCGGATGCGCGACGCGGAAGCGCTCGCCGACAAGACGCCCTACATGGTGCTGATCGAGAAGGGGGACGACTGGACCTTCCTGCTGCTCGACGAGATGCAGACCGACACCACCGGTCTGGACGTCGGGGGCGGCGAGCCGTCGGGCGCCGGCTATGACGCCTACATGTTCGGCGAGCGCAACCTCTATCGGCCGGGCGAGAAGCTCGAAGGGTTGGCGATCGTCCGCGACGGCGACCTGCAGCCCTCTCCGGCGATGCCCGCAATCCTCCGCTGGCGCGATCCGGAAGGCAAGGAGCGAAGCACGCAGCGGATCTCGATCACCGTCCGGGGTCTGTCGCCGTTCTCGTTGCAGATCCCGGCGTACGCCACGACCGGCCGGCATTCGCTGGAGCTGGAGGTGGCCGAGACGGTGATCGGCACCTACGCGTTCTCGGTCGAGGACTTCGTCCCCGATCGGATCAAGGTCGAGATCTCCGGCGCGGAGAAGGCGCCGAAGCCGGGCGAGAGCCTCGCCTACAAGGTGCAGAGCAACTACCTGTTCGGACCGCCGGCCTCCGGCCTCGCGGTCGAGAGCAAGGTGCGCCTCGCGGATGCGACGTTTACCCCCAAGGGGTTCGAGGCGTTCAATTTCCGGAACGACGACCGCAAGTTCGAAGACCGCGAGCTGCTCGCGGAGGAGGGCAAGCTCGACGCCGACGGCCATAAGGACTTCTCCGCCGCGGTGCCCGACGGCCTGCCGGTCCCTTCCACCCTCGAAGCGGTCGTCACGGCGCGCGTGCAGGAGCAGGGCGGGCGCGGCGTCTCGGCTCTAAAACGGCTGAAGATCCACCCCTATCCCTATTACCTGGGGCTCAAGCGGCCGAACCCCGACGCCTTCCCCGAGATCAACAAGGACCAGAGCTTCGACTGGGTCGCGGTCTCGCCGGAAGGGAAGGAGACCGCCGCCGCTTCCTTGCGCGCCGAGCTTTATTTCGACCGCTGGAACACCGTCCTCCGGCGGACCGACGAAGGGAACTATCGCTGGGAATCGACCCGCGATCCGGTGCTCGTGCAAACGCTGCCGGTGGCGGCGGGCAAGACGCGCGGCGCGTTCAAATTCCGCCCGACGAAGTACGGCAGCTATCGCGTCGTGCTGACCGATCCCTCCACCCTCGCCTCGACCCAGGTCGAGTTCTACGCCAGCGGCTGGGGCTATTCGCCCTGGGGGATCAAGAACCCCACCCGCCTGGAGCTCGATCTCGACAAGGAAGAGTACGCGCCGGGCGACACGGCGACGATTCAGATCCGCGCGCCGTTCCCGGGCAAGGTGCTGCTCACGGTCGAGCGCGAAAAGATCTTCTTCGTCCAGAGCTTCGACCTCGCGGGCAATACCGGCAAGATCACCATCCCGGTCGATGGCTCGTGGCGGCCGAACGCCTACGTGACCGCCACGCTGGTCCGGAAGGCGAAGGATCTGGAGCCCGGCTCCGCCGGACGCGCGTTCGGCGCGGTGCCGATTTCGGTCGATCGGGTCGCGAACAAGCTGCAACCCGGAATCGCCGCGCCGGACGAGATGCGGCCGGAGTCGCCGGTTTCGATCGAGATCCAGACTCGGCCCGGGGCGGTCGTCACGCTCTCCGCGGTCGATGAAGGCATCCTGCAGCTGATCGCTCAGAAGACGCCGCAGCCTTTCGATTTCTTCTATCGGAAGCTCGCGCTGAGCGTCTTGAGCTACGACACGTTCGGCGTGCTGCTTCCCGAGGTGAGCCCGGAAGGCGCCAAGGCAAAGGGTGGCGGCGAAGGTGGCGAGGGGCTGTCGCAATACGTGCGGACCGAAGGCATTCGCCGGACCGAGCCGGTCGCGTTCTGGTCCGGTCCGGTCACCGCGGACGCTTCGGGCAAGGTGCGGTTGACGTTCCAGATCCCCGAGTTCCAGGGCGCTCTGCGGATCATGGCGGTGGCAATCGACGGCCGGAAGTTCGGCTCGTCCGAGAAGCTGATGCGGGTACGCACCCCCGTCGCCGTGCTGCCGACCTTCCCGCGCGTGCTGTCGTTCGGTGAGAAGCTAAAGGTGCCGGTCACCGTGCGCAACGACACCGGCCGCGCCGGCACGTTCCAGGTGGGGCTCACCGCCCAAGGTCCGGCGAAGGTCACGGGCGGCGCGCAGTCGCTCCAGCTCGGCAACGCCAAGGACGCGACGGTCTATTTCGACGTCGAGTCGGGGGCCGGCGCGGGCGACATCCGCTTCGTCGCTTCGGCCTCGGGCAACGGCGAATCGGGCAAGTCCTCGGCTTACGTGCCGGTCCGGGCGGATCTGTTCCCGATCGCCACCGAACAGGCCGGGGCGATGCAGGAAGACGAGATCAAGCTCAAGGTGGATGACGACGACCTGCGCGAGGAGACGATCGTCCGCACGGTGCGGGTCGGCTCCGGCCCGCTCGTCCAATTCACCGGCAAGCTGTCCGACCTGCTCCGCTATCCGTACGGCTGCGCCGAGCAGACCGTCTCCTCGGCGTTCCCGCTGCTCTACATGGGCGATCTCGCCAAGGAGCTCGAACCCGAGCTGTTCGATCCGAAGAAGGGTCGCGGCGATCCGGCGGTGATGGTGCAGGACGCCGTCCGGCGGCTCGCGACGATGCAGCTGTTCAACGGCGGGTTCTCGCTCTGGCCGGGCGGCGAACAGATCCACCCCTGGGCGAGCGTCTACGTCGCGCACTTCCTGGTCGAGGCGCGGCGGGCGGGTCACCCGGTCGAGGACTTCCTCTACGACGGATCGCTCAAGTGGATCGCGGGCGACGCCAAGGCGAAATCGGCTTACGGCCAGGAGGAGTTGCAACGGACGGCCTACGAGCTGTACGTGCTCGCCCGGGCCGGCAAGGCCGATCTCGGCACGATGGACTTTCTGCGCGAAAAGCAGATGAAGGCGCTGCGTCCGGAATCGCGCTCGCTCCTCGCCGGGGCATACGCAAGCGTCGGCAACCGTCAGGCGGCCGGCGATCTGGTCGCGAACCTCGCGGAGGTCGAGAAGGTGAACCGCCAGACCGGCGGCAACTTCAACTCCGAGATTCGCAACCGGGCGATCACCCTGATGGCGCTGCTCGACGCCCAGCCGGGCAGCCCGCGGGTGGCGCAGCTGGTCGATCGCCTGGCGCGCGACGCCCGCGACGTCGATACCTGGAGCACCCAGGAATCCGGTTTCGCGTTCGTCGCCCTCGGCCAGTTCTACAAGAGGCAGGCGGAGGCGCCGCCCTACACCGGCACCCTCTATGTCGGCAGCAAGAAAATCGGCACGTTCACCAAGCAGACCGCGACGTTCCGCAACATCAAGGGAACCGATGCCGTCCGGATCGAGATGGACAAGGGCTACAAGCCGGGCTCGGCGTTCTACAGCGTGGTCACCCGGGCGATTCCGACCGACTCGGGCTTCAAGCCGGAATCCGCCGGGATCGAAGTCGAGCGGGAGATCCTCACCCGCGAGGGCAAGCCTGCGGACCTCGGGAACGTCCAGCAGGGCGACCTGTTGGTGGTGAAGACGCGGGTGCGCAGCGTCTCCGGCCCGCTGCTCAACGTGGCGATCGTCAGCCTCCTCGCCTCGGCCGTCGAAGTCGAAAATCCGCGGATGGAAACGACCGAACAGCTCCCCTGGGTGAACGACGCGAACCTCCGCGCCGTCCACCAGGATCTGCGCGACGATCGCTTCCTGCTGTTCACGGACCTGCCCGCCAACAGCTGGCAGACCTTCTACACCCTCGTCCGCGCCGTGGCCCCGGGGACATTCCGCCTGCCCCCGGTCCACGCCGAAGCGATGTACAACCCCGCCCTTCGCGGCACGAGCCCCAAGGGCGAGGTGACGGTCAAGGTCCGGCCGTAGAGGGGATCTGCCGCTGAATCTGAAGAAACTTCTGGCCCGCCGAGGTGTTCGCCTAGCCCTCGGCGGGCTTGCCCTTCTGCTCCTGCCGTTTCTGTTCGACCTTCTGTTCCCTTTCCCGTTTGCCGCTCTCGACCGGCCGCCGGCTCTCATCGTCGAAGATCGCGCGGGCGAGCCGCTGCGGTTCTTCCTGCCCCCGGATGATCATTGGCGTTTTCCGATCCGCCTCTCGGAGCTGCCGCCGGAGCTGCCGCAGGCGCTCGTCGCCTCGGAGGACCGCCGGTTCTGGAGCCACCCCGGGGTGGACTTCCTGGCGATCTTTCGCGCCGCGGGCGCAAACTTGAAGGCGGGCGAAGTGGTCTCGGGCGCCTCGACGATCCCGATGCAGATCGCCCGCATGGCGAGCCCAAGGCGGCGGACCCTTTGGGCCAAGATGATCGAGGCGGTGCGGGCGATCCAGCTCACCGCCCATGTCTCGAAGCGGCGGCAGCTGGAGCTGTACCTGAATCTGACCCCATACGGCGGCAACCTCGAAGGGGTGGGGGCCGCCGCCTGGTTCTATTTCGGCAAGCCGGCGAGCCAGCTCAGCCTGGGCGAAATTGCCCTGCTCACTGCGCTCCCCCGGTCGCCTTCGCGCTACGACCCGACAACCCATCCGGCCTCGGCGCGGCAGGCGCGCGATCGGGTGCTCCGCCAACTCGCCGAGCGGGGCGCGTTTTCCAAGAAGGAGATCGGCGAGGCGCTCCGTCAGCCGCTCCCGGCCAAGAAGCGGAAGGCGCCGTTCTCCGCGCCGCAGTTCGCGGAGCGGATCGCCCGCCTCTCCCCCGGCCGCGCAAGAGTGAAGACCTCGATCGACGCCGCGGTCCAACGGACGGCGGAGGAGCTGGTGACCCGCCGGATCGCCGAACTGCGGCCGCTCGGGATCGGCAACGCCGCCGCTGTGGTGATCGAGATGGAGGAGCCCCACGACAGCGGCCGGCGGTCGCTCCGCGCGCTGGTCGGTTCCGCCGGCTACGGCGAGACGGCGTTCCAAGGCCAGGTGGACGGCAGCGCCGCCCGCCGCTCTCCCGGTTCGACGCTCAAACCGTTCCTCTACGCGATGGCTTTCGATGACGGCAGAGTGCTGCCCGAAACCTACCTGCTCGACATCCCGACCGACTTTGGCGGCTACGTCGCGGAGAACTACGACGACGTCTATCGCGGCCGTTCGACCGTCCGCGACGCGCTGATCCACTCGCTGAACGCCTGCGCCGTGCGACTGCTCTCGGAAGTCGGCCTCGAACGCTTCCTCAAACGTCTGCTCGCCGGGGGCCTTTCGACCCTCGATCGACCGACCGCCACCTACGGCCTGCCGCTCATCCTCGGCGCCGGAGAGGTGACGCTCCTCGACCTGGTGAACCTCTATGCCACCCTCGGGGAGGGCGGTCTCCACCGCCCGGTCGAAATGATCGTGCCGACCGACGCCGCGCGCCGCGCCCGGGGAACGGAGCCGCCGCCCACTCGGCTCTTCTCTGCCGAAGCCTCGGCACTGACGACCGGAATTCTCACCGATCTCAAGCGCCCGGACCTCCCCGAATCGTGGCAGCTCGCAACCGGAGTCCCGGCTGTCGCCTGGAAGACCGGCACCTCCTACGGTCACCGCGACGCCTGGGCGGTCGGCTTTTCGGGTCGGTACGCGATCGGAGTCTGGGTCGGCAATTTCGACGGCACGCCGCGCCAGGGGATCTCCGGCAGCGAGCACGCCGCCCCACTGCTGTTCGATCTCTTCCGCGCCCTCGACCGCCAAGGAAGCGCGCCGCAAATCCCCCGCGGCCTACGCATCGAGCCGATCGAGCTCTGCGCGGTCTCCCGCCAATTGCCGACCCCCGACTGCCCGAGCCGGATTCAAACCGTCTACCTCCCCGGCAAGACCAAGCTCACCTCCTGCCCGATCCATCGCCGCGCCTTCGTCGATGCCAAAACCGGAGACCTCCTCGGCGGCGACTGCCTCAATCGTCCCTACCGTTCCGTCGTCCTCGAATTCTTCCCCCCCGAGCTGGTCGCCTGGTGGCAAGCCCAAGGAATGAGCACACCTGAGATCCCCCAGCCCAGCCCGGACTGCGCCAGCCTCCCCGGCCGCGAACCGCCGAAGATCGTCTCCCCCGACCCATTCACCCCCTACCGGATGAGGCGCGACGCCCCCGCAAGCGATCAGCGAATCCCGTTGATCGCAAGGGTCGGCGTCGGAGCGAGTCGGATCTGGTGGTACCAGAACGGAATTTTGGTGGCCTCGGGAACGCCGGGTGAAAAGCTTTTCTTGGAGGCGGTCCCGGGAGAGCACCGGTTGGTGGTGACCGACGATCTTGGGCGGTCGGATGGCGTGGGGTATAAGGTGGAGTAGGAGAAGGATCGGTCGGGCTTTCAGCCCTTTGGAAATGTTTTCGTACCTACCTGGGGCGTTGCCCCAGGCTATTATAGGGCCGCGCCTTCGGCGCTCGCGCTTTATGAATCCGCAGCGGCTCGATCTACGACAACCGTGCACACAAGCCTTGTGTAACGTGCCTTTTGGTACAGCGGACCGCTATGCGCAATGCCTTAACATTTCGCAATCGCGAGGGCCAACGGCCCGATCTCATAATAGTCTAGGGCAACGCCCTAGGTTGCGGTACCGGCCAGGAGTATCGACAACCATTAATGTTCCACAACCGAGAGGGCCAACGGCCCGACCTCATACCAGCCTAGGGCAACGCCCTAGGTCGCCTATTGGATATACCCCAACGACCGCAGATCATCCAACAACTGATCGTCCGCCTTCGAAGCCTGGCCATTCTGCGCCTTCCGCACGCCCCAGCTCTTGATCTTCCTCAGGGGGTGTCGCCTGCGGAAATCCTCGCGGAAAAGCTGTGGATACGCCTCCCCATCAAAATCCTCGGCGACCGGTAGCCCAAGGCCGAACAAGAGCGTCGGCGTGATGTCGTGAACGTCGATCTCGGCCAGATCCGCCTTCGGGTCGATGTCCGGCCCCGCAGCGATCAGGATGCCGTGGGTGGTGGTGGTGTGGGTCCCCGAAATGCGGTCGATCCCCGAGATCGCGCCTTTCCAGGGCGTTCCGTTGACCATCAGAGTTTCGCTGGCGCCGGCCTTCGAGACTCCGACCACGAAATCCGCCCCTTCGGCGACCTCTTTGGGCCGCGCGTCGCGGACGAAGAAGACCGGTTCGCCACCCTGGTAAGTGACTCCCCGAAGAGCCTCGGTCAATCGATCGCGAAGGGCCGCGCGCTCTTCGGGTCGTACGGTCCCCTCTTTCTCCCGCCCGGCCAGCGCGAAGCGGACGAAGCGCGCTTGGCGGAAATTCGAGGAGGCGTAGCTGAAGATTTGGGTCCGGGCGAAATCGACCGCGCCTCCTTTGTGCTTCAGGTAGCCGAGGTGTTCGAGCACCGCATCGAGATTGAGCAGGACTTTCGTCTCTTCCTCGCGGGCCGTGGCGTGGAAGCCGTGATCGGAGATCACCAGGACGTTTGCGTCGGGGGCGATTTCGAGCAGTTTGCCGATCTCCACGTCCACCGCGCGGTAGACGTTCGGGACCCGCTCGCGGTTAGCTTCGAGCTCGGCCGGGGCGATCGGGGCGAAGGCTTCGGGCTCAAAGTACTTCCAGGCCCGGTGGGATACGACGTCCGTGCTGCGAAAGTAGAGCATCATCAAATCGAGATCGCCCTTGGCCAGTAGCTCGCGGGCGAAGTAGGACATCGACCGGTCGCGCCGTTCGGTTTCCTCCTCGAGACCGAAAAGCGACGGCTCTTTTTCGGCCGCGACCTGGGCCTTTTGAAATCGGCCCAGCACCTCGGGTGGCGAAACCCGGTTCGGTAGATCGAGCAAAATCCGGTCGCTCACCAAGACGCCGCGGATCGGCTCGGCCGGCCAGGAGGCCCACCAGCCGAGGACCGCAGTGTTCCTCCGCCCGGTGGTCGTCATGTTCCAGAGAGCGGGGACTTTGCGCAGGCCGGAAGAGACGGGCAAATCCCCTTGCGCCGTCGGCACGACGAAATCGGTAATGCCGTGCCGCTTGGGGACCACGCCCGTCGCGATCGTCGTCCAGATGACGGGCGAGGAGTTGTAGGCCGTCTTCAACCCCGTTCGGACTCCGCGGTTCGCCAGGTCATGCAAATGAGGCAGCTCGCCCTTTGCCCAGAGGCGCTCGATCACCTTCCATTCGCCGCCGTCGATCCCGACCACGAGCAACGGACGTTTGGCGGGCACGGCACCTTCTCTACGACAGGCGACGGCGAGAGCCCAAAGGGCGAGAAGGAGCGCCGCGGATTTCGCGGCGCGGTGGAGGGAAGGGGACTTCATTAGGAGGGGGGAGGCGAGAAACTCCGGCCCGCCCGAGCGGGGCAGGCCGGGGTGGCTCGACGGACTAGCCCGTGGGGCAGTCCCAAGTCGGATTGCAGACGCAGGAGAAATCGATGCAGGTACCGGGGCAGCTGATGTTACAGGTGTAGCAGTTGGTGTCCACGGTCGGAATGCCGCCCGCGGCGCGCTGGAGCCGGGGGGTGGACAGCTCGGCTACGGTTTCGCGGTGGAGGGCAAGCTTCCGAGATTTCTTGAACATCTCGATCTCCTTGGTGCCACGGCGGAACCTCCGCTCCTCTCGGCGCTGAAGGCGCCGCCTTGTCCCGCCGTGGCCGGGATCATACTCCGACCAAGTGGCGAGAGTCTGCGGTGGCGGCTCCTGGAATCGGCAGTCGATCCGGCTCGACCCAGGTCTTGCGCGCTCGGTCGCTTGCGAGCAGCTCGGGAGAGTAATAGCGGTTGAGGATCGACCGGTCGAGAAGCTCGGGGCAGGCTTCGAGAAACTCGAACGACGACGACGCGGGGAAACGATGCGCTCCGTCCGCGATCAGTTCGACCCAAGCGCGGGTGAGCGTCTCGTGGTAAAGCTGGTCGGCGCCATGGGCGTTGGCCA
>DATMZU010000752.1:0-3936 GCA_035607435.1 Thermoanaerobaculia bacterium | reverse complement strand
CCCTCGGCACTCGCTGTCCGCCAATCCTCAGTGACCTTGGAAAGGAGGCCAACCCCGAACAAACAGGAAGCTCGAGTTCCCCGGTAAAAGAAACCTCGCATCCTTCAATCGAGAGGAGACAATCATGACGATCAATAGATCGACGGCGGCCATCGCGGCGGGATTGATGACGCTCCTTTGCCACCTGGCCTTTTCAACGCAACCCATCAATGCGCAGGAACCCCAGAATGGAGTCGCAAGCCGAGAGGCCAGGAAGGCGACAGAACCCGCGACCACGGCTTCTCTCATGGGGCCGGTTCCGATCGGCGGGCCTTGGATCGAGTTCGCGTTCTTTGCCACCGGCAGCTCGGCGATCGGCTGTTCGCCAGCCGATCCAGGAGGCCCTAGCTGCGCGCCGAGCTCAGGCGGAAACTCCGTTTTCGGAGGCACGCCGCCGTGGACGTTCACGGCGCCCCCCGGCGGTGTCACGCTCAAGGTGACGGATGCCTTTCTTCGCGGCGACCGGTTTGAGGTGTTCGATTTCGGCGCTTCGATAGGCCTCACCTCTGTACCCAGTACAACCGGCGACTGTGGAGACAATCCTGACCCGTGCTTTACGGATCCCCTCGTCAGCCACGCTATCTTTACTTTAGCGGCTGGACCCCATCAGATTACGATCAAGGCGAATGCCAGCCCGTTCGGAGGAGGCGCAGCCTACTTCCGGATCGACGCCGCGCCGACACAGATGGATCATTGGTTGTGTTATGACATCAAGTCGGAGGGCAGATTCAAAGAACGGAGAGTCGTGATCAAAAATCAGTTCGAGAGCCAGAGCTACGTCGTGATCGCGCCTCACATGCTCTGCGTTCCCTCCAGCAAAGAGCTTCGCGAATAGCCTTCTGCAGGCTTCCTTCGGCCCCTTGGATCGTGCTCGCGCTCCAGGGGCCTCGCTGTTTTCCGGGGTCGGCGTCAGGTATCCCTGCGCACCCGCAACGGCCGGTGCTCCGCGCCACAATTCAGGCAGTGCCACTTCGGGAGATTCATGAGCTGGCCGCCGCAGAGCGGGCACTGCCAGCCTTCGAAGGGCCGGACCTCCGCTAAGCGGCGTTTGAAGTCCGGCTCGGGCCTGTGCCGGACCGCCGAGCGAATGGCGAGCGCGGTCGCCAGGGGCAGGCCAATCCGCAGAGCCCAGATCATGGCCATGTCATCCTTGGCATCCGGCATCGGCACCCAGGTGACGGCGCTCATCAGCGCGAGTATGACCGCCCCGGCGATCTTGAAGCCGCGCCGCGTTCGGGTCACCTCGTGGGGCCGCCCGCCGCAGGTGCGGCAGAACCAGCGGCTCCAAACACCCAGCGGCAGGATTGGAATCCAGAAGACGTGAAGGACGTCGATGGTCCGCACGAGCACCGACAGGCGCTCGGCCTCGCACTTGCGGCAGTAGTCGTTGCGAAAGGCGATCCGCTTGGGTTTCCAGTGATAGGTGCCGTGGATGATCAGCACGATTCCTCATCTCTGTGGATAGGCCGCCGCGAATTCCTCCGCAGTCAGCAGATACCCTGGATGATCGAGACCCGTCGGCGCGAAGTATTCATCATGAGTATAGCGAAATCCCAGCTTCGTCAGCAGCCGGTGCGATGCCTCGTTGGCAGGGCCGTGCCCGGCGAAGAGCGCGCTCGCTCCGAGTGTGCCGAACGCGTACTCGATCACTGTGCGCGCGGCTTCCGCCGCATACCCGAAACCCCAGTACGCCGGCCGCAAATGGAATCCGATCTCGAGAATCCTCTCTTCGGGCTTGCGGGGTTTCAGTCCGCAACACCCGACGTGCTCGCCGGTGGCAAGCAGAAAAAGCGGCCAATATTGAAAGCCGTACGACTGCCAGTGCGCGATCTCGCGGGAGAGCCGTCCCTGCACCCACTCGCGGGAAAAGGGACCGCCGAAGAAGCGAGTCACTTGGAGATCTTCCCAAAGGCCCATCGCCAGCTCGAAATCCGCCTCGGACCAGGGGCGGAATCCGAGCCGTTCGGTCTGGAGGAAGTAGCGGATCGGTCGAGATGATGTCCTGGCGTCTTGCATACCGTTCCCTGGAAAAGCAGCACCCGCTGTAGCTTAACTCCTCTGCGAGGCGCGTCGTTGTCGCAGGCGGGCGCGTCTTGCGTCCAATCCCCTGGCGCCAGCCTTGATGCCACATATCTCTATGTGTAGAGTCTCAAGGGGACGGACAGAGATGGCAATCCACCTCGCTCTCGACGACAGCTTGATCGAAGAGGCCCTGCGAGTCGGGAACCACCGCACCAAGAGGGAAGCGGTGACAGCGGCCCTCAAGGAGTACGTGCAGGCGCGCAAGCGGGGGGAGATCCTCGACTGGGTTGGCAAGGTCGATTACTACGACGACTACGATCCCAAACGGCTCCGCGACCCAAAGCGCCGGTGACCCTACTCGGGTCAAGGTCGATCTGGGCTACCCAACGTAATACGGCCGGCAGGGCAAGCCAACGTGAGGCTCAACTGCGGCGCGGTACCGTCGTGGACGACCAGGCCGAGCCGAAGCTCCGTCACGAGCTTGGCCAAGCGCTCGACCTCGGGACCGACGATCTCCACCGACTCGAGCGTGCAGCCTCCCGGAGAGGTCGTGGCGGGATGAGGCGTCTGCGCGCTCCACTCGATGAGGAACGGCGTGAGATCGCCGGGCACGTCCTCCAGTGCCGCGGTGCGCCACTGCAGAACCTGCCCGTCCGGCCGCACCCGCGAGCCGTCTCGCGGCGCCGAGACCCGAAAGCCCGCGCCCTCCAGCCGGCTCTTCGTCGCATCGAGGTCCTTGGTGCCGACCGCCCAGCCGATCGGCGTGAGCTCATGCAGATCGGCAAGGAACTTCATCTCCTCCGAGGGCTCGCCCACAGGAGCGATGAGCTCCAGATAGGTATGCGGCCCGAGGCTCAGCAGAGCGTTCTGTGTCCCACGTCCAGGATGCTGGCCGCCGCGCTGCGGCTCCACACCCGCCAACTGGGTGAGCAGACGAAGACCTTCCTCGAGGTCCGCAATACCGACGATGACGTGGTCGACGGTGACGTCCTGCATCGCGGGTTTCTCCGGTGTGCGGGTAGGGGCGGAGGCGCACGCAAGGATATAAAGGCTCGAGAAGCAGAGCCCCAAGTTTCTCGTGAAGGCCATGGCGGGATTCTCTCGCCGTTCTCTGAGTCCAATGCGATTCCGAAATGTCCTCTCAGGCGCGAGTCAACAGTACCACCAACGGACCACCCTCGAAGAACCGCGCTCCGATCCTCTACCTGAAGTTGGGGATAGCCCAGGAGCTTGTCGCGGTCTCTCATGCTATGTTCGCCGGATGACCAAGATCGTCATTTCCACGACCACCCTGGCCCTGTCCCTCTTCGCGGCGGCGGCGACCGCCGCCAATCCGCCAACCGCCGGCTTGCACGATCCGGCCGTCGCGAACGCCGGCCGGCAGATCCGGTCCTCTGCGATCCGGGCGCATATGGCGTTCCTGGCCGACGATCTCCTCGAAGGCCGGGGTACCGCGACGCGAGGCTACGAGATCGCGGCACACTACGTCGCCTCACAGCTCGATGCGGCCGGGCTCGAGCCGGGTGTGAACGGCGCCTGGTTTCAGCGGGTACCGATGCGCCGCGGCGTGCTCATTGACGGCGGAAGCAGCGTCGAGATCATCCCCGCCGCCGGCGAGCGATCGTCGCTCCTCCCCGGCCGCGACATCCTGCTGCGCGGCGGGTTTCAGGGATTGACCCAGGTCGAGGGGCGGGTGGTCTTCGTCGGCTACGGCGTCACGGCGCCGGAGAGAGGGTACGACGACTACGCGGGCGTCGAGGCCAAGGGGAAGATCGTCGCGTACTTCGCCGGTGCGCCGGAGTCGTTTCCTCCTGAGGAGCGCGCCCACTTCGGGGCGACCCCGACCAAGACGGCGAACGCGGCGGCGCACGGCGC
>DATMZU010000735.1:0-5475 GCA_035607435.1 Thermoanaerobaculia bacterium | reverse complement strand
CGCGCCGGTGCCGCACGCGGGCACCTCCCACGCCTACCAGGTGACGCTGACCCAAGGGACCGGCGGACAGGTGCTCGGCGGAGCGACCTACCAGCTCGTCACCCGGGCTCTGGACACCGACAGCGACGGCGACCGGGTGCCGGACGTGAGAGATCTCGATGACGACGGCGACGGAGTCCCGGATGCCCAGGACGCGGACCCGGTGGATTCCACCATCGGGCGGAAGGGCCGGGCAGAGTGCCTTATCGACCTGGCGCGCAACCGCCACACCTGCGGGGGGATTCTCGGTCTCGTGCTCGTGGGTCCCCTCGGCCAGAACAGGGCGCTCATCAAGCTGACCCTCGATCCGGCGACCAGCGGGTTCGATCGCGCTCTCTTCATGGTGGAGCTGGGAGACGCCCCGAGCGGCTGGCTCTTGAACATCGGCGATTCCCGCTCCAATGACGGGGAGGGTGGAGACGGCGGAGATCAGACCTACTCCGCCGAGGTGCAGGTCTTGGGCGGCGACCTGGCAATCTTCGGCAATGAACTTCTGCCCATGAGCCCGCTTCGCCTCGCTCTGGCGGAAAGCGCGGCGGGGGCCAACAAGGACATCCAAGTGGAGGTCGCCGACGGGTGGGTGGCCTGGAAGTCGCCGGGAGTGTCCGGCCAGCTCAAGTCGCCCTATCTCTTCGGACTTGCCGGGCAGCGCGACGCCAAAGGGCCGACGAACCGTGACCTCTATGCCGCTTTCAACCGGACGATCAGCGGACGAGAGGACCGCATCGGTACGGGTGTGCGGCGAGTGAGAATTCAATTGATTCCGCCACCCCCCAAGGTTCCAGGGAGGACAGTGAGCATGCCGAACATCGATTGAGCTCCCGCGGCGGGAGTTGGGCGGGTGTCGCGCTTGCCGCCGTGCCTCCCGTTGCGGGAGAATGGCGCTCGCTCGCGCTCTTCCGCTCAAATCCCCTCGATGCTCGAAACCCTCAGTCCTCAAAAAGCGCTCCCGCACAGCGAGGAGTCCGAGCGGGCGGTGCTCGCCGGGGTGATGCTCGATCAGGCACTGTTGCCGACGATCTCCGGGCGGCTCAAGCCGGAGGATTTCTACGGCGAGCGGCATCAGATTCTTTACCGGGTGATGTTGGAGCTGCAGGAGGAGCTGGTCGGGATCGACCTGCGGACGGTCCAGGCGAAGCTGGAGCAGCAGGCGCTGTTCGAGAAGGCGGGGGGGATCTCCTACCTCGCGAATCTCGACCTCGATCTGCCCGACCTCGGCCGGCTCGATTCCTACGTCGAGATCGTCAAGGAGCGCTCGGTCCGCCGCCGGCTGATCGAAGCCTCGGGCAAGATCATCCGCGACTGCCTGGACGGCGGGGTCGAAGCCGCCGAGGCGCTCGGCCGCGCCGAGCAGGCGATCCTGGGATTGGGCGAAGAGGCGGTCCAGCGCGGCTTCGTCATCCTCTCGCACGTCTTCCACACCACGCTCGAAGAGCTGGAGGAGCGTCCCGGCTCGACGCTGATCGGCATCCCCACGGGATTTACCGACATCGACCGGATCACCCATGGCCTCAACAAGGGGAACCTGATCATCATCGCCGGCCGGCCCGGCATGGGCAAGACCAGCATCGCGCTCAACATGGCCCAGCACGTGGCGATCCGCGAAAAGCGGACGGTGGGGGTTTTCTCGTTGGAGATGAGCCAGCAGGAGCTGGCCCTGCGCATCCTTTGCTCGGAGGCCGACGTGTCGTTTTCCCGCCTGCGCTCCGGGACGCTCTCCCACCAGCAGTGGACGCGGGTCCATCAGGTCGTCCGCGCCACCGCCGACGTGCCGCTCTACATCGACGACTCGCCGAACCCGACCCTGCTCGAAATCGCTTCGAAGGCGCGCCGCCTCAAAGCCGAGAAGGGGCTCGCGCTGGTGATCCTCGACTACCTCCAGCTGATGCAGGCGGGGGGCAAATACGAGAACCGCAACCTGGAGATCGCGGCGATCAGCCGCGGCCTGAAACAGCTCGCCAAAGAGCTGGAGCTGCCGGTGATCGCGCTCTCCCAGCTCTCGCGAGCCCCGGAGCGGCGGGGGAGCGACCACCGGCCGCAGCTTTCGGACCTTCGCGAGTCGGGGTCGATCGAGCAGGACGCAGACATGGTCGCGTTCGTCTATCGAGACGAGGTGTACAACCAGGACGACCCGGACAAGAAGGGTTTGGCCGAGCTGATCATCGCCAAGCACCGGAACGGCGAGACCGGCACGGTCGAGCTGGTCTTTCTGGGTGAAACCACCAGTTTCCGCAATTTGGACCGCCATGGCCTCGATCACTCTGCCCCGTTCTGAGCCGATGGCTGAAGCTCCCGCCGCCGAGCGGTTGACGGAGCGGACGAGCGAGGCGGAGCTGCTTGCCTCGGCGTTGCGGCCGGCGTGGGTGGACGTCGATCTCGACGTTCTCGATCGCAATCTCGCCGCCCTGCGCGCCCGGATGGGGTCGGCGCGCATTCTCGCGGTGGTCAAGGCCGATGCCTACGGCCATGGCGCGACGGGGGTGTCGCGCGCGCTCGAAGCGGCCGGGGTCGATTGGCTGGGCGTCGCCTTGCTCGAAGAGGGGGCGGAGGTCCGCCGCTCGGGCGTCGATCTGCCGATCCTGGTGCTCGGCACCGCGCGGCCGGAGTGGCTGGCGCTCTATCGCCGCTATGAGCTGACCCCCGCGGTGTCGAGCCTCGCGGAGCTGGCGCTCTGGCGGGATTGGAGCGCCGGGAGCACCGCCGACGCGCCCCAGGCCTTGCACTTGAAGGTCGATACGGGCATGGGCCGGCTGGGAGTGCCGCTCGCCGAGGTGCCGCGCGCGCTCGAAATCCTGCGCTCCTCGCCGCAGCTCCGGATGACCGGTCTGCTGTCGCACTTCGCGAACGCCGACGATCTCTCGAACGCGAAGAACGACCGGCAGGAGAACCGCTTCAACGACGTGCTCGCCCAACTGACGCCGGACGAACGGAGAACGATCGAAATCCACATGGCGAACTCGGCCGCCGCCCTTCATCGGCCGTCGTCGCGCAACACCCTGGTGCGGATGGGAATCGGCCTCTACGGCATCGATCCGGTGACCCCGGCGACGACCGCGGAAGGGCCGGCGACGGGCCTCGCGCCGGTGATGTCGCTGGTCGCCAAGATCGTCCAGGTGCGCGAGGTGCCGGCCGGGACCCAGCTTTCCTACGGCGGGCGCACGATCACCGAACGGCCGAGCCGGATCGCCGTGGTCCCCGTGGGCTATGCCGACGGCTACGCCTGGCGCCTCACGGGCAAGGCCGAGGCGCTGGTCGCCGGTCGGAGAGTGCCGGTCGCGGGCTCGGTGACGATGGACATGACGCTGCTCGACATCACGGACACCGACGCCGTGTTGGGCGACGAGGCCGTGCTGCTCGGCCGCCAGGGGAGCGAGGAGATCACCGCGGTCGATCTCGCGCGCCAGGCGGGGACGATCTCGTGGGAGATCCTTTGCCATCTGGGACTGCGCCTGCCGCGGCGTTACTTTCGGGGCGGTCGGCTCGACCACATCGTCTCGCGCTTTTCGAGGGAGGACTAGAGAGTGGCGGATGGGATGAAGACGGCGCTCCCCCGGCCGGTCGAGAACTTTCTGCTCGAGCTGGGTCGATTCACCCAATTGGTCGGCCGGCTGTTCGCCTGGACGCCGCGGCCGCCGTACGACGTGCGCGAGCTGTTTCGCCAGATGGTCCGGGTGGGGCTCGGCTCGATCCCGGTCGTCCTGCTGACCGCTCTCTTCACCGGCGGCGTCATGGCGCTTCAGACGTTCACCGTGCTCCGGCGCTTCAACGCCGAATCGTACGTCGGCACGCTGGTCGGCCTGTCGATGGTGCGCGAGCTGGCGGCGGTGCTGTCGAGCCTGATCGTCGCCGGGCGTTCCGGGTCGGCGATGGGCGCCGAGCTGGGCACCATGCGAGTCACCGAGCAGATCGACGCGCTCGAAGTGATGGCGACCGACCCGGTCCATTACCTCGTGGTGCCGCGGGTCTGGGCGACGGTCTTGACCCTGCCGTTGCTGGTCGTGCTGGCCGACGCGTTGGGCGTTGCCGGCGGCTACATCGTCTCGGTCCCTCTGATGGGCGCGAATCCGATCAGCTACCTCCATGCGAGCTTCCAGTTCATGGATCTCAAAGACCTGTTCTCGGGGCTGATCAAGGCCGCCGTGTTCGGCTTCCTGATCGCGGTGATCGGCTGCCAGCAGGGGTTCTACACCACCGGCGGCGCTGAAGGGGTCGGCCGTTCGACCACCAAGGCGGTGGTGCTCGCGAGCATCGCGATTTTGATCTCGGACTTTTTCCTCACCCGGATCTTGTTCTAAGGCACGCCGTGACCGAACCGAAACCTAAAAACCTGCCCGTCGCCTCAAGACCCGGCGGCGACGCCGTCAAGATCCGCATCCGCGGCCTGATGAAGTCGTTCGGGCCGAAGCGGGTCCTGGACGGCGTCGATCTCGACATCCGCCAGGCCGAATCGCTGGTGATCATCGGCGGCTCTGGAACCGGCAAGAGCGTGCTCTTGAAGCACATCATCGGCCTGCTCAAGGCGGACGCCGGAACGGTCGAGATCGACGGGGTCGCGATGGAGTCGCTCTCCAACCGAGAGCTGACCGAGTTCCGCCGCCGCTTCGGCATGAGTTTCCAAGAGGGCGCGCTGTTCGACTCGATGACGGTGGGGGAGAACGTCGGCTTTCCGCTCACCCGCCAGACCCAGATGACCGCCGCCGAGCGGCGCGATCGGGTGGAGGAATGCCTGGAGCTGGTGCGCCTCTCGGGAGTTGCCGACAAGCTCCCCTCGCAGCTTTCGGGCGGCATGCGGCGGAGGGTCGGCTTCGCGCGGGCGATCGCTGTCGAGCCCGAGATCCTGCTGTTCGACGAGCCGACCACCGGGCTCGATCCGGTGACCACCGCGTTGATCGACGAGGTGATCATTGATTTGAACGACCGTCTGCACTCGACCACGATCACCATCACCCACGACATGGAAAGCGCGTTCCGGATCGGCGATCGGATCGCGATGATTCACCAAGGCAAGATCGTCGCCGAAGCGGCGCCCGAGGAATTCCGGCACCACGCCGATCCCCGCGTGCAACAGTTCATCCATGGTATTGCCGACGGCCCGCTCACTGCGGAGAGCGCGGCCTTCTCGAAGAACTAGGAGCTGACGATGGGCAACGTCATCCGCGTCGGGCTGTTCACCGCGATCTGTCTCGCGATCCTCGGGCTGCTGGTCTGGAAGATCGAGGACTGGAGCCCCTGGGGAACGAAAGGAAAAGCGGTCTCCGCGGTCTTCGATTCGGTCGCAGGTCTGGACGACAAGGCGGCGGTGCGCGTGGCCGGCGTCCGCGTCGGCCGGGTCGACGGCATCGGTCTCCAGGGGCGCCAGGCGAAGGTGCGAATGGTGCTCGAAAAGCCGCTCGACCTGACCGAAGGAACGACCGCCACGATCGCGAACCTCGGCCT
>DATMZU010000716.1:0-23872 GCA_035607435.1 Thermoanaerobaculia bacterium | reverse complement strand
GCGCTCCTGCTCGGCGATCAGCCACTCCTCGAACGAGCTGCTGTCGCGAACGAAAAAACCGGCGAGAAAATCGCCGCGGTACAGCTGCACCGCGGTCGCCAGGTGGTGCGGGTCGGCGGCGTCCCGCGAGGCTCCGCGCTTGATCGATTCTTCGAAGGCATGGACGTCGACCCATAGGCCGGCCGCCGGGTTGATCCGGATGTCGCTGTGGCTGACGAGCAGCGGCGGATTCGGGGTGTCCTTGCCGGGCAGCGCCGAGCGAAGGTTGTAGAGCGCCTGGCGCAGGGCATGCCGCGCGCCATCCTCCTCCTGCTCGGGCCAGAGCAATCCGGCGAGATGGTCGCGGCTGAACGCGCGCCCCGCTTGGTAGGCGAGATAGACGAAGAGCGCGCGGACCTTTTGCGATTCGAAACCGCGGACCTGGCGATCCCCATGCCAGACCTCGAAACCGCCGAAAAGACGGACTCGAATCACGCCGCGCGGACTCCGGGCTGCCGCACCGGTGCTCGGAGGGCCGGCTCACTCGGAGCGCTCGGCGTACGGCAAGGCTCCGGGTTCACGAGGAGGTCTGTCTCTATCAGAGGATGTTCCAAGGCCGCAATGGCAAGTGTAAGTGATCCTAACTCAGAAGGCCGTTTCGCCGTCGGGGGGACAATCGCGCGCGACGCCATCTTGTCCGGACTATACGCGCTCGGCCGTGGCTCAAAGTAACGGCGAAGCGACGGAGGTCTTCTCTTTGTCGCAAGGAGGGCGTCGTGAAATGTCCGGCTCGTATGTGGTTTTGGCCCGCGCTGTCGTCGCCATGGACGAAGGTCCTGCGGGTCGCTCTGTTCTCTGTGCTCGGGACCGTTCCGGGCTTCGTTTCCGCGGGCGGCCAGATCGGGACTCGGCCCCTCGCGTCTCTTCCTTCAGAAAGTGCAACCGACGGGAGGTTCCTCGGCATCGCGTGCGCGGGGATGTTGACGCTCGAAGCGAATGTTCAAGTGACGCTTGCGGCTCCTCCGGGGATTCCGACTTTCAATCTCAATTTCTTCGACGGCGATACGGGCTCCGTCGATAACACCAAAAAGATGCACTGGGATTCCGGCACGCGCCAGCTGAAGTTTTCGCTCTACGCCGATCCGTTGCGGCGCGGAAGCACCGAGCCGGCCAACCTGATCGGCGCGTGGTTCGGCAATGCGATCAATCCCACCCAGGGGCCTCTTTGGACTTCGTCGGCGCCGGAAATGCGGGACAACGCGTGGTGGGCGGTGACGATCACCAATGCGGCGATCGCCCGGGCGCCGAGCGGCAACTATTTCTATAATTTGGTGATCGACTTGGACGGCGCCTGCGAACCGGACGAGAGACTGGAAAGCAACTTCAAAATCGCGGCCTCCTACCCGATCACGTTCGGCACGTCGCAGTTCGGCCTGGTCGGGGCGTTGCGCCAGTTGTTCAATGACGGTCCGATTCTCTACCCCGGTTCCCCCTTCCCTCCTCCGGGCGGGTTTCTGGGCGCGACCACGACGTACGACGGGACGTTCAGCTTCTTTTTCAATCTACCTGGCGGCGAAACCGAGGTGCGCCTGTTCGATGGCGACTTCGATTTCGGAACGGGTTTGACGGCCGGCACTCCGTCCGGCGTGTCGTTCGATCCTTGTTTTGACGAGGACGATCCGGATACCGACGAGACCTACGCGGGTTTTCCTTTCGTGGTCACCGGCGCGAATCCCGAAGGGGTTCAACTTTCGGGGGCACCGCCGGATGACAACAACTTCGACGTGGCGCGACGGGGAGAGCCCGGCGATCCGAACAACATCGGCTGTGTCCGGTACGAAGTGACCGATCCCCAAGGGTCCTTTTATTTCAATGACAATCCCTCGGGGAGTTTCGAGTGGGAACAGTTCCTGATCGCGAGCGCGGGCTCGCCCTTCGCCGGGGAGGCGGACTATGTCACCTCGGGCGCCACGCTGCCGAGCGGCACGTGGAAGATCAAGATCCTCGGTCTGGACCTCGGGAACCTGAACTTCTGGCACGCCAAGACCTGCGCCTCCCGTCCGGCGCGGGATCCGATCCCGGGCGAAAATCCGGACGACGTTCCTCGCGTTCCTGCCTGCCCGGACGAGTCGATCTACCTGTTGGGCGACTTCGTCTGGGCGGACACCACGCATCCGGGAACTTTGGACAAGGGCGAGACGGGAATTGCCGGAGTGACGATGGAGCTGGTGCGTCCGAGCGATGGCGTGGTGATCGCCAAGACGAAAACCGGCGACTCGACGAGCCCGAATTGGGCGGCCTGTCTGGCGAACCGAACGGGGACCGATACGAGCGGACTCTATTGCTTCGGCCGGGACGTACCAGGCCCGTACAGAGTGCGCGTGGCGGCAAGCAATTTCGCCGCGGGGCGGCCGCTGTTCGGAAAGTCGAGCACGACCGGCGGCGATTCGCTCACCCATCTTGTGACGGGCAACGACCTGACCTTTGACTTCGGCTACTCGGGGCCGACCGCGGCGGCTCGGGATTGAAAAGCGCCCGCTCGAAGGAGCAGGCCGGCGCCCGAAAAAGGCGCCGGCCGCGGATCGAAGCCGCTACGGGTAGCCGAGCGCTCCCGTGCAGCCGTTGTTCAAAGCGACCGACTCGAAGCTGATGGGGAATTTCCCGACCTGTTTGATCAGCGTGCCGACCCAGGCCTGGGCGCGCCCCGGGGCTTCGGGCGGGTTGTTGCCGGCCGCCGCGGGGCTGAAGTTGAGATCGAGGCGAAGCCAGCCGCTGCCGCCTAAGGCGCCGGTCAAGGGGAGCGCCGAGACCCGTTGCGCCGCGGCGGGAAACGGGGTGCCGCCAACGAGCGTCGCCGCCCCCGCGTCGGTGTACCGAACGATCGAAGTCTGGCCCAGCGGGAACCAGGCCGGGACCGTGCCGCAGGTGAAGGCGGTCTGGTTCACTTTCGGGTCGCGCCAAACGATCAGATCGGTCGAAGCGACGCGGGAGACGGTGCTGTAGCGCGGGCCGTAGATACCGCCGAGCGGTTCGCGGTTGTCCGCCGCGGTCCAGGCATCGAACCGCCCGTAGAACGTGGCGTTGCCAACGATCGACGTTTCGGGGTCGGCCACGCGGGCCTCGATCGAGACCAAAGGCGCGCTGAACGCCGGCCCGGTCGAGGTGTTGGCGATCGCGAAATCCCCGGCCAGCACGTTCAGGTTCGAAGCGTTGCCGGTTCCGCCCGAGGTGAAGAATCCGGCGGTCACCTGGGAGAGCGTCGTGCAGACGTTCATCGTGTCGATCGTGGCGTAACCGCGGGCGATCGAGTCGTTGAAATCTCGCCCGCCGCACTTGCCGCCGAGAAACGTCGAGGCTTTGCCGGAGAGCGTGTTCTTCCAATCGAACGTGGCGCAGAACGCCGAGCTGGGAGGCAGCGCCCCGGCGCAGCTCGGGAAGGTGCCGGCCGGGTTGACGGTCGCGGGCAGAACGCAGTTGATGACGTTCCTCAGATCGACGGTCCGGCGCTCCCGCGGCTTCAGGTACATCATGAATCCGCCGGCCGGAACGGCGAGATCGCTCCACAGCTCGACTTTGGTGAGAACGCCGTTCGGGCCGACGTTCTGGATCGAGAACGTCGTGTTCGCGCCCGCGGCGTTGGCGAGATCGACTTCGAAATAGGGCAGCAGCAGGGTGGCCGCGGGAACGGCGTCCGCGGTGCAGTTGTTCGCTTCGGCCGGCAAGGCGCCGAGCAGAAGCGCAAAGAGCGCAAGAGTCGAGAGGTGGCGCAGCGGTTTCATGGCTTCTCCTAATTCCTGGTATTTCAAGGAATAGGCTCTCGGCGCCCGTTTTTCGTTACCCGCGTCGATGTCTCTTGAGCGCCGGAGGAGCTGATAGCATTCTCGGGACCGATCGCCACCGGCCCACTTTCCGACCCGCCCCCCGAGACTTCCGTGATCCCTTTCGAGCTGTTCGGCAACCCCTGGCAGAATTGGGCCGCCGCCCTCGGCCTTGCGCTCGGCGTCTTCGGATCGGCGCTCCTGATCCGCCGCCTGATCGTGCTTCGCATCGCACCGCGCGCCGAGCGGACCGAGACTCCCCTCGACGATTTCGCCGTCGTGCTCGCCCGGCGCACCCGGCGTCTCCTGCTGCTCGCCGTGGCGCTCCGCCTCGGCGCGCTCGCCGTTCGCCTGCCGCTCCGCCTGGAACGTGTTCTCGGCACTGTCGCGGTGATCGCGATCTTCCTCCAGGTGGCCCTCTGGGTTTCCGCGACGATCGATTTCTGGATCGACCGGCGCCAGCGGCGGACGGGGTTCGACCCGGCCTCCGCGACCACTCTCAATGCGCTCAAATTTCTCGGCAAACTGATTCTCGGAGCGGTCCTCGCTCTGGCGGCGCTCGACGCCCTCGGAGTTCAAGTCACCGCCCTGATCGCGGGACTGGGGGTCGGCGGCCTGGCGCTCGCGCTCGCGACCCAGAACATCCTCGCCGATCTCTTCGCCTCGCTCACCATTCTGATCGACAAGCCGTTCGTGCTCGGCGACTCGATTCAGGTCGATGAGCTTTCGGGGTCGGTCGAATCGATCGGCTTGAAGACCACCCGCCTCCGCAGCACCTCGGGCGAGCAACTGATCTTTTCGAACGGCGATCTGCTCAAGAGCCGGCTGCACAATTTCGGCCGGATGGCCGAGCGGCGGGTGGCGCTCTCGTTTTCCGTGGCGCTCGAAACTCCCGCGGCCGAGCTGGCGGCGATCCCCTCGCGCCTTCAGGCGATCGTGGCGGCCCAGGACGATCTGCGCTTCGACCGCGCCCACGTCAAAGCGATCGGCCGGTTCGGCATCGAGATCGAGCTGGTCTATTTCGTCCTCGGCTCGAACATGAACCTGCACATGGATCGCCAGCAGGCCGTGCTGCTCGCCGCGCTCGAAGACTTCGCGGCGCACGGCGTTCGGCTGCCTGCGCCGCCCGCCGCTCCGATCGATCCGACCGATCAGGCCCCCGGCGCGCGCGATGCCTGAACCATCGGCGGGGAGGGGCGAAGGTCTCCCACGTAGTAAACGCCGTTGTGGCCGTTGGTGATCTCGGGGTAGATCTCGATTCCTTCCGCCGGAGCCGACGGCTGACCTTTGACGGTGCGGACCCGGCAACTGGACGCCTCGGCGGTGAGGCAGGTCCAGGCCTCGCCCCCGCGATACGAGACATCGAGCGCCGTCACGTGAAGCTCGGGCTTCTGTTGCAGCAGAACGGACCCCGCCGTCTCGTAGTCGGGATCCCAGGGAACGCCCCGGCGAATCCGCGTATGCACGTTGCCGAGCAGTCCGATCACGATCCCTTCCGGAGTTTTGTCGAAAGCTTCGGCGAGCGCCTCGGAGAGCCGCCGATCGCGCTCGACGGAAGATTTAGGGGGCTCGGCACGGTCGAGCAACTCGGCGCGGACCGGTTTGCCGCTCTGGTGAAACCGCCGCAGGCGCTCCAAGAGGGCGAACATCGCTTGGCTGCGCCGGCCATCTTGGTACTCGGCGCGCCAGAACGGACCGGCCAAGAGAGCTTCGCGATCCTTTTCGCCGCCGGCCGAGGAGAGGAAAACGTCGATCCTCGAAGTCTCCTCCCGCGGGATTTCGAGCGCCACGGTGACCGGCAAACCGGCTTTGAGAGCCAGGCAGACGGTGTTCGCCAGAAACGCCGGGCTCTGTTCCGTGCCGTGCATCTCGCCGAGCAGCAGGCCGGCGCCCGGCGCGAACAGGGCATCGAGCCCTGCGACCTCTTGGCATTCGAGCCCGGCAGGAGCGTGCTCTTTGGCTTGAACCACGACGGGAGCCGGTTTCGGCGCGCAGCCTCCCGCGAGCAGGATTGCGGCGGCGAGGCAGGCGACCGGCCCGCCGATTCTTTGAACGACTTTCATTTTGCGGCTCCCGGCGGCGCTCCCCTCTCGGGCGGAGCATCCGCACAATGACGGACATGCTATCGCCCTTCCCGGATGGCGATTCCTATCGGGAGACGCGAATTTCTTCGGGGGTATAGCCCAGCCACCAGCCGACGGGAGTGCCTTCGGGGGCGGCCGACTCGGGCTCGAAACGCCAGGCGCCGGGCTCCGCCTCGGTGTGCCAGAGGAGAGAATTCGGCATCAGACCCACCGGCTCGCCCTTCTCGGGCACCCAGCGGCCGGCGGCGCGAGCGAACAGGCCGCGCTGGGCAAATCTTTCCGCCCAGGGCTTGGCCGAGTAGGCCGTGGTCATCGTTCCCCGTCCGTCGGCGATCATCAGATTGAGGTCGAGAGTCGGTCCGTCGATCAGCCGGCAACCGGGCGACCAGGCCCCGTCGAACCGCAGCGGAGGGCTTCCCATGGAGAGCCTGCGCTCCTCGGAGCCGAACCGCAGCACCACTCCTTTCCCTGCGACCACGGCGATCCAGCGGGTGATGCCGGAAAACGAAGAGAACGGGCCGTCGCTGCCGATTTCGGCGACGCTCACCCGCAGACGCCAAGGGGCGCCCTCGGGCCAGGCCGACAGCTCGCGGGTCTGGCCGCCGCCGTTCTTCCAGGGGCTGGGGGTCACGTCCTGGAGCCGCACGATCCGAGGGGTCTGCATTGGGCCATCCTACCCGGTCTCAAAGTTCCAAGGTTGCCTCCTGTCGCGGCAAGCCGCAGGGCAACTTGCGTTCTCCCCCTCCGTACAGACAGGATCGGCCGCGCTGCCGCATGACCCCCTTGGAAAGGAAATCCTGTGAAGAAAGCTCGTCTCTCGCCGTTCCTCGGCCGGCTCGCCCTGCTGGCGGCGGCCGCCGCGTTCGTTGCCTCGTCCTCCGCGTTCGGTCAACCGGACGGCGGTTCCCGCATGCTCCATACGCCGGACGTCTCGCGCGACCGGATCGTCTTCGTCTATGCCGGCGACGTCTGGATCGTCCCCCGAGCGGGCGGCGAGGCGCGCCGGCTGACCTCGCACCCGGGCCAGGAGCTGTTCCCGAAGCTCTCGCCCGACGGCCGCCAGGTCGCCTTTTCGGGCGAGTACAGCGGCACCCGGCAGGTCTACGTGGTTTCCGCGGACGGCGGCGAGCCCAAGCAGCTGACCTTCCGGAACGACATCGGGGAGCTGCCGCCGCGCGGCGGTTACGACAACGTGATCCTCGATTGGACGCCGGACGGCAAGAAAATCGTCTTCCGCGCCAACCGGGTGGGCTACGACGAACGGATCGGCCGGCCCTATACGGTGCCCGCCGCGGGCGGCATGGAAGAGCCGATGCGCATGCCGGAAGGGGGCGCGGGGACGCTCTCGCCCGACGGGGGTCGCTTCGCCTATACCCCGATCGGCCGCGAGTTCCGCAACTGGAAGCGCCACCGGGGCGGCCGGACGCCGGACGTCTGGATCTACGATTTCGCCAAGGACAGCGCCGAGCAGATCACCAAGACGCCGGAAAACGAGATGTGGCCGGTCTGGCTCGGCGACAAGATCTACTACGCCTCGGACAAGGAGCACACGCTCAACCTGTTCGCCTACGACGTGAGCAGCAAGGCGACGACCAAGGTGACGAACGGTGACTGGGACGTGCTCTGGCCGAGCGGCGGCCCCGACGCGGTCGTCTATGAGGCGGGCGGCTGGATCTGGCTGTTCGATCCGCAGCGGGGAGAGACGGCGAAGGTGCCGATCCACGTCTCGGGCGACTTTCCCCAGGCGGTGCCCTCGTTCGTCGATCTCTCGAAAAGCGTCGAGGCCGCAGTACCTTCCCCTACGGGCAAGCGCGCCCTGTTGACCGCGAACGGCGACCTGTTCACCGTGCCGGCCGAGAAGGGAGAGATCCGCAACCTGACCGCCACTCCGGGCATCCGGGAGATGTCGGCCAGCTGGTCGCCGGACGGCAAATGGGTCGCCTACCTCTCCGACCGCACCGGCGAATACGAGATCTGGGTGCGGCCGGGCGACGGCGCCGGACCCGAACGGCGGGTGACGACCGACGGCGACATCTGGCGCTTCGCGCCGGTCTGGTCGCCCGACTCGAAAAAGCTCGCGTTCGGGGACAAGAAATCCCGATTGCGGATCGCCGACGTCGATTCCGGCAAGGTGCGCGACGCCGATTCGAGCCGCTACGGCACGATCGAAACCTACCGCTGGTCGCCGGACAGCCGGCTCCTCGCCTACCCGAAAACCGGCGCGAACCACTTGAGCTCTCTCTGGATCTACGCGCTCGAAGAGGGCAAGGCGCGGCAACTGACCGACAGCGGCGCGAACGACTACGAGCCGGTCTGGGATCCGCGCGGCCACTTTCTCTACTTCTTGTCGAATCGCGACTTCACGCTCACCTTCAGCGGCTTCGAGACCCAGTACCTCTATACCGACCCGACCCGCGTCTACGTCGGCGCTTTGGACAAGGACGAGCCCGCGCTCTTCCCGCCGCAGAGCGACGAAGAGCCGGCCGGCGCCGCGAAAGCCGGCGAAGCGGCCAAGCTGGTGAAGGTCCAGATCGATTTCGACGGCTTCGACGGCCGGGTCCGGGCGATCCCCGGCGCTTCCGCCGCGTACACCTCGCTTTCCGCCTCCACCGACGCCCTGTTCTACCTGAAGCAGATCCGTCCGGGAACGACCCAGCTGTTCCGCTACGGCCTCGCGGCGCGGGAAGAAAAGAGCGTGCTCGACGCGGTCAGCGAGTACACGCTTTCGGCCGACGGCAAGAAGATCCTCTTCCACCAGGGCGAGGACTTCGGCTTCGTCGATGCCCTTCCCGACCAGAAGATGAACGCAAAGCTCGATCTGTCCCACCTCCAGGTCCGGAGCGTCCCGCGCGAGGAATGGGCGCAGATCTATCGCGACGCCGCGCGATTGGTCCGCGATTGGTTCTACGACCCGAATCTCCACGGCCGCGACTGGCCCGCGATCATCAAGCGCTACGGCGAGCTGATGCCGTACGTTTCGAGCCGCAACGACCTCGACTGGATCTTGAACGAGATCATGGCCGAGATCGGCGCGGGCCACGCCTACGTCGAGCGACGGCCGGGCTGGTCGCCGGTCGAGCGGAAAGACGGCGCCCTGCTCGGCGCCGAGATCGTCGGCGATTCTTCCGGCTATTTCCGCATCGCCCAGATCTTCCCGGGCGAGAACTGGCACGAAGACTTCCGCTCGCCGCTCACCGAGTCCGGCGTCCACGCCGAGGTGGGCGATTTGATTTTGGCGATCGACGGCACCTCGACCAAGGGGGTCGATAACGTCTACCGCCTGCTGGAGAACAAAGGCGGCCGGACCGTCACGCTCCTCCTGAACAAGAAACCGACGACCGACGGCGCGCACGAGGAAAAAATCTCGACGATCACCAGCGAACAGAACCTCCGCTACCTCGCCTGGGTCGATGCGAGCCGGCGCCGGGTGGAGAAGGCGTCGGGCGGCAGGATCGGCTACATCCATCTGCCGAACACCGCGATCGAAGGCAACCGCGAGCTGTTCAAGCACTTCTACCCGCAGGTGGACAAAGAGGCGCTGATCCTCGACGACCGCTACAACGGCGGCGGTTTTATCCCGGATTCGATGATCGCGCTGCTCTCGCGCCCGCTGCTCAACTACTGGGTGCGCCGCGGCGAAGAGCCGGGCACGACGCCCGATTTCGTCAACCCCGGTCCGAAGGCCTGCCTGATCAACTGGAGCGCCGGCTCGGGCGGCGACGCCTTCCCCTACTACTTCAAGAAGTTGGGGCTGGGCCCTCTGATCGGCACCCGCACCTGGGGCGGCCTGATCGGCCTCTCGGGCAACCCGGCTCTCATGGACGGCGGTTTCGTGCTCGTCCCGCAATTCCGCTTCCTCGACACGGACGGCAACTGGGCGGTCGAAAACGAAGGGGTGAGCCCTGACATCGAAGTCATCGACCGCCCCGACCTGATCGCCAAAGGCCAAGACCCGACGCTCGAAAAAGCGATCGAAGTCCTGCTTGCCGAGCTGACGAAGAACCCGCGGAAGAAGGTCGTGGTGCCGAGCATCCCGACGCCTCGGGAGTAAGGTAAAGGCGAGATCCATCGAAGTTGTAGACGGGGGCCGATTTCGGCCCCCGTCGCTTTTCTATCCACCCCGTCAAAAAGCGGCTCCGACAGCTCTCTCCGACCGTTCTCTCCAAAGCTTGACTATCGCGCGGCGCGTGGTACTCTCTAAAGTAGACCAACCGCTATTGAGGAGAAAGCGATGAAAAGAGCTTGGATCGTCGGCGCCATCCTTTCCTTAATGTCAGTTGCCGCAGGATTCGGCCAGTCTGCCCCGAGCGACGCCCCGCCCAGTGCCGAGGCTCTGGCCGCGATCTTCAATCAGCCCAGCGGCGTCGGTTGCCCTCAGCCCCAGAAGAGCTTGGATCTTCCCGGCCAACACTCGGGCGTCTCCTTGGCCTGCTCTGCCACCGCGACCTGCAATGACACCTCCCACGTCAACGTCAGTTGCATGTTTAGCGGAACCGGCGGCTCCTGCACGTTCTCGGATCAGAACTGCGCTGCCGGCATCACGGGGCAGGTCAACTGCAACGGCGCCGTGACCTCTTGTCCGGCGTGTCCTTCCACTTGCGGCAGGCCGGTTTGCTGCACTTGCGAGTCGACCGGTGACTGCTTCGCCTGCTGCAGATGCGATGGCGGGACGATCGGCCAATGTTTGAATGCTTGCGGGGGAATTTGATCGCGAAGCTGTAAACGGGGGCCGACTCGGCCCCCGTCGCGTGCTCTTCACCTCGCCGGAAACGGATCAGACAGATCTCTCCCATCTTTCGCTCAAGGCTTGACCAACGTGCGGCGCCTTGCACTCTCTAAAGCAGTCCCACCGCTATCGAGGAGAAAGCGATGAAAAGAGCTTGGATCGTCGGAGCCATCCTTTCCTTAATGTCAGTTGCCGCAGGATTCGGCCAGTCTGCCCCGAGCGACACTCCGCTGAGTGCCGAGGCTCTGGCCGCGATCTTCAATCAACCCAACGGCGTCGGTTGCCCCCAACCTCAAAAGAGCTTGGAGCTTCCCGACCAACACCCGGGCGTCTCCTTGGCCTGCTCAGCCACCGCGACCTGCAATGACACCTCCCACGTCAATATCAGTTGCACGTTTAGCGGAAGCGGCGGCTCCTGCACGTTCTCGAACCAGAACTGCGCCGCCGGTATCAGGGGGCAGATCAACTGCAACGGCATCGTTACCCAATGTCCGGCGTGCCCTTGCGGCACTCCGAATTGCTGCAATTGCGAGGCGACGGGTGATTGCATGGCCTGCTGCAGATGCGGTGGTGGGACGATCGGCCAATGTTTCCAACTTTGCGATGGGGGATATTGATCGCAGCCGTTCATTTCTTGGCCATACTCTCAGGCTTGAGGCCTGACGCCGGGGGCCGGTCCGGCTCCCGGCCCGGGGTGCATGCGTATGTCGGCGACGCGAAGCGAACCATCGCGGCGCGAGCGATACTCGACGACCCGTCTCGCGGTCGCCAGCCCATTCCTTAGCCTCGAAGTTTTACCGAAGGCTACCTTTCACCGGCGCGACCGCGAAGCCGGCGGCCGCGCAAGCTGAGCTGATCACCCCCATCGCCGCCTCCAGATCGTGCTTTGCGCGCCTGGATGCCTGGGCCGCGCGACGCATCAAAAAAAGCCGTCAGCTCTCGCAGATCGCTCTCTCGCATGGTGCGGGAATGGTAGGCAGGTGAGGGGCAAGAGGGGCATATCCCCTGGCTCCCGACAACACTGCGGCGGTCTGCTCCTGAGTTACGATCTCGGCATGAACTTGGCCCCAGAGTCCTAGGCGACAGATTGAGCAACAATGCCTGACTTTGTCAGTGAAAACGCGCGCGCCTTACCATCGAGGCTTCCCGTTGCCCGCAAGGTGGCTACCGGGCTCGCCTTCTTGGCGGCGTTCCTCACCGTCCTCAACTTCTTCGCCTGGAGCCAGAACATCTTCTCGGGCTTAGGATGGTCTGCGTGGATGCTCGCCATCGACGTGGAGTGGGCGTTCATCCTGGCAGGGCCTGTCGTCGGATTCCTCGCCGGAGCTGTCGGACTCGCCCTGGCAGTCAGAACGAGGAACGGTCTGGCTGCTGCCACGACCGCACTTGGGATCAACATCTTGCTCGGGCTGTGGTTATGGATCCTCCTCACGCACTTTCCAGCCATTGGATAACCACAAGCCGGCCCGAATCTTCGGTCCGGGGAGATTCGGGGGTTGTAGGCCCGAGCCATCCGCCTACGCTTCGCGCCAACTCTCGATCGTGTGCCCGTTAGAGCGCAGCCAAGCGTATTGAATCTCCCCCGGCCGGTCTTTCAGTTGGGCGAACGCGGCGCGGTATTGGCGCTCCAACTCGGGCCGGCCGTCGGGACCAAATTTTTCGTGGATCTGGGCACGGACCGCGGTGCCGTGCCAAAGAATTCCCTGGTTCCCTTCCCAGAAGCCGATCAGGTAGCGGGTCTGCGGCAGGCGGTTGTCCACGCGTTCCAGAAGCCGGATGAAGTCGCCCCAGCCCCAGCGGCGGCCGACCAGCTTTTCGCGCACGATCAGGGGATTTTCGACGATCCGCTCCAGGCGGTAGCCGTAGATCGATTCGAAGGTTGGCGCGTCGAGCAGTTTTTGTTCGAGCATTTTCTCGCAGTGCTCGAACAGGCCCATGTAGGCCTCCAGGCTTGCCCATTCCGGCTCGGCCGGAAATCGGGCGTCGTCGTTGGACCAGAGCCCATTACGAAGCTTCAGGTGGATCTCTTGATGCTTGTCCGCGAACATCTCGCGTAGATCGAGCCAGAATTGCGCCTGGCTGACTCGGGACGAAATGCGGAGTTGGTACGCCGAGTAGACGAGCGCCAATCCTCCGACAATCACACCGAGGATCGTCGAGACGTTCGCCCAATCACCGAGTCCGAGTCCCAAGAATGTCATCGCCTCGGTTGGCCGCCAGGTCTCTGCGCTCAGACTGTCAAGCGCCCAGCTCGTAGAGATAATCCACGTACGACCGCACCGCGCCGTCCCAGCCCATGACCTTGGGATTCGACGACTCGATCACGTAGTACTCGTCGGGGGCGTGGGCGCCGCTTCCGTGGCCTAGGCCGAAGTGGCCCGCGGGGAGCTTGAGCGGCTCGCTGGTGAACACGAAGCCCGGATAGGAGCCGGCGTTCCTGGGCCAGAGGATCGGGTCGAGCCCGGCGCGGCGGTAGACGGCGAGCTGGGCTTTGATCACTTCGGTGTCGGGCGACGTGCTGGTTGGATCGTAGCCGCCGCTCGGATTGACCTCGATGTCGCCGAAACCGCGCTTTGCGAGGTGCGCCCTGAGCGCCGCGACCGCGCCGTCGAACGTCATATCCGGCACCAGGCGAAGGTCGAGCTTCGCGACCGCGCGATGGGGGAGCACGGTCTTGCCGCCTGGTCCGGTATAGCCGGCGACCAGCCCCTCGATGTTGACGGTCGGCGTGAAGAGGAATTGATCCAGCGAGGCGCGCCAGGACAGGTCGTGCACCCAGCGGTCGGCCGAAAGGAGTTGTTTCGCGGTCGCCTCGTTGAGCCGCGAGGCCGCGGCGTCGAGCATTGCCTTCTGCTCGGCCGAGGCGGCCCGCGCGGCGGCCGCGAAACCGTCGATCGCCGGGTCGCCTTCGGGCGTGATCAATGTCGCGAGGGCCTGGACGAGATGGAACGCCGGGCTGTCGAGCCGCGCCCGGTTGCTGGAGTGAACGTCTTTCTTCGGCCCTCGGCCCCACTTTTCGCCGCTCGATACCAACTCCAACTCGACGACGCCTTTAGCGCCCAGCGAGACCAGGACGGTGCCGTCCGGATCCTGCGCCGCCGAAGGCATGAAGACGCCGAGGCAGCGCTCCAGGGCGGACCGCACTTCCGGGCGCCGGACGACCTGGGAGAAGTGCGGCGAGCCGATCTCCTCCTCGCCCTCCGCGACCAGCACCAGGTTGACGGGCAGCTTTTTGCCCGCTCCCCGGATCGCGTGCAGCGCCGCCAGGAATGCGGCCTCCGGCCCTTTCTGGTTCACGGCGCCGCGGCCCATGAGAACCTTGCCAAAGCCGGGCTTGTCGACCAGCGCGGCGTCCCAGGGCGGCGAGGACCACTCGGCGGGATCGACCTGTTTGACGTCGTACATGAAATAGAGGCCGACCGTCTTTTTCGCTCCGGCGTCGAGCGTCGCGAAGACCCCGGGCTGGCCGTCGGTCGGCACGCGCGCAACCTGCAGGAAGCCGGCTTCCTGCGCCAGCCGCATCATGTGCGCGCAGCCCTCCTCCATCCCCCGGTTCTCGGCGGCGATTGAAGGCTGCCGCACCCACTGCTGGAGGCGCTCGACGCCTTCGGCGTGGCGCTTCAGGATCTCGGCTTGAATCGCATCGAGACGGTCGTCGGAGAACAGGACCCGGGGAAGGGCGAACGCAGCCGCCGTAGCGGCCGTCGCCCCGAGGAAATCTCGGCGCGTGAAGGGAGGCATGACGGGGAGTTTACCGCAGACCCCGAATGCGTCATCCCCCCGGTTGAACGTACACGAAGCTCAAATTTCGCCCGCCGCCCTTGCCTTCGCGCCGGTAGCTGTGAAGATTTCCTTCGTCGCAGCGAGTGCAGTTTCGCAAGACCGAGATGCGGCGGATTCCGAGCGCGCGCAGTTGGCGTTCGGCGGCGGCGAACAGGTCGAGATGAGGCTTGCCCGTCGGGCCGCGACGGGCGATCGCCACATTTCCAACTCCCGCGCCGCGGGCGACCTCGTCCGCCACTTCCGGGCTCACCTCATAGCAGCAAGGACCGATCGAAGGACCGATCCAAGCGGCGAGCGTTTCGGGAGGATCGAGCAGGCGGCCGACGGTCGCGGCGAGCACACCGTTTGCCAGGCCCCGCCAGCCGGCGTGGGCGGCGGCAAGGTGGCTCGGCCCGGCGAGCAGCACGGGGACGCAGTCGGCGGTCGAGAGGGTGAGCGCCAAGCCGGCGTCGCGCGGGGCGACCAGAGCGTCCCCTTCTCCGGAACAGCCGGGGCTCGCGACGAGGGCGCGGTCGGAGTGGATCTGTTTCGCCCAAGCAATGGCGATTCCCGCGGCCGCTGCCTCGGGCGCCACGCGCCGGAACACTTCTTCGCGCTCGATGCGCTCCGGCGTCGGGCCGCGGCCGACGAACAGCAGGCGAACGTCTCCCGACGCGGCGCGCCAGTACGCCGTGTCGTGTTTCCGGAACGGTCCTTCGATCGTCGGCCACAGGGAAGGGAGCCGCGGGGTTCCCGTCATTTCGCACCTCGCCGTTCGAGCAGGGGTCTTAGCTTCTCGTATACGGCTTGGGCCAGTTTTTCGTACCCGGCGGCGTTCGGATGGATCTCGTCGCTCTTCAGGGTGCGGTCGGACAAGATCTCCGGAAGAGCATCTTCGAGCACCGGCACGTGGTATTTGTCGCCGAGCCGCTCGAACAAATCGGCGTAGCGCCCGCCGCCGAACGGACCATGGATTTCGATCAGGACCGGCACCGTCCGCGCCGCGAGCAGGCGCTCGACGATCGCGGAAAGATTCGCTTCGGTGCGCTCGATCGGCACCTGCTGGAGCAGGTCGTTGCCGCCAAGCTCGACGATCACCAGCCAGGGGTTTTCCGCCAACATCGGTTCGATCCGCGCGAGCGCGTCGGCCGTCGTATCGCCCGGAACTCCCGCGTTGATCACCGGCCGGCCAATCCGTTCGGCGAGCCGCTCCGGATAGGTGGTGCCCGGCCCGTCGGCGCCATATCCCGCGGTGATCGAATCGCCGAACGCGACGATCGTGGTCCCGGGAGAATCGAGGTTGGGAATCTCGCGCCGGCAGCCGGCCACCAGGGCGAGCGAGAGAAGGACGATCGGCAGAGCGCGGCGCACGGGAGGCATTCTAGTTCGCATCGGCTGGGATGACGGGTTTCTCAAGGCGCAGTAGCATGCAGATATGCGGCGCACGGTGTATGTCGAGACAAGCGTGATCAGTTATCTCGCGGCCCGACCAACCCGAGACCTGATTGTCGCGGCCCGCCAGCAGGTCACACACGACTGGTGGCAGTGGCGGCGCCGCGATCTTGATCTCTACGTATCCCAGGTGGTGCTCGACGAGATTCTGGTAGGAGATTCCGAGGCCGTAGAGCGAAGGGTGAACTTTGTTGCGGGGCTGCCGTTTCTCGATTTTCCTCCGGAGGTAGCCGATCTCGCAGCAGGCTTGATCGAGCACTTGCGGCTGCCGCCGAGGGCCAAGGCAGACGCTGCGCATATCGCTCTCGCGGCGTTCCACGGAATCGACTTTCTACTCACCTGGAACTGCACCCACATTGCGAATGCCGAGCTTCGTCCACGAGTTGAGCAGACGTGCCAGAATTATGGGTATCCTGCGCCGATCCTTTGTACGCCGGATGAGCTCATGGGAGAGGAAGATGAACGACGAACGACCTGGTGACGAGCGGTGGCGTGATCCGATCGTCGAAGAGGTCCGGGTTGCCCGGCAGGCACTTTTTGCGGCAGCCGGGGACGACATCTTCGAGTTTTGCCGTCGGCTCCGAGAGGAGCAGGTGTCGTCGGGGCACCGTGTAGTCACTCTCGCTCGGTCCTCGAATCGAGAGAAGCCGGGCGAGGCCGCGTAGAAACGCATTGCCTTACACCTCGGTGGCTGTCTCCAGCGCCTGCATCACGGCGCGGATTTCGGCCGGTATTTCCTTCGACGCCCCGGTCGCGAGATCGACCACTACCTGAACCGTGCGCGCCTCGGCCCAGAGGGTGGCGCCGTCCGGGGATTCGAGGCGGTAGACCAGCTCCCAGCTTTTGGTGCCGATGCGCGCGCAGCCGACCCGGGCGTGGACCACCGTGTTGTACGGGATCGGTTTGCGAAAATCGCACTCCACCCGCGCGAGGAGGAATCCGAAATTGGAGATGTCGACGAACTCCCCAATCTTCCGGCGGTAGGTCTCGCGGGTGATCTCCAGATAGGTGACGATCACCGCGTTGTTCACATGGCCCAGACCGTCGATGTCGCGGAACCGGACCGGAATCTCGGCCCGGACGGGGTAGGTGGTTTCGGTGCCTTCACTCATCGCTTCCCCCGTCCGCGAAGTCCTGGTCGTCTTCTTCGTCCACTTGCCCGCCGAACCCGCGCACCGCCGCCAGCAGACCCCGCTCGCCCAGCGGATGCAGTCCCACCTTCGCACCTTCCGCGAACCAGGCCTCCAGGCGCACGATCGGCCGGCCTTCCGCCACGAACTTCGCTTCGTAATGGGTTCGCGGTCCCTCCGGCCACTCCGCGATGCGGCGAATTTCCAGGCCGGGGATGGCGGAGAGGATCTTCACCACCTTCTCTCCGTACTCCAGGAAATCGGTCGCGAACGAAAGCTTGCCTCCCGGCGCGAGCAGGCGGAGCACGAGATCGACCGTCTCGGGATCGAGCAGCCGCCGTTTCTTGTGCCGGGTCTTGAACCAGGGGTCGGGAAAGTAGACGTGCACCACCTCGGCAAACCCGGAGGGAAGCGACGTCGCGAGCAGCGCGAGGGCGTCGCCGTGGAGCACGAGAAAGTTTTGGAGTCCCTGCTTGCGGCTCTTGCGGACCCACTCGCGCAGATATTGGCCGGCGATCTCGATGCCGAGGAAGCGGCGGCCGGGCTCGGTGCGACAGCGCTCGAACAGGTAGCGCCCCTTGCCGAAACCGATCTCGACCTCCCAAGGGATACCCGCCGAGGCGGGCGGGACCAGAGCGTCGAGGGGGATCGGCGCGCCGCTTTGGGCGAGGGTCGAGTCGCCCGCGGCGGTGAGGAGTCGGGCCGGTTGAATGGGCATCGTAAAAAGGAGGCCTACAGCAGATCGCCACGTTGGCGGGCGGCAAGCTCATGGACCAATCGGCGAACTTCCTGCGAGCGCGCCTTGGGAAGCACCACCACGGTGTCGCCGGTCCGCACGACGACCAAATCGGAAACACCGAGCACGGCGACCAGTCCCCCTTCGGAGACGATTAAATTGTTGGCCGAGTCGAGGGCCAGCGCGTCGCCGCGAAGGGCGTTCCCGGCCTCATCCTTGGGCAGAATCTCGTGCAGCGCTTCCCAGGAGCCGAGGTCGCTCCAGCCGCAATCGAGCGGCAAGGTCGCGATGTCGTCGAGCTTCTCCATGATCGCCACGTCGATCGATTCGGCCGGCAGCGACGCGTAGATCTCGGCCGCCCGGGCCGGCTGATCCGCGATTTCCGCAAGCCCCGCGGCGAGCTCCGGCTGGTGCTTGGCGAGCAGTTCCAGAAACGTGGTGCCGCGGAAGACGAAGATCCCGGCGTTCCACAGATGGCGCCCTCCCGCCAGGTAGGCCTCGGCCGCCGCGAGCCCGGGCTTTTCGACGAAGCGGAGGACGTGGCGCAGGCCGTTGGCCAATTCCGCCCCCAACTCCAGATAGCCGTAGCCGGTCTCGGGCCACCGGGGGATGACGCCCAGCGTCATCACGTAATCGTGCTCTTCGACCGCCTGGGCGGCCCGGCCGAGGATGGAGCGAAACGCGGCGTCGTCGGCCATCCGGTGATCGGCGGGGAGCACCGCGATCGGCTCGGTTCCGGCATCCATCAAACCGACGGCCCAGCCGATCGCCGGGCAGGTGTTCCGCCCCATCGGCTCGGCGAGCACTTGGCCGGCAGGAACCTCCGGCAGTTGTTCCCGCACCGCCTCGGCCAGCGCTTCCGTGGTGCAGATCCAAACGTCGGCCGGGGCGACCAGCGGCTGCAACCGATCGACCGTCTCCTGCAGCAGGCTCCGCTCCCCTTCGAGCGCGAGCAGCTGCTTCGGTCGGGCTTTGCGCGACAGCGGCCAGAAACGGGTGCCGCTACCGCCGGCGAGGATGAGTGCTTTCACGGGATGCCAGCCTCCACGAGAATTCGGCGGGCGAGTATAGCTGGAGGGAGGTCACGGATTCCCGGCGACGGGTTCCAGCCCTGTTCCAACCCGTGCCAACCCAGGCCGTTGGCCTGGCTAACGGACACGCGGCCCTTCAGGCCGCACGTTCATGGACCGATAACGCCTTTTTTTACGGCCTGAAGGGCCGTGTCACCCCAGCCCAGGGCGACGCCCTGGGTCGCTTTGCGTTTTTGCGTCGCCGGGAATTCCTGGTGCTAGGCTCCTCCCATGCCGAGATTCCCAGAGGTCGCCCCCACCGTCGCTGCCATTCCCGGTTCGGTTTACTCCCGGCTCGCCCACCGACTCGATGGGTACAAAGGCGAGATCTATCCCCTGTCGGTCGGCGACACCTGGATGGAGCCGCCGCCCGGTTGCCGGATGGAGGATTTTCGGGTTGCCGACCACCCCGGGATGCACCGATACGCTCCGGTCCAGGGCATCACCGAGCTGGTCTTGCGCTTGGCCGAGCGGGTGGGAAAACGATCGGGCGCCTCGACGGGACCCGAAAACGTGCTGATGGCGACAGGGGCCACGGGGGGGTTGAGCACGGTGGCCGGTGCGATCGTCGCCCCGGGGGACGAGGTGCTGATCCTCGCGCCCTACTGGCCTTTGATCTCGGGGATCGTCCGGTCGTTTCACGGCACTCCCGTGCCGGTGCCGTTCCTGGCCGCCCCCGAGACCTCCTATGGGCTGCCCGACTCGGCCGAATCCGCCGTCGAGCATGTTGCGCGGTTCAAAACCGAGCGGACGATCGCCCTCTATTTGAGCACCCCGAACAACCCGAGCGGACTGGCGATCCCGCGGGCGTGGATCGAGGCTCTCGTCGCCTGGGCCTGCCGGGAGGATCTCTGGCTGATCGCCGACGAGGTCTACGAGGACTATCTGTACGAGGGGGAGCACGCCTATACCCGGCCGCTCGCCCCGGAGCGGACGTTCGCCGCCCATTCGTTCTCCAAGGCGTTCGGCATGGCGGGCAACCGCTGCGGCTACATCGTGGGTCCCGCGGCGACCATGGCCGAGCTGCGCAAGGTGAGCACCCACGGTTTTTACAGCACGCCGACCGCTTCTCAGCTCGCAGGACTCGCGGCATTGAGCCCGGCGGGCGATGCCTGGATCGAGAACGCCCGGGGGCTCTACGCGGAAACCGGCGCGAAAGCGGCGGCCCGGCTCGGGGTGCCCGCGCCGCAGGGGAGCACGTTCCTGTTTCTGAACGTTGCCGAGCACTTCCGGGAGAATGGCCTGGAAGGTTTTCTCGGCGACTGCGCCGACGAGGGGTTGCTCGCCTCCCCCGGGCCGAGCTTCGGTCCCTATCCGAACCACGTCCGCGTCTGTTTTACCGCCGCGCCGCCCGATGTGGTCGAGCGCGGGATCGAGATCCTGGCCCGCCGGCTCGGCCGCTAGAGGTGGAGAACCGCCGTGCTCCAGAGCTGGAACGAGAAGAACCGCGATCTTTTGGTTAATATTAACGGCCGCCTGGTCCATCGCGATCAGGCCGGGATCAGCCCGTTCGACTCCGCGGTGCAGGGGGGCGACGCGGTGTGGGAGGGGTTGCGGGTCTACGACGGCAGGGTATTCAAGCTCGCCGAGCACCTCGACCGGCTGACCGGCTCGGCCAAGGCGCTGAGCTTCGCCGAGATCCCGACCGCCGAGGCGATCACCGCGGCGATCCGGAAGACCCTGGAAGCCAACGGCATGCGGGACGAGGTCCACATCCGCCTGACCCTCACCCGGGGAGTGAAGATCACCAGCGGCATGGACCCGCGTTTGAACCGGAGCGGGCCGACGCTGATCGTGCTCGCCGAGCACAAAGCGCCGGTCTACGGCCGGGCGGGCCTCTCCCTGATCACCAGCACGATCCGCCGCTTTCCGCCCGACGGGCTCGACCCGAAGATCCACCACTGCAACCTGATCCAGTCGATCCTGGCGAAGATCCAGGCGAACCAGGCGGGCGCCGACGACGCCGTGATGCTCGATCCGCGCGGTTTCGTCGCCGAGACCAACGCGACCCACCTGTTTCTGGTCCGCCGGGGCGAGGTGCTCACCCCCTTCTGCCACTCCTGCCCGGAAGGGATCACCCGCGCGACCGTGCTCGATCTCTGCCGGACGAACGGCATTCCGCACGGCGAGCGCGACCTGTCGCTCACCGAGGCGTACCGGGCGGACGAGGTGTTCTGCACCGGCACCATGGGCGAGCTGGCCGCGGTCAAGGAGATCGACGGCCGGAGGATCGGGGTTCCCGAAGGCGACGTCCCCGGTCCGATGACCGCGCGGCTTTCCGCCTCGTTCCGCGAGCTGACCGCTTCGGAGGGCACCCCGGTGGTCTGACGGTTTCGACTTTTTTTGCGCTCCGACAAATTTGTTGTCCCGAATTACCCCTCTGCGGAAACTCATTCTCTTAGGCGACACTTTTTCTGAGGGAACTGACGGTTTCCGCTTTTGGGGAGGGCAGCATCTTGGTCGAATCGCTTTCGGAATCCCATCCGGACATGGAGGCTCTCGCGCGCTGGCTCTCAGGCCGCATGGAGCACGACGAAGTCTTGCGGTCCATCGCGCCGCATCTCTTCTCTTCCTGCCCGGTCTGCCAACAGACCGCGGCCCAGCTGGCGAAAAAGCTCGACGAAGTGGGGCACTGGGACGAGATGGTCGCGGCGGTCGAAGCGCGGGAGGCCGAGGATCTCCTCGCCGAGCTCGACCGGATGCCGTTCGACGAGCAGCATTGCGCCGTTCGGGATCGCGACGAGCTGCACACCTGGGGTCTTTGCCAGCTTCTGCTTTCGCGCAGCCGGCGCGAGGCGCTCGAAGATCCGGGCCGGGCGGTCGACGCCGCGGAGCTGGCGGTTCAGATCGCCCTGCAATTGGGACCCGCGTACGACACCGCCTGGGTGCTCGATCTTCAGGCCCGCGCCTATGGCTGCCTGGGAAACGCCCGCCGCGTGCTCGGCGAGCTACGGAGCGCCGAAGACGCGTTTCGCCTGGCCGAGGGACAAAAGGCTCTCAGCGGTACCGGCAACCTGCGCATCGAGGCCGAGCTTTTGGTCTTGAAAGCGGCGCTCCGACGCGATCAACGCCGATTCGGCGAGGCCCTCGGCCTCATCGATCGCGCGATCACGATCTACCGCGAAGACCCCGCGGCACGCGATAACCACCTCGCCGGGCGCGCTTATTTGAACAAGGCGTACACCCTGCTCGAAATGGGCAAACCTGCCCAGGCCATCCCGCATCTGCGCCGTGCCGCGGCGATGGTCACGCCGGAACGCGAGCCGCGGCTCGATCTCGTCCTGCATCACAACCTGCTCGGGAGTTTGGTGCAGACCCACCTTCTCGACGAGGCAGAGGCTCTGCTTCCCTCGGTCCACGCGCTGGCCCGCAAGTTGGGCAGCGATCTCGATCTGATCCGGCTTTCCTGGCACGAGGCAAGGATCCGAATCCACCGGGGTCATTTCGATCTGGCCGAGCAGCTCCTGCGCGAGGTCCAGAAGCAATTTCTGGAGCGTCGGATGGGATATGACGCGGCTTTGGTCTGCCTGGATCTCGCCATCCTCTACACCCAGACCTCGCGGACGGGTGCCTTGAAAGAACTTGCCGCAGAGGTTCTTCCGATCCTCGAAGACCGCGCGATCCATCGCGAGGCCATCGCTTCGCTCCTCCTCTTTCAGCGGGCCTGCGAGGAAGAGCGCCTCACTCTCGCTCTAGCTCATCACTTGGCGAACCATCTTTCTCACGAGCGCCGACTTCCGACCATCTGATGCCGGAAGAGATACCCAAAGGAGGTTCGATGACTCCCCGTGTTCGCCATGTTCTCGAATCAGGATACTTGCGATCGACGAATTTCCTGATAAGAGTACCCGTCTAACGCCATCACGAGACAGGCTGGGCCGACCAATGGCGGCCGGTTACGAGCATCTGCCTCGCAAGGAGCCGCAATGATCCGCAGCAAACTCCCGCAGGTTCTTGTACTTTCGAGCTTGGTTCTTCTTCTTGCCGTCGCGCAGCCCGCGGCAGCGATGTCCACGGAGAGTCGAGTGGAATTTGGCGCCGGGCTCTGGGCCGAAGTGAGAGCTCTGTTCGCCGATTTGCTCGGCACGATCGGTTCCGGCGCTCCGGCAAGCGATCGGCCCTCTGGGGTGTTCGCGAATGCCGGCGCCGGCCTAGATCCGGACGGATCGCCAAATACTGCCGGGCAAGGCGCCGTCAATCCTCCGGCCAACGAGTCGCACTGAGATTGCAGAGGCAAAGCCGGCGGGGGCAGGATCTCGAAACGGCGCCCCTGCCGGACGTTTTCAGACGGCGGGTCGGACCAGTCCGAGCACCTTCATCTTCTTGCTTAAGCCCACCCGGCTCAACCCCAGTCCGCGGGCGGCGGCCGAGACGTTCCAGCACACCCCTTCGAGCGCTTCGAGCACGAGGGCACGCTCCTGGCGTCGCCGGTATTCGCGCAGATTGCCGGGGGCTTCGACCGCCAGGGCCGCCGGGCTTGGCTCGAACCGGGCGAAGGCGTCGCGTCCGATCTCGTCGGTGACCTGGGCGAAAAAGAACGGCAGATCCTCCGGCCGCTCGGCGAAGCTCGGGATGCGGAGCAGCGCGCCGCGGAGCCGGTAGTACAGGTCGGCCCGGAAACGTCCGCGCGCCACTTCGGCGCGCAGTTCGCGCCGGCTGGTCGAGATGGGACGAAGCCGGCCCCCGGTCTCGGACGCCGCGATCTCGTCGAGCAGGTGAACGAGCACGCGTTGGCGATCCGGGCTGAGCATCTCGACCGATTCGAGGATCAGAGTTCCGCGGCTGCGCCGGGCGAGCGCGCGAATGTCGTGGATCCCTTCGTCGAAGGGCGAACCGGGACCCGCGAGGTCGATTTCCAGCCGCGGGTGGCGCGCCCAGCTCCCGAGCTCGCAGAGGGTGAGAGCGGCCAGGCTCTTGCCCGTCCCGGGGCCTCCTTCGATCAGGATCGGCAGGTCCGACCCGGACAGAGCGACCATTTGGGACAGCACCTGGCGCATCGGCTGCGAGATCGCGATCAGACGCCCGAGCCGAACCGCGCCGGGAGCCGTCGATCGCCAAGCCTCCCGGCCGTCTCTCGGGTCGCCGATTTCGGGTCCGGGGCTACCGTTGCGGATC
>DATMZU010000386.1:0-4334 GCA_035607435.1 Thermoanaerobaculia bacterium | reverse complement strand
TGGAACACCAACGTCCGCAAAGCCCGCCCCGATCTGATCCCGGAAGTCGAAGCCGCGATCGGCATGACCCTCGAAGAGGCGTTCCCCTGGCCCGCCGACTACCAATGCATGCACGTCAAGCTCTTCCCCCACGGCGTCTTCCACGCCGAAAACGTCGGCGGCCAGATCGACGAAGTCCTCGACCAGCGCGTCTGGCTCGGCTGCTTCCCGTTCCGCTTCAAAGGAGGAGAGGCTGCGTTTGCCCGGATCGTGGCGTTCGTCGAGCAGAAGTGAGGGGATCGCACCCTCTTCGTCGTTCCTAGAGCCAAGCGCGCCCATTCTCGGCGCGCCCCCCTCGATGACATGAAGTCGCAAGAGGGTCCTCGAAAGGGAACGACGATGACCAAGAAGTCCCCGAAGCTTTCACTCGGCCGCGAGACGGTCGTGCGCCTCGATCAGGTTTCCGCGGGTACGCCGGTTCCGATCACCTCGGTCTGCACCGTTTCACAGGGTCTGATTTGCCAGACCCTGACCTGCATTCTCTGCATCAAATACGGCTAGAACCTGAGGGCGACCTCGGTGAAGAAGCCAGGAGAGGCCACCCGCCGTCGGCGGGTGGCCTTTTTCGTCGCATAAGATAGGCGGGCCATGCCCGAGCCGATCCCTCCGACCTCGTTCACTTTCGCCGGTCCCCATGCGCCTCTTCATGGCCTGATTGATTTCCCGGAAGAGCCGGGGTTTCGGCCTACGGTGGTCATCTGCCACGGATTCAAGGGCTTCATGGAGTGGGCTTTTTTCCCGTATCTCGCCCATCTGCTCAGCGAGCGGGGGTTCGTGGTGGTGCGGTTCAATCTCTCAGGGAGCGGCCAGCAGCCGGGTGAGGATCGGGTGAGCGACCTCGATGCGTTCCGCTCGAATACGCACAGCCGGGAGTTGGCCGACGTTCTGGCGGTGATCGCCGCGGTGGGCGAGGAGATCGCGCCCGGACGGGCGGATGCGAAGCGGATCTCGCTCGTCGGCCATAGCCGAGGGGGCGGCAACGCGATCCTCGCTTCGGCGCGACCGGAATTGCGTGATCGGATTCGAGCGCTCGTCACCTGGGCGGCGGTCGCGACGTTCGATCGGTTCTCGGAAGATCAAAAGACGCTTTGGCGCGAGCTGGGCGAGTTTCCGGTGCAAAACACGCGGACGAAGCAGGATCTGGCGCTGGGGGTAGGACTGCTCGAAGATTTGGAAGCGAACGGCGAGGCGCTCGACCCGACCCGTGCCGCCGCGGCGCGGAGCTGCCCTTGGTTGATCGTCCACGGTGATCGCGATGATTCGGTCGGCTTTGGAGATGCCGAGAAACTGGCGGCCGCTGCGGCCGAGCCGTTCGAGCTGCTGCGGATCGAAGGCGGCGACCACGGCTTCGGCGCGAAGCACCCGTTCCAAGGGCCGACGCCGCAGTTGATTCAGGCGCTGAACGCGACGCAGCGCTTCTTGATGAAGTGGGGTAATCCCTAGGCGACGGCGATCGCGCCGACTTCGAAAGCCAGCGGCTCCGATAAATCCGCCACCACCCGGTCCGCGCCCGCCGCGTGGAGCTCCGCCGCCGAGGTGCGGCCCGTCGCGACCGCGAGGCAGGGGATGCCGTGAGCCCGGGCGCAGGCTACGTCGTGGATGCTGTCTCCGACCACCAGGGTGTCCACCGCGGCGAACCGCCGGCCGAGGTGGGACTCCGCGCGATCGAGGGCGAAGGGGGGCAGATCGCACCGGTCGATCGCGTCGCAGCCGAAAGCTCCGAACGCGAAGAATCGATTGAGATCGAACGGCGCGAGCTTGGTGCGGGCGCAGGGCTCCCAGTTGCCGGTGAGCAGGGCGAGCTCGACTTGAGGGTCCGCGGCCAGCTCTTCGAGCCTTTCGATCACGCCGGGCAAGAGCGTCATCCGGCTGGAATCGAGCCGCGCGGCGAGACGCTCGCGGTAGATCTCGCGGACTTCTGGGATGCGGGCGATCGCCTCGTCCCGCGAGACGCCTCCCGAGGTGGCCAGCTCGACCACAATCGTCGGGTCGGTCTTACCGGCGAAATCGTAGGCTTCCAGATCCCCCGCGGTGCCGAACACGTCGAGCAGCGCGGAGGCGAAGATCGGCCGCACCTGCGGTCCGCAGGAGAGCAGGGTGCCGTCGATGTCGAACAGGATCAGACGCATGGCCGGCTACCGCCAACGGGGCGGTTTCTTCGTTTCGAGGAAGGTCGCCACGCCATGGCGGCAATCTTCCGTGCCGCGCGCCTGGGCGTTCGCCTCGGCGGCCCGGGCGAGCGCTTCGTCGAGCGGCCGGCCGAGGGCGTCGAGCAGCAGGCGCTTGGTCCGCGCGATCGATTCCGAGCTGGCGTTCGTGAGGATCGCTCCGGCGAGATCGTCGCCGGCCTGGGCCAGATCCGCCGCCGGGACCACCCGATTGGCGAGGCCCATGTCGAGCGCCTGGGCGGCCCCGAGCGGCTGCGGGAAGAGCAGCAGCTCGCGCAGGTCGGCGCCCTTCACCCTTAGCGGCAGATAGGTGGCGACGAGCGCCGCGACAAAACCGATCCGCACCTCGCTGTAAAGGAACGTCGCGTCGTCCGCCGCCACCACGAAATCGCAGGCGGTCGCCAAACCGCAGCCTCCCGCGACGCACGAACCATGGACCAGGGCGAGGGTGAGCGCCTCTTGTTTGAGGATCGCGGCGAACAGGGCGCGCAGCTTCTCGGACTCGGCGCGGTTGTGCTCGATGTCGGCGTTGGCCAACGAACGCAGATGATCGAGATCGGCGCCGGCCGAGAAGTGCTTGCCGGCTCCGGTGAGGATCACCGCGCGCACCCCTTCAGCCCGCAGGTCGCGGCCGTAGAACTCGGTCAGGTCCGCGACGAGAGTGGGGGAGAGGGCGTTGGCGCGGGCCGGATCGTTCAGTCGGACGCGCAGGAGATCGCCGTCGCGGTGGACTTCGAGCAGGGGAGAGGTCATGCGGTTCGCTTTTTACGCTCGGGACGGCGGGATGAGATCTTCGGGAACTTCGATCTCCATCATCAGCATCCCCTGGGCGTGGGTTTTGCCTTGCGCGTCGGTCTTCAAGCTCTCGGTGCCGCCGCCGCCCAGGGCATCGTGGAGGATGAAGTTGAGGGCGTTCAAGTTCGGCACCTCGTAGCGATCGACCGGCCCGCGGCAGACTTGGGCGAAGTGGGCCTTCACCCGCTCCGGCGTCACCTCGCGGCGGATCACCTCGTAGAGCGCCTCCGAGGCGGCGATCAGGCCGACGTTGCTCGCGTCTCCCTTGTCGCCCGACCGGGCGTGGGCGATGTCGCGCAGCAGAACTCTCATGCCTCCTCCACATCGACCTGGAGGCGGTTTTCGATCTCTTCGCGCGCCAGGAGCGCCGGCCAATAGGCGACGACCTCCTGCGGCTTGGGCCGGCCGCCGGCAAAGCCGGTCACCCCGGGCGGACCAGCGGTGATCAGCGGCGCGATCTCCTGGCCGAAGCGTTCGACCTTCGCGCGGTCGGCGTCGCGCACGCCGAGGCGCAGCACCACTTCGGAAGGATCTTCCGGCGTGGCCAAAATCCCGGGCAGGCAGGCGGCGAGGCCGAGCATCTCAGTCGAGCGGTCGTCGTCGGGGAAGGTGACTCCCGCGCGCTCCAGCCGCTTCCAGACCACCTCGGCGGCGAGCTTCGCCTTGTCGATCGCGCGCGGTCCGGAGAGCGTGATCTGGCCGCTGCTCTTCCAGCCGGCGAGATAGGAGGCCGAGAGTTTGAGGAACGGCGTCCGCGGCCGGCCGGTGATACCGGAGACCCGCACGCGGTCCTTGCCCTGCTGTTCGAGGCGGATCGAGGTGAAGTCGGCGACCACGTCGGGCGTGATGTATTCCTGGGGATTGCCCATCTCGTAGACCAGCTGCTCGGCGACCGTTTCGGTGGTCACCATGCCCCCCGTGTTCGGGTGTTTGGTGATCACGAACGTGCCGTCCGCAGAGGCCTCGGCGATCGGGTAGCCGACGTTCCAGAGATCCGGGACCTCCCAGAAGCGGCTGAAGTTACCCCCGGTGCATTGGGCGCCGCATTCCAGGATATGCCCGGCGATCGTGCCCGCGGCGAGCCGGTCCCAATCGTCCTCGGCCCAGCCGAATTCGTGGACCAGAGGCCCGAGCGCGAGGGCCGTGTCCGTCACCCGGCCGCAGAGGACGATCAGCGCCCCCTGGTCGAGCGCCTGGGCGACCGGCCGTGCGCCCAGATAAGCGTTCGCGCTGGTCAGGCGGTCGGTCACGGTCGAGATCGGCTCCCCGGTGTCCATGTTCGCCATCTTGTGCCCCGCTTCGACCAGCGCGGGCAGCCGGGCGAACACGTCG
>DATMZU010000710.1:0-5206 GCA_035607435.1 Thermoanaerobaculia bacterium | reverse complement strand
TCCGTCCCGCAGCCGGCCACTCAGGCTCTTTACGATCGCGGCTATACGCTCTATCACCAGGGTCACTACGCGGACGCCGAAGCGAGCTTCCTGCGGTTTCTGGAAGCGAACCCGACGAGCGAGCTGGCCGATAACGCCCAGTACTGGATCGGCGAGTGCCGCTATGCGCGCGACGATCTGCGCGGCGCGCTCGAAGCGTTCCGGCGGACGATCGAGAGTTTTCCGCAGGGTAACAAAGTCGCCGATGCGCTGCTCAAGGCCGGCCAATGTCTCGAAGGTCTCGGCCAGAAGGACGACGCGCGCGCGACCTACCGGGAGGTCATCCGCCGTTTTCCCGGCAGCGCCGCGGGAGCGGTCGCCGAGGAGCGACTCGCCCGGCTCAAATAGGCGCGGTTTCGGTCGCGGGCGGGGCGCGTTTCGTTCGGCCGTCGGTCTCAACCAACGCTTGAGGGGAAGGCCGCTAAACCTTGACCTTGGAAAGCGGATCGGTGTAGCCTAAGCCATAGAGATTTCACTATACGCCGGCTCTCCCTGGTCGCAGGAGGCCCCCTCATGAAGCGGTTTTCTGTCTATCGAATCGGATTTGCGCTCGGGCTCTGCGCTCTCTCCGGTGCTTTCGCGGCCGATCGGCCGCCGCGCGATCTGCACTTGGTCGGCGACCACTGGACGGCGTGGAATCCCCCGGTCCCGGCCGAAGGGGTGCAGGTCTATACGATCGTCCGCGGCGACACCCTGTGGGATCTCGCGAACCGCTTCCTGGGCAATCCCTATCTCTGGCCGCAGATCTGGGAGCTCAACCAGTACATCCTGGACGCCCATTGGATCTACCCGGGCGATCCGTTGTGGATCGGTCCGTCGGCCGCCACGGCCTCGGCCGAACCCGAGGGCGGCGATATCACCGCCGACTCGGGCGCGCCGGAGGGCGAGGGCGAATACCAAGACACGACGCCGGTCGAAGGGGTGCAGACCTCCGCCGCCGCCGCGAGCCCGCCGCAGGCGCTCGGCTCCGAGAGCGACATCTATTGCACCGGCTACATCGGGGAGGGGGACGAGACGTTCCCGCTCCATGTCGTCGGCTCGGAGTTCGAGAACCTGACGCCGCATAATTCCGGACGAGCCCGTGAACCGGAGGAGATTCGCCCGACCGTCTTCAGCTCGTACGGCCTGGTCCCGGGCGACACCGCAAAATACGGTCTCGCGGCGGGCGACATCGTCTATTTAGACGGCGGCCGCGCGAAAGGGCTGACCCCGGGAGCGCTGTTCACTGCGGTTCAGCCGGGGGATCGCATTCGTCATCCCTTGTTCGGCGACGTTCTCGGCCGTTTCTATCGCTACCTCGGCCGGGTCCGGGTCCTCTCGGTGCAGGACGACACGGCGATCGGCGAGATCGTTTTTTCGTGCGATCCGATCGAGGTCGGCACGACCTTGAAGCCGTTCGAGGAGGAACCGGTGCCGCTGGGCCGGCGCGCGGGCTTGCGTCCGGTGAACTTCCCCGCGACCACGCAGGAGCTCGAAGGCGCGCCGTCGATCGTGTTCGCCAAGGACGGCATCGTCACTCTCGGCCAGGACCATGTGGTGTTCATCGACCGCGGCGCGGAAGAAAACGTCACGCCGGGCGACATCTACACCATCTACCGCCTGAGCAAGCCGGGCTTGCCGCCGCTCGTGATCGGCGAGCTCGCCGTGCTCTCGGTCCAACGGCGGACCGCCCTCTGCAAGATCATCGAGTCGCGCGGCTCGATCTTCGTGGGAGATCGGCTCCAGGCGAAATAACGGCCACGGCCCGGCGCGCGGCCCGTGGTAACGTGCCGCGCCGTATGTCCGACCTCCTTTCCGGAAAGCCCCGCGGACTGTTCGTCACCTTCGAGGGGATCGACGGCAGCGGCAAGTCCACCGCGCTCCGCCGCGCGGGCGAGTGGCTCGCCGGCCGTGGCGTCGCCGTGCGGACGACCCATGAACCGGGCGGCACCCCCCTGGGCGATGCGATCCGCGGCATCTTCCTCGATCCCCGATGGGGCGAGGTCGACGGCACGGTCGAGCTTCTGCTGGTGTTCGCCAGCCGCCGCCAACATCTCCACGAAGTGATCGATCCGGCGCTCGCCGCGGGTGAGGTCGTCCTGTGCGATCGTTTCACCGATTCGACCCTCGCCTACCAGGGGACCGGACGCGGCGTGGCGCGCCAGCGGATCGACGAGATCGACCGGATCGCCACCTCGGGCCGACGACCCGATCTCACGCTCTATTTCGACCTGCCGCTCGAAGAGGCGGAACGGCGGATGGGCACGCCCGAGCGCGGCGGCCACGATCGGCTGGACGGCGAAAGCCGCGCCTTCGTCACCCGCGTGCGGGATGGCTATCTGGCCCTCGCCGCGGCTGAGCCCGAACGGTTCCGGGTGATCGACGCCGCCGGGCCTCAACCGGAGACCGAGACCGCGGTCCGCGCGACGCTCGCCGCCGCCCTGGGGCTCGCGCCATGAACCGCGAAGCGGTCCTCGCCACCGCCCGTTCCGGCAACCTCTATCCGGCGGTCATTCTGCACGGCTCGACCGCCGAGGGACGCCGCGAGGTCGCCTACGAGCTTGCCCGGACGCTCCTGTGCGACGCCGAGCCCGCCGCCCGGCCTTGCGGTGTGTGCCGGCATTGCCGGCGGATCCTTCCCGGCGACGCCGTTTCGGCGGGAGACAACGCGCCGTTCCATCCCGATTTTCAGCTCCTGGAACGCGATACCAAGACTTCGACCTCGGTCGATGCCACCCGCGAGCTTTTGAAAACCGCGCAGTTTTCGCCGTTCGAAGCGCGCGGCCAGGTGTTCGTCATCGCAAGCGCCGAGAGCCTCACCGGCGAGGCGGCCAACGCCCTGCTCAAGGCGCTCGAAGAGCCGCACGTCACGGCGCCGCGCCATTTTTTCCTGCTCGCGCCGTCGCGCCTCGACCTGCTCGCCACTCTTCGCAGCCGTTCGCTGTCGGTCTTCCTCGGCCCCGCCGCGGCGCCCGATCGGGAGGCCCTGGCCCGCACGGCGGCGGCATTTGGCTCCGCGGTCGCCGCCTGGGAAAAGAGCCGTGCCCCGATCCACCTGCTCGCCGCGGCCAGCATCTTGGGCGGCGTCGGCAATTTCGACGACGTGCGGTCGAACGAACCCTGGGCCGCCGCGGCCGGCGCCATTCTCGCGAGCCTCGAAGTCGAGAACCTCCCCTGCCGCCCTCTCCTCGCGCTCGCCGAGGCGCTGCTCGAAGCCCCCTCCTGGCGGCTTCGGGGAATCCCGGCCGACCGGATTCTCGAAGGGCTGGTCGCGCGGCACCTGACCCCGGCGATCGGCGGAGGCGGAGGAAGCGGCGGGCGGTAGCCCGGTGTAACCAGGAAGGGGGATATTTCCCCTCTCAGGCACCTTACGGGGTGGATTTGGAGGAGGAGAGGTGCCCCTAACTCTTCTTCGCCAGACGCTCGACCAGGGCACGGAGCGCTCCCTGCGCCTCTTCGCCGAACCAATCCTCGACGAAGACGTGGGCGTCGATCGCCATGGCGGCTTCGACCGCGGCGATCAGGCCGGCCCGCACGTGAGATCGCGTCCGAAGGAGGGCTCCGGCAGGCAGCTCGGTCAGAGATCGGCACCAGGCGACCGACCGCCCCACCGTCTCTTCGAGCGGCAGCAGCTCATCGACCAAGCCGATGCGATGCGCCTCGGAGGCCGGCAACAACTCGGCCGTCACGCACATCCGCTCGGCTTGGCGCTCGCCGACGATCCGCGCCAGGGCCGGAACGATCACCGAGGGCATCGGCAGACCGACCGCGACCTCGTTGACCCCGATCGAGAACTCTCGAAACGAGCCGTCTTTGCCGGTTCGGCCGCGGGCCATGAAGCGGCCGTCGCAATAGAGCGGCAGAACGCAGCCGCCGGCCGTGGCGTGGCCCGTGATCGCCGCCGCGATCGCAACCGGCGAGGTCGTCAGCCGGTGGACCAGGTCGAGGAATTGGCCCCAGGCGATTTCGATCTCCGGCCGGGCGAGACCCAGCAGGTGAGGCACGTCGAGGCCGGCCGAAAACAGACCCGGCGCCCCGGAGAGCACGATCGCCCGCGCACCCGCCGCGGGCGCCTCGGCGAGAGCGGCATCGAGCGCCACGACCAACTCCGGCGACAACGCGTTCGCGGGCGGCCGGGCCATCCGGATCTCGCGCACACTCCCGTGATCGACGATTTCGAGCATCGACTCTCTCTCCGTTTTTAAGCCGAAGAATCCAGGGCCGCCAGGCGTTCGGGCAGTTGCGCCAGAAAATCGCTCAGGTCGTCGGTGTCGGGCAGGACGACTTCCACCTTGCCGTTCACCAGCTTCGCGACGGAGCCCAGCCCTTCCATCGCGAGCGGCACCTGCACCGCTTCGCGATCGAGCGGGATCTCATCGATCACCTCGAACAGACGCTGCATCGCTTCCTGAGTAAGAATACGCACGGCGAATCGCCTCCTAAAGGTAGGTTACCATTCTAAAATTCCATCCGGGCTCAAGCGATAAGCTTGCGCTCCGAGGCCCTCGACCACCATGCCGGAACGCCGCGACATTTCAGAGCGATACCGAATCACCCGCAAGCTCGGGGAGAGCGCCTTTACCAGCGTTCACGCGGCGACCGACGCCACGAACGGCGCGATGGTGGTGATCAAAAGGATCGCTCCCGGGCGTGGCGCCGAAGCGATGCCGCGCTTTCTCCAGACGGCGACGGCGTTGGCGAAGCTCCGCCATCCGACGATTCCCTCGCTGCTCGATTTCGGCATGCTGCCCGACGGCGGCGCGTTCCTGCTTCTCGAACCGGTCGCCGGCCGTGGCCTCGAAGAGTTGACGGGCGCGGCCCCGGCCGAAGTTCTGTCCCACCTGCTGCAAGTCCTCGATGGGCTGGAACTGTTGAGCCGGAACGGCATCGCCCACGGCAACCTCACCCCTGAAAACATCCGGCTCGCGGGCACGACCACCGGCGAACAGGCGAAGCTGCTCGGCTTCGGCACCCGCATCCTCCATCCGCCGATCGCGGGCATGCCCGGCGTCGAGGGCACGGCGCCCGAAACTCTCGCCCAAGGCACGACCGACGGCCGTTCCGACATCTACTCCTTCGCCCGGATCACCTGCCGCCTGCTCGACATCGGAATTCAGACCGACTCGCGGGGCGAGCCCGAGCTTTCCCTTCCCCTGGGCGTGAGCTTCGAGCTCGAAGACGCCGAGGC
>DATMZU010000709.1:0-7627 GCA_035607435.1 Thermoanaerobaculia bacterium | reverse complement strand
GAGGACCTCAAGAACACCGGCAAAGGCAACCTCTTCGTCATCTTCGGCGAGCCTGACATCGACGTTCTGCCGAGCGCTGACGGCCAGGTCCAGGTCAAGATCAATGGTGTGGACGTCTTCCATCCGAACACCGGAGAAGTGCGAAGCGACGGCGCCGAAGGGATCGCCTGCTGGTTCATCGACACCGACTACAACGAAGAGAGCTTCTTCGTCCGCCACGCTTACTTCCTGGGCGCCAACGACCCCTACAAGGCGCTCAAGACGACCCTCAAAGCCGAGATCGACGAAGAGGCCTGGGCGACCCTCCACAGCGACACCTCCCGCCCGTTCGGCAAGCCGAACTCCGGGCGCATTGCCGTCAAGGTGATCAACCACCTGGGCGACGAGGTTATGAAGGTGTTCCGGGTCGGGTAAGAGTCGGTCTCAATACACCTCGTCGTGAGTTCCGATCTCAATGAGGAACAGATCTTCCTCGGCGCGCTCCGGGTTGGGAACGAGCTCGAACAGAATGCGAAGATCAAAACCGGCGCTACAGGCCCAAGTGCCGGCCAGTTTACCTTTGAGTTTGTGGGTGGCGAGCTGGGGGGCGAAGAGGTTTTCCTGCAAGAGTCGCAGGGTTGATTGAATGTCGCCGATTGCGTGGGGCTGGCGTTTGAGCGTACGCCGCAAGGCGCGGCGAAAAGTGTTGCTCCAGATCAGTTCCCTCACTCGTCGTTCTCGGCGATCTCGGCCATCAAATCCTCGACGGAGCCGCGCCGGACCTCGCCTCGGGCGAGTTCTGCTTTGGCCTGCTCGATGCTGCTGGCCAGAGCCTCGCGGCGATGTTCCCTTTGTCGATGGCGGACGATCTCGATCAGCTCTCCCTGCTGGTCGTCCGGCAATCCTTCGACGATTTCCAAAGCCTGCTGAAACGTCACGGTCGAGGAGCTTGGCATGTTCGGGCCTCCAGATCGGCGGCAGCCGATTACATCGTCATTATACCCGCCGCCCCGGGGCTGCGTTCCCTGGGTGCGCGGGCGTCCCGCCCGCACTCTCCGCGTACCCAACAAAAAAACCGGGGCGGATCGCTCCGCCCCGGTGGGTACGAACCGAAGGGTGAGAGCTACAGACTCAGACGGACGTATCCCGCGAACAGGTTCGCCGTGTAGTCGCCGTTGTCGGCATTCAAGAGCAGCGTGCCCGGCAGGTAGTTCCGCAGGCCCTGGCGGATGAAGCTGTCGATCGTGTAGTCCTCGTAGAGGTACCAGAAGCCGAAGCCGACGTGGGGGTTCAGGGTGAAGTCGAGCTTGCCCGAGACCGAGAACAGCTCGATGTCCTCGTAGTTGTCGAAGCCGATCGCGGTGTTCGGCGTGCCGCCCGGCGGGCTGAAGATGTCGGCCTTGCCGTCCGATTTCGACCAGCGCCCTTCGACCGTGCTCTTCAGCCGTTCGGAGTATTTGCGGTTCCAGCCGAGGCCCCAGATGTCGTTGATCTCGTCGAACTTGACCTGCCAGTCGTCGAGCGGGCTGGTCGAGGGGAGCGCGCCGGACTGGCGCGATTTCTGGAAGGTCTTGCGGTTCGAGCGATCGCCGAACAGGTAGACGTCCTGCTTGGGACCCGGGGTGTACGCGAGCTCGAAATCGACGTGCTGCGTGTCGTCCGAGATCAGCCCGAACAGGCTCTTGTCGTAGTCGTCCTTGCGGCCGGTGGTCGCGAGGGTAAAGGTCCAGGCGTCTCCCACCACGAAGTCGGCGCCGAGGCGCCACGAGTCGTAGGTGCGGGCCGCTTCGTCGTACTTGCGGAGGTCGGGCAGGTTGGTGGCTCCGGCCGAGATGACGAAGCTGTCCTCCGCGGCCTCGACGTCGTAGTGGCCGATCGACTTGTCACCGCGTTCGAGCGCCGCGCGCAGCGTGACGTTCTTCCAGGCCCGCGAGTCGGCGGTCAGCTTGAACACGTCTTCGTCGGTCTTTTCCACTTCGCGCCGTTTCCGGTCCCAACTCTGGCGGTTCCACGACAGGCCGAGGCTGGTCGAGGGGACGACCTCCCAGGACAGCTCGCTGCCGAAGTCGGTGCGGGTGAACTGCGGCGGCACGGTGATCCGGGCGGTGGGAATCCACGCCGCGTCGAATCGGGCGTAGCCGGGGATCGTGATCCGGTCGCTGTCGTCCTTGTATTCGTACGAGCGAAGCCGGAACGTGAGCCCCAGGTTATGGGCGAACTTGCCGCCCGCGTTGGCCGAGAAGTTGACGACGTCGGCCGTCCGGTCCGCCGTCTGCTGCGGCAGGTTGGACCGCAGGGAGGCGTCGAACGGCGCCCCGCCGCGGGTGTTGATCGCCGTGTTCGTGGTGTAGGCGAGCAGCGCCTCGTCCTGCAGCATGTGGGTCCTGCTGGCGCTCGCGTTAGCCCACCATCCGGAGGTGAAGCGCCAGCGGCCGTCGAGGAAGAAGCTGCCCGCCTTGTTGTCCGGCGCGAGCGCGTTGCGCCCCGTGGCCGGGCCGTTGATCGAGCCGCTTCCCGGGGCGGAATAGGCGCCCGGATCGGTCGCGTCGGTGGCGCGGAACGGGTTGTCCCAGGTGACGCTCTTGATCGAGTTCTCAAACCGCGAGGAGCGGAAGCCGAACACCAGGCCGCCGTTCTTGCCCGCCCATTCGCCGCGTGCCGTCACCTCCGAGGTGTCGTAGTCGATCGGCTCGACGATCTCGGTCGCGTTGCTGAAACCGAACGAGGCGCCATAGGGGCGCAGGCCGGTCCGCTTCTCTTTGAACAGCGAGACGTCCCACGACAGGCCCTTGAGCGTGCCGAAGTCGAGGTCGAGACGGGTTCGTTCCCGTTCGAGCGAGATGTCGATCTTTTGGGCCGAGGCGATCTGCGGCGAGATCAGGTTGTTCAAGAAGGGGAACGCGACCACCGCCTTGTTCGCCGCGAACTGCGCGGTGATCGCGGCCTGGTTCGCGCGCTGCACCGCGTCGTCGATTTCGAACCGTCCGGCGGCCGTGCGATTCCAGAGGAAGCTCGCGTCGTTGCCGAAGCGGTGGGGGATCTTGTCGTACGACAGGCTCACGCCGTACTTGCCGGCCTTCGCGTAGTCGAGGTTGAGCCGCGCGTCGTCGCGCCAGACGTTCTGGGCGGAAAAATCGAGCGTCCGATTGCCGTCGGCGCTCGCGCCCCAGAGCTTGAGCAGCGGGATGCGGAATCCGTTGTCGAGGTCCCGGTACTCTTGGAACTTCGAGGAATTCGTGTCCTGGTCGAGAGAAAGCCACTCGATCGCCACGGGATCGAGGTGAAAGGTGAGCGGTCCTTGGCCCGAGGCTTCGCTCCCGACGTCGGCAGGGTCGGCGGCAAAGAGGGGGCCGAGCGGTGCCAGCAACAGCACCAGCGGCAGGATCGGAAGGGAGATCGTTCGTAGGGTTCTCATCTTCTCGCTCCGGGTTCTATGCGGGTCAATGGCCGAGGTACGGGCTCGACGGGTGGTTGCTGCCATGGATCGAGGCGTGGCAGTCGAGACAGGCACGGTTGAAGATCCGGTTGCTCGCCCGCGCGCCGTCGCCCAAGGTGGTGGCGTCGTAGAGCGTGCCGGGGTGCCGGGTGTTGGCGTGGCACTGCTGGCAGAGGAACGGAACCGAGGTCTTCTGCAGCTTCAAGTGGTTCGATCCGTGCGGCGAATGACAGTTCAGGCAGTTCTCGCGGACCGGCGGATGCTCCCAAAGGAACGGGCCGCGCTTTTCGGTGTGGCAGCTGTAGCATTGCTCGTTGACCGAGGCCGCTTCGATCATCTTCGGGGTCTGGGTGCCGTGCGGGTTGTGGCAATCGACGCAGGAGATCTTTCCTTCGCGGATCGGATGGTGCGAGGTCTTCCAGGTGTCGGCGCGCACGTCCTTGTGGCAGGAGAAGCACTGCTCGGTCACCGACTCCTGCTTGAGCTGGGCATGCTCCGACTTTGGAGAGTGGACGCTGTGGCAGGAGATGCACGACAGGCCGCGCGCCTCGTGGCGGCCGTTGTGCCAGAAGAACTGTTTGCCGCCCGAGTGGCAGCCTTGGCAGACGGCCGAAGCCTTGGCGGCGGAAAGGTTTTCGAGCCTGGGGTAGAGGGCGGGATCGTCCGGCGTTTCGGCGTGGGCGTTGCCCGGCCCGTGGCAGGTCTCGCAGCCGAGCGAGGAGAGCTTGCCGAATCCCGCGCGGCCGTGCGGGGTGTTGGCCAGGTGATCGGCCTGATCGCCGTGGCAGCCGATGCACGCTTCGCTGCCGGCGTAGCCGGAGGAACCCGAGCTTGCCGGGGCGGCCGCCGGCCCCGGAGTCTCGGGGGAGTGTCCCGGGATCAAGTCGAAGCCGAGAGCTCCGGCGGCGCCGCCGAGCCATAGGGCGGAGACCAGGGTGATGAACGCGACTCGAAGTCTGAGATGCATACGGAGCCCCTCCGACCGGGCGAAGGCCCGGCTCTCTCTGGTGAAGCCAAATCGGAGAAAGAAACGACGAGGCTGATTCTTCAGATCCGGCGGAGAAAGTCGCACTCTGGCGAGGTGGCCTCTCTCCTACCTTAATGGGTGGGGACAGAATGGGTACCCGCGCGTCGTGGGGTAGATTTCTTGGACAACCCGCCTCTCCTGCCCCCTACCCGCGCGCTGCGGCGTTACACTCCGGGCGTTCCTAAAGGAGAAGACCTCAATGCGAAATCGACGACTTCTTACGGCTTTGACTTTGAGCCTCGCCGTCACGTTCGTTTCGTCGGCCGGAGCGGCGCCGGACGGCAAGGCGATTTTCCTCGCCCAGAAATGCAACCTTTGTCATTCCATCGCGGCGGCCGGAATCACTCAGACCAGCGACAAGATGAAGGCGCCCGATCTCACCGGCAAAGTAAAAGCGGCGGATTCGCCGCAACTGATCAAATTTCTGCGCAAGCTGGAGCCGGGCGGAGAAAAGAACAAGAAACATGCGAAGGAATTCAAAGGAACCGACGAAGAGATCCAGGCGGTTCTGGATTGGCTCGTAGCTCAGAAAGCCAAGTGACGCTTCGTTCGAAACGGGAGGGAATCGAGGCATGTCAGGAATGGCTCTGGCCGTCGTCTCGCTGATCGTCTTCGCGATCGCACTGATCGCCGTCGTGGCCGTTCGTCCGAACCTCACCTCCGTTCGAGGCGGCAAGGTTCTGGCGTTCCTGGCGTTTTTCCTGCTGCCCGTGCTGGGCACCGTCTTCGCGCTCGAAGCGCACCTCGACCGGTCGAAATCGACCGAGTTCTGCCTTTCGTGCCACGTGATGGAGCCGTACGGCAAGAGCCTGCGAATCGACAGCGCCGACTTCGTGCCGGCGGCGCATTTCCAAAACCGGCGGATCCCGCGCGACCAGGCGTGCTACACCTGCCATACGAACTACGCGATGTTCGGCGGCTTCAAGTCGAAGATCCGCGGCCTGCGCCACCTGTACATCAACTACATCGGCACGATGCCCGCGAAGATCGAACTCTACGAGCCGTTCCAGAACCGCGAGTGCCTGCACTGCCATGCCGGGTCGCGCGGCTACGTCGAAAGCGAAGGGCACGACGGCCAGCTCGAAGACCTCGCGACGGAAAAGACCTCCTGCATCGAATGCCACAGCGACATCCACGACGTGGCGAACATGGCCCAGCACGCCCTGTGGAAGGAGCCCAAGCCATGACGACCTTGGACGCCGGCATCACCCCCCGGCCGATCGATCGGCCGATCGACAAGCGCCTGCGCCGGGCGGCGCTGCTGATCGCCCCCGGGCTCGCGATCCAGGCGGCCACCCTCGGATCGGCCCACCCGCTCGCCTTCATCGTGTTCATGTTCCCCGGCGGCTTCCTGGTCGCGGCGGGAATCGTCCTGTTCCTCTGGGCGATCGCGTCGGCCTGAGGCGCGGCGGGCCGTGCCCGCCCCTCGCCCCGCCCTTTCCTCTCGGCTTCGATGCCGTTCATCCGGAACGCTCATGTCCACGTAGGAAGGCTTGCAGGCGCAAAAAAGCCTGCAAATGAGCGCTCCTGAGATCGAATGCCAACTGAGAGGAAATTGCACATGCGTTCCAAGAATCTGAAAACCTGGATGGGTTTGGCCGCCGCCCTGGTCGCTTCGACCGTCATCGCGGCTCCGAACCCTGATCATGAGATGGGCACCAAAATGGTCGGCGGCGCGGAGATGTATCCGACCAAGGACATCATCGACAACGCCGTCAACTCGAAGGACCATACGACCCTGGTCGCCGCGGTCAAGGCCGCCGGTCTGGTCGAGACGCTCAAGGGACCGGGGCCGTTCACGGTCTTCGCGCCCACCAACGCCGCGTTCGCCGCTCTGCCGGCGGGCACGGTCGAAACCCTCCTCAAGCCGGAGAACAAGGCGACTCTGGTGAAAATCCTCACCTACCACGTCGTCGCGGGCAAATGGGATGCCGCCTCGCTGGTGGCGAAGATCAAGGCGGGCGGCGGCAAGGCGACGCTCGATACGGTGGCCGGCGGCAAGCTGACCGCAAAGCTCGACGGCAAAGCGGTCAAGATCTGGGACGAGAAGGGCAACTCCGCGACCGTCACGGTCGCCGACGTCTTCCAGAGCAATGGCGTGATCCACGTCGTCGACGCGGTGCTGATGCCGAACTGAGCCCCCCTTGGGCGGCGTTTCTCGCGGCCCGGTCGATCGGCTCCTGTTGGGATGCCGATCGGCCGGGTTTTTCGTCAGGGCGACAGGATGCTTGGGCTCGAAGCCACGCCCTGGCTCAACGTCCCTATCCGCAACGTCCCGTTCGCTTGCGGCAGGATGGCGCTGACGTCGGTGGGTGCGCCTTCGACCGGGATCCAGGTTTGCCCGCCGTCCCGGCTCAGATAGACGCCTTCGTCCCCTCCGGCGACCGCCGCCGTTCCGTCCGGCGAGTACGCCAGGCTGGTAAGAAACCCTTCCATGACGGAGTCGTCGCTCAAGTCCCAGGTAGTACCCCCATCGGTGCTGCGCAAGATGCGGGAATTTTCAAAGGTGGTGCGCCCCAGCACCACGTTCGGATGCCGCGGATCGAACGCCAGCTCCTGGAAGAACCTCGTTTCGGTTCCGGGAATGAGCTGCCAATGGGCGCCGGTGTCGGTGCTTCGAAACAACCCGCCGGCCGACGAGGCGGACAGCATTCGATCGGGATGGCCGGGTTCGAACGCCACGGTGGTCATATTGTTGAACGGGTACTCGCTCAGTCCGCCGCTCCAGGTGCGGCCGCCGTCTGCGCTACGAGAAAGGCCGTGCCCCCCGGCGATGAAGATCAGGTCGGGATCGGTCGGATGCACCGCGATCGCGAGCGAGGCGCCGCCGCTGATTCCGTCCGCGAAATGAAAGTGCTCCCAGGAGGCGCCGCCGTTGTCGCTGCGCAACACGGAATCCCCCGAGACGGCGTACACCCGGCCGGGGAGCGACGGGGCGGAGGCGACGACTTGGACGTCGCTCGGGTAGCCGTAGTTTTGGCCCCGAACGCGGGTATCGATCAGCTGCCAGGTATTGCCGCCGTCGCTGGTTCGGGCGATCCCCCCGGTGCAGTTTTCGAGCCCGGCGACCAAGATCCTTTCGCCGACCCCCGCCGACGCGAGCGACCTGATTCGCGAGGCCGCGACACCTTTGCCCGTGCGTTTCCAGGTCGAGCCGAGGTCGGTGCTGTAGAAGGTGCCGCGCG
>DATMZU010000693.1:0-4881 GCA_035607435.1 Thermoanaerobaculia bacterium | reverse complement strand
GCGCGGGGCTGCTGCCGCAAATCACCGGATTTACCTCGGACGGCTCCGACATCGGTGCGCTGCTGTTCGCGCGGCCGATCCTCGGCGGCAAGCTCCAAGCGAAGGTGAAGGTCCGCGGCGAAGGCACGGTAATCGTCTCGATCCAGTCCGGCGCGTTCTCGTCCGATTCGGTCGCGACCGGCTCCGCCGCGGCGCCGATCCAGCCGCTCGCCGATCTGTCGCAGATTAAGCCCGAGCGCGAAATCCTCGGGATCGAAGAGGTGGGCGGCGATCAGATCGACCTCACCAAATCCGAAGTCATCGTCGCGGTCGGCCGCGGCATCGGCGGCGCCGACAAGCTCGGCCCGGTCGAAGATCTGGCCAAAGCCCTGGGAGCCGAGATCGGCGCGAGCCGTCCGGTGATCGACAGCGGCTGGCTGCCTAGAGACCGCCAGATCGGCTCCTCGGGTCAAACCGTGGCGCCGAAGCTCTACGTCGCCCTCGGCATCTCCGGAGCGATCCAGCACCTGGTCGGCATGAAAGCCTCGACCTGCGTCGTCGCGATCAACAAAGACCCCGGAGCCCCGATCTTCGCGGTCGCCAACTACGGCATCGTCGCCGACGTCCACGAAGTCCTCCCCGCCCTCACCGCGGCGGTCAAAGCGGCCAAAGGCGTATGACCCAAACCCCTGAGCGAGTGGCCGAGCTGGTCGCCTCGCTCGGCCTCGTCCCCCATCCGGAAGGGGGCTTCTTCGCCGAAACCTACCGCGCCGCCGAAAGCGTACGGGCCGACCACCTGCCCGCCCGCTTCGGCGGCGACCGGCTGTTTTCGACCGCCATCTACTTCCTGTTGAAAAGCGGCCACCCCTCCCACCTCCACCGCCTCCACGCCGACGAGCTCTGGCACTTCCACGAAGGAAGCCCGATCACAATCCACGTCCTCGAACCCGAGGGCGGGTACCGAACGATCCGCCTAGGCCCGGCGATCTCCGAGGGAGAGACATTCCAGGCCGCCGTCTCGGCCGGTTGCTGGTTCGGAGCGGAAGTGCTGGAGCCGGATTCCTACGCGCTGGTCAGTTGCACCGTCGCTCCGGGTTTCGACTACGCCGATTTCGAGCTGGGGGAGCGGGGAACGCTGGTCGCCGAGTATTCGGAGCATCGCGAGTTAATCGAGCGCCTGACAGCCTAAATTTGGAGTGCGGCGACGTGTCGCCGCTTTCCCAAGCGCCGACGCGTCGGCGCGCCTTGCCTAAAGGCAGGTCAGCCGCCGTAGGGCCGATCCTCCCTCCTCGCGCGTCACTTGGCTCTCCGCCGAAGGGTTACTCCAAGGAGCCGCGCGCCGACACGTCGGCGCTGAGTAAAGCGGCGACACGTCGCCGCACTCCAAGACACTGCAAGGGAGATCGCATCCGAGCGAATCTCGCGACGCCACTCAGAAGTTGTCGCCGTTGCACAAAACTAAACCCTGAGTTAATGTTCGTGCATGATGGGAACGGCGACGGCCCCCGCCTCCTCTGAAAGAAACACTCCCGACTGGGGTGCGCTCTTCGGTGTCGCGCAGGCCCAAAGTGGCTATTTCACGACCGGTCAAGCGGCTGAAGCGGGCTACTCTCCCCAGCTACTCCAAAAATACCTCGGCAACGGGAAGGTCGCGAGGGTAATGCGGGGAATTTATCGCCTCATTCACTTCCCGGCCGGTGAGCAGGAGGAGCTGATCTGGCTCTGGCTCTGGTCCGAGCAGGCGGGAGTCTTTTCTCATGAGACGGCGCTTGCGCTATATGACCTCTCCGATGCCCTGCCCTCCATCGTTCACATGACGATTCCGGCGAGCTGGCGGCACAGGCGGCTGCGTGTACCCCAGGGCCTAGTTCTGCATTACGCCGACCTCCGTGATGCCGATCGATCGCAGTTCTCGGCCGTGCCGGTCACGTCGCCGCGAAGAACGCTACACGATTGCATCGAAGCGAACGCTTTTCCCGACCTCGTACGCCAGGGAGTGGTTCAGGCTCGACGACGCGGGCTGATCTCGGAGAGGGATTCCGTGGAACTCAATACCGCACTCGATCGGGCGTCAGAAGGCACTCCTTGATTCATCGCTACCCAACACCCCTCGCCTTCAAGCAGGCACTCGAACAGCGGCTCAGATCCTCCTCGATACATGGCGTTGATTTCGCGCGCCGCCGCCAACTGCTCGTCTTCGATCGGTTTCTCGCCCGGATTTCCTTGGTGGTTGGCGATGCGATGACGCTCAAGGGCGGACTCGTGCTCGAAATGCGGCTCGATCGTGCTCGAACCACGAAGGACGTAGATTTGCGCATGATGGGCTCCTCCGACGAGATCCTCGATCGACTTCAGGCTGCCGGTCGCCTCGACCTGGGCGATTCCATGTTCTTCGAGGTACACCCGGATTCGGAGCATCCCGACATCCGAAACGATGGGTTGAAGTACGACGGCTTCCGCTATCGCGCCGAATGCCGACTGGCGGGAGCCCGTTATGGCCGACCGTTCGGGGTAGATGTAGCTTTCGGGGATCCTCTCGTCGGCGAACCTGATCTGGCGGTGGCCGACGACCTCCTCGGCTTTGCCGGTATCGCTCCTCCGACGCTCCGCTTGTACCCGGTGGTTTCCCACGTCGCCGAGAAACTGCATGCCCTTACCATGCCGAGGAGGCGGCCCAATTCTCGGGTGAGAGATCTTCCCGACATTGCCTTGCTCGCTACGACCGGCGCGATCCAGGGGGTGAAGCTTCGCCTGGCACTCGAGAGGACTTTCGAATTCCGTGGTACTCATTCTTTGCCGGCCTCGGTTCCATCCCCTCCTGCATTCTGGGCAGAACCCTACTCAAAGATGGCCGCAGAGAATGATCTCCGCTGGACTACTCTCGTCCAGGTGATGGAGGCAGTCTCAGCGTTTTTGGATCCGGCTCTCGCGTCGCCGGAGTGCGGCACGTGGGAACCACGGGACTGGCGCTGGAAACCGAGCGACTGATCCTCACATCGAACTTCGCTCCCTGCTTGCCCCCCATCAAGCGCTGAATTTCGCCATCGCGCCCTGCGCTTCGCGACAACTCTCCGACCGCCGCTATCCGGGGGGCACATGCTTTTCACGCTGTGGATGGCGATTCTCGGCCTCGTATAGCGGCTATCGCTCATGGATAGCCGCTTCCCGGCGCTGATAGCGCTGATCTCGCCGACGTATAGCCGCTATCTGGCGTGGATAGCGACTCTCCGTCTCCGATAGCGGCTATCCAGCGTAGATCGCGCTGATCGCCTCGCAGAAAGCGGCTATCGGTGGGCGATAGCCGCTTTCCACGGCGTAAAGCCGCTATCCACGACGTAGAGCCGCTCTACGGGAGTGCTGTGGGAGCTGTTCCGGCGCCTAATCTTCCGCCAGCACCACGATCCGATCCTCGGCCGTGAACGACAGAGTCTCTGACTTTTTCGGGTTCAGCTTGATGCCGTAGGCGGCTTCGGCGTTCTTCAAGTCGGCCGCGATGCGGTAGCCGATCGCCGATTCGCCGCGGCGGCGGGCGGCTTCGACGACGGTGTAGAAATCGACCGGGGTGCCGGGGCGGACGTAGGCCGCGGCGGGTTTGAGGTAGATCTCGCTGCCCTCGGGATCGAGAAGGTCGTCGAACACGGCGGCGAGCTGCTTGTTTTCCGAGATCTGCGCGAGCATCAAGCTGATCAGGCGGTCGCTGACGATGAAGTCGTCCGCCTTCGTGACTTCGGCGAGGGCGCGGTTTCTAACGTCGAGCATCTCGCTGACGATCGAGAAGGCGCGCTTTTTGATCTCGCTGATTTCGCGCAGGTGGAGGAGGGTGACCAGGGTTTTCGCGTCCGCCCGTTGCTCTTCCAGGTGATCGGCGTAGGAGAGGACGATGATGTGGTCGAAGGTTTCGAGGCCGAGGCCGTCGAGCAGGCGGCGATCCGAAGTGTCGCCTTCGATCAGCTCGATTTTCATGTTCGGCGGGTCGCCGAGCGACGCGACCAGATCGGCCGTTTCGGAGACTTCGGAGACCACGACCGCGTGCGAGCCGGGGGCGACGTACTGGGCCAGCTCGGAGAGGATCTTCGTGGCCCGCCAGTTCCAGCCCAGGATCAGCGTCCGTTCCGGAATCTGGGGCACGGTGACGCCGTTCTGGATCGCCTCTTCCTTCACCGGGAAGGCCTTGGTCGAAAGGTGGATCGAGTCGTCGTCCTGAGCGACCAGGATTAGCCGTTCGCCCGCCGCGATTCGCTGGTCCATCGGCGGGTTCAGGCGCGGCCGGCCGGAGACCGGCGCGATCCCCATCAGCGCGGAATCATCGTAGGCGATCAGCGCCTCGGCGTAGGTCTTGCCGACCAGCGACGGCTCTTCGCGGAAATAGATCTCGTCGCCGCCGAAATCGAACAGCTCGGTGTAGATGATCGACAGGCCCGACTGGCGGCAGGTCTGGGCGATGATGCGCGAGATCAGATCGCCGACCAGCAGCAGCTCCACCTCGTCCTTGCCGACCATGCGGGCGACTTCGACGTTTTTCGGATTGCGGATCTCGGCCACCACGTGGTACGGCTCCGGCCGGCGGTCAGGCGCATTGGTGATCGCGAGCAGGGTCTTGATCACGCTCGCGTCCGGGTCGTCCCCTTCGGGCGACAGGACGACGATCGAGCGCGAGGTCTGGAGGCTTACGATCTTCAGATCCGCGAGATCGATCGGGCTGCCCGAGCGGCAGACGATCCGGGTTCTACCGGTGGGTCCGATCCGTTCGGCGATCTCGTCTTCCATCTCCGCCTTGTCGTTTTCACCCATCACCACGACGCAGGCGTCCTTGCGGCTTTCGTTCGCGAGCAGCAGCTCGGAGAGGATCGGGAAAATCTGCTGCGACCAGCCGAGGATGATCGTGTGCTCCGACTCGATGAT
>DATMZU010000689.1:0-6782 GCA_035607435.1 Thermoanaerobaculia bacterium | reverse complement strand
TGCACCGTGGTCTCTTTGGGCACGCGGGCGAGGAAGGCTTGCACCTCCTTGTCGGGCGTGATGCTGCCGGTCGGGTTGTTCGGATTGCAGAGGTAGATCAGCCCGGCGCGCTCGCGGGCGGCGAGCATTTTCGGCAGGTCGTGGCGGAAATCCGCGGTGAGCGGCACGGGGACGATCTCCGCGCCGCGCACCTTCGCGGAGCGGCGGATCGCTTCGAAGGTCGGATCGGCGAGGACGAGCGGCCGGTCGGGGGCGAGGGTGGCGGATCCTGCGGCGCGCAGGATCTCGCTTGAACCGGAGCCGAAGAGGATCTGCTCGGGCGCTACTCCGTGGAGCTTCGCGAGGGTGGCGGCGAGCTGATCGACCCGCTCGTCGGGATAGCGCCAGGCGACGCCCAGCGATTCGCGCATCGCGTCGAGCGCGGCGGGGGAGGGGCCGTAGGGATTTTCGTTCGAGCTGAGGCGGACGATTCCGTCGGCCGCGGTTTTCGGGGGAGCCGGTGTTGCGGGTAGCGAGGGGGGCTTGGCGAGGACGAGCGAGGGACGGAGCGCGGCGGAAGCGGCCCCTAACCCCAGCAGGGCGGCGAAGCGGCGGCGGGAGATGGGCGTGGACATGGCCGGTCCTCCTGGGATGAAATCGTGGCGCCATCATCGCGCAGATCTTCCGGTCTTTGTAGGGGCCGCCCCTACCGATGCCGCGCGGGAGAAACAACCCGGGTGCCGATTGCGTAACAGCGATCCAGGGCCGTTTGTCCGGCCGAGGAGGGTTCCAGATGCTTTCGATCCGCGATCTGTCGAAGACCTACGGCAACGGCGTGCGCGCCCTGTCGCAAGTTTCGCTCGAAGTTCCGGCCGGCATGTTCGGTCTGCTGGGGCCGAACGGCGCCGGCAAGTCCACCTTGATGCGCACCATCGCGACGCTCCAGGAGCCCGACTCCGGCTCGATCCGGTTCGACGGGATCGACGTGCTGCGCGACAAACAGGCGCTGCGCCAGGTGCTCGGCTATCTGCCGCAGGATTTCGGGGTCTACCCGAAAGTGAGCGCCGAGGCGATGCTCGACCACTTCGCGGTGCTCAAGGGTCTTGCGAACGGGCGCGAGCGGCGCGCGGTGGTCAAAGCCCTGCTCGAACGGACCAACCTCTGGGCGGTCAAGGATCGAAAGCTCGGCACGTATTCGGGCGGCATGCGCCAGCGGTTCGGGATCGCCCAGGCTTTGCTCGGCGAGCCGAAGCTGGTGATCGTGGACGAGCCGACCGCTGGGCTCGATCCGGAGGAGCGCAACCGATTCTTGAACCTGCTCGCCGAGATCGGCGAGAACGTCGTGGTCATCCTTTCGACCCACATCGTCGAAGACGTCACCGACCTTTGCCCGCGCATGGCGGTCCTGGCCGGCGGCGAGCTGCGGGTCTCCGGTGAGCCGCGCCAGGTGATCGCGGAGCTGGTGGGGCAGATCTGGCAAAAGACCGTGACGAAGGCGGAGCTGGCGCGCTACGAAGCGGAGCACGAGGTGTTGTCGCGGCGCCTGTCGGCCGGCCGGACGGTGATCCACGTCTGGAGCGAGAGCGACCCGGGGGAGGGTTTCGAAGGCGTGGCGCCCGATCTCGAAGACGTCTACTTCCATGCCCTGCGCCGAGCCGAAGGCGAGACCCAGCCGGCGCTCGCGGCCTGACGCCTCCTCGAGACGATCATGTCCAAAAACTTCCGCGAAATCTTTCGCTTCGAGCTGAAACAGACGCTCGCCTCGCCCTTGTTCTGGGGCACCGGGCTGTTCTTCGCCACCATGACGTTCGGGGCCGTAACTTCCGATTCGGTCACTATCGGAGGAGGCATCGGCAACGTGCAGCGGAACGCCCCGTTCGTCATCCTTCAGTTGCTCTCGGTGATGAGCATCATCGGGGTTTTCGTCACCACCGCATTCGTCGCGGGGGCCGCGATGCGCGATTTCGAGCGCGGCACGCACGAGCTGTTCTTTTCCAAACCGATGCGCAAGGTTGACTACCTCGGCGGGCGCTTCGCCGGATCGCTTGTTGCATCGACCGGCGTGATGGTGGTCTGTTCGCTCGGCATTCTGATCGGCAGCTTCATGCCCTGGCTCGAAGCGGAGCGGATCGGGCCGACGCTCGCAGGGCCCTATCTTTTCGCGCTCGCGGTCCTGGTGATCCCCAACCTGCTGCTCACCGGCGCGCTGTTCTTCGCCCTCGCCTCCGCCTCGCGCAGCTGGCTGGTCACCTACGTCGGCGTGGTCGTGTTTTTCGCCGGCTTCTTCGTCTCGAGTTTGATGCTCAACGACGTCGAGCACCAGACGCTCGGCGCGTTGCTCGATCCGTTCGGCGCCACGGCGATCGACGTGGCGACCCGCTACTGGACGGTCGCCGACAAGAACACCCTGTTGCCGCCGCTCTCCGGCCTGCTGCTCTGGAATCGCCTGATCTGGACCGGGGTCGGATTGGGCGTGCTCTCGCTGAGCTTCGCCACCTTCCGGACCACGGCGGGAGCGCCGACTTATGGTGCGCTGGGGCGGCTGTTTCGTCGGCGCAAGAAAGTCGCGGTGGAAGAGCCGGATCTTGTGGAGGTGGGAGCCCCGACCCTCGCGGTGCCGCACGCGACGCGAGATTTTTCTTCCGGCCGGAACCGTTCGCTGTTCTTCCATGCGCTTCGCCGCGAGACGGTCGGGGTGTGGAAAAGCATTCCGTTCGTGGTCATGATCGCGTTCGGCATGTTCAACCTGACCGGCAGCTCCGTGGTGCGTTTCGAACGCTTCGGCACCAAGGTCTATCCGGTCACAGCTCTCATGCTGGACAACATCCAGGGGAGCTTCACCTTCCTGCTGGTCATCATCGTCACGCTCTACGCGGGCGACCTGGTCTGGCGCGAGCGCGCGCTCAAAGTGGCGGAAGTGACCGACGCGCTGCCGGTGCCGAGCTGGGTGCCGCTGCTTTCGAAAATCGGCGCGCTCTGGATCGTGATCCTCACCTTTCTCACGGTCGGCGGTTTGACCGCGATGGGGATTCAACTTTCGCAAGGGTACACCCACGTCGAGCCGGGCCTGTACGCCAAGGGACTGGCGATCGAGGGGGTGCGCTTTCTGCTCGCCGCGGTGCTCGCGGTGTTCTTCCAGGTGATGTGCAATCAGAAGTTCGTCGGCTACCTGGCGATGATCCTGTTCCTGATCAGCCAGACGGTGCTCGGCGCGATGAACTTCGATCACCGGCTCTATCGCTTCGCCGACGTGCCGTCGATGACCTATTCGGACATGAACGGCTACGGCCATTACCTTCAAGGCTTCGCCTGGTTCAATCTCTACTGGGCCTGCTTTGCTCTGCTGCTGCTGGTGGGCGCCGTTCTGTTCTGGGTGCGGGGGAGCGAGAGCGTCTGGCGGCTCCGCGCTCGCGAAGCGAAAGCGCGGTTTCGCGGCCCCTGGCGCGTGCTCGCCGCCGCGGGGCTTGTGGCCTGGGTGGGGATCGGCGCGTGGATCTTCTGGAACACCAACGTGCTGAACGCGTACGTGCCGACCGACGAGCAGGAGCATCGCCAGGCGGATTACGAAAAGCAGTACCGGAAATATAAAGGCAGGGTCGCCCCGCGGATCGTCGACGCCGAAGCGAACGTGGACATCTTCCCCGACGAACGGCGGGTGGAGATCGCCGGCCGCTATGTCTTGAAGAACAAATCGAACCGGCCGGAGGACGCGATCCACCTCCAGCTCGATCCACGGGTGAAGGTCCGCCGCCTGTCGCTCGATCCGAAATGGCGGACTCATTTCGATGAGCGGCTCGGCTATTCGATTTACAAGCTGCCGGTGCCGCTCGCGCCGGGTGCCACGATGGAGCTTTCTTTCCAGTTGACGGTCGAAGAGAAGGGATTCGTCAACCAGAATTCCGACACGTCGCTGGTCTACAACGGAACGTTCTTCAACAACGGCCAGTATTTTCCGGTCCTGGCCTACGACGAATCGCGCCAGCTGCAGGACCGCAACGACCGGCGAAAGTACGGCCTGCCGCCGGCCCTGCGGATGGCGAAGCTCGAAGATCCCAACGCCCGGCGCGACAACTATCTATCCGGCGACGCCGATTGGATCAGCTTCCGGGCCACGGTCTCGACCAGCGCGGACCAGATCGCGCTCGCGCCCGGATATCTGCAACGCGAGTGGAAAGTGGGAAACCGGCGCTATTTCCGTTACGAGATGGACCGGCCGATCCTCAATTTCTATTCGTTCCTCTCGGCGCGCTGGGCGGTGAAGAAAGACGTCTGGCATCCCGGAAAAGAAAACGTCGCGATCGAGATCTATTACGATCCGGCGCACGCCTACAACGTCGATCGGATGATCGATTCGGCGAAGAAGTCGCTCGACTATTTCACCGTGCACTTCTCGCCCTATCAGCACCACCAGGTGCGGATTCTCGAATTCCCGCGCTACGCGACCTTCGCGCAGTCGTTCCCGAACACCATTCCCTATTCGGAGGGCATCGGCTTCATCGCCGACCTGCGCGATCCGGACGACATCGATTACGTTTTCTATGTCACAGCCCACGAGGTCGCCCACCAGTGGTGGGGCCACCAGGTGATCGGCGGCGCCGTCCAGGGCGGCACGATGCTGTCCGAAAGCCTGGCGCAATACTCGGCGCTGATGGTGATGCAGAAGGAGTACGGCAAGGACAAGATGCGCCGCTTCTTGAAATATGAGCTCGACCAGTATCTCCAAGGGCGCGGCGGCGAGCTGATCGAAGAAATGCCGCTGATGCGGGTGGAAAATCAACCGTACATTCATTACCGGAAAGGCAGCCTGGTCTTCTACGCCCTGCAAGACGCGATCGGCGAAGAGACGGTCGATCGCGCGCTCTCGCGCTACGTCGCGCAGGTGGCGTACCAGGAGCCGCCGTATACCTACACCCCCGATCTCTTGAAGATCCTGCGCGAGGTGACGCCCCCGGCGCAGCAAGGGCTGCTGCGCGACCTGTTCGAGACGATCACGCTGTACGACATGCGGGCGACCACCGCCACCTGGACGAAGCGGCCCGACGGCAAATACCTGGTGAAGCTGAACGTCGAGGCGAAGAAGCTGCGCGCCGACGGCCGGGGAGTCGAATCGCCGTTGACGCTCGACGACTCGATCGACCTCGGGGTGTTCGGCGAGACCCAGAAGGACGGCAAGAAACAGGAGACCGTCCTCTATCTCGCGAAGCACCGGTTGAATCAGGAGAAGGCCACGTTCGAGCTGGTGGTGGACGGAAAACCCGCCGAGGCGGGGATCGATCCGCTGAACAAGCTGGTGGATCGGACCTCGGACGACAATCGGACGAAGGTGACGGAGGCCGGCACGTAGGGGCGCTGCTTGCTGCGCCCTGGTTGGTAGGGCCACGAGATCCAAGGGGCGCAGCAAGCAGCGCCCCTACGTGCGCAACGCGTAGAATCTCCCTCGTGGAGCTGCTCTCGACACACGTCGGCGCCGATTTCGACGCTTTGGCCTCGGTCCTAGCGGCCCGGCGCCTGCACCCTCGCGCCGAGATCTTCTTTCCCGGCTCGCGCGAGGCGTCGGTGCGTCGCCTGCTCGCTTCCGGGTTCGTCGAATTCGCGGAGCTGCGTCAGCGCCAGATCGATCCGGCGACGATCGAGCGGGTGATCCTCTGCGACGTGCGCCAGCGCGACCGGATCGGCAAACTGGGGGAGTGGCTGGCGGAACGGCCGGAGATCGAAGTCTGGGTCTACGACCATCACACGGACGGGGATCTGCAAGTGGCCGGCGGCCGGGTGGACAGCCAAGTCGGCTCGACCTCGACCGTTCTGGCGGAGCTGTTCGCCGAGCGGGGAATTCTGCCCACGCCGACCGAGGCGACGCTCCTCCTGCTCGGGATCTACGAGGACACGGGGGCGCTCACCTACGCCACGACCCATCCGCGCGATCTCGAAGCCGCGGCCCGGCTGCTGCGCCAGGGGGGCGACCTGACGGTCGTCCGCCGATTCGCGAGCGCGGCGCTCGACCCCGAGCGGCTCGACCTGCTGCACCAGATCGCCCGCGCGCTCGAAGTCCACCGAATCCACGGCCACCGCATCGGCTTGGCCGAGATCGACCTGCCGAGCTATGTCGAAGAGCTGGCGCCGCTCGTCTCCAAAAGCCTCGATCTGTTCGGCCTGCCGATGATGTTCGTCCTGTTCGCCTTCGAAGAGCGCGTCCTGGTGGTCGGCCGGGGCGATGCGGCGGGAGTGGATCTCGGGCAGATTCTGGGCGGCCTCGGTGGCGGAGGGCACGCGACCGCCGCCTCCGTCCGCCTGCCCGGCACGCTGGTCGAAGCGAGAGAAACCCTGCTCGCGGAGCTGGAACGGAGCCTTCCCCCCGCGGCGCGGGCGCGCGATCTTATGGTCGAAGCGAGCGTGGCGCTCGATCCGGAAGCGACCATCGAGCAGGCGAAAGAACGGCTGCGGATCGGCGGGGTGAACGCCGCCCCGGTGCTCGACGGGCAAGGCCGCGCGATCGGTGCCGTCACCCGCCAGCTGCTCGATGCGGCGCTCCAGCACGGCCTGGCCCACCGGCCGGTGGAGACCGCGATGACGAAAGATCTCGCCTGGGTGGCGGCCGACGCCCCCGCCGACGAGGTGGGCCGCCAGATGCTTGCGCTCCAGCCGCGTTTCGTCCTGGTGGGCGATGCGGCCGACGGCCGGCCGCTGGGATTGGTCACCCGCATGCAGCTGCTCCACTACCTCGGCGCGCGGCTCGATCTCGAAGCCGAAACGGGAAGCCTGGCGGGAGCGCTACGCGTCGCGGGAGCGCGCGAAGGAAACCCGGA
>DATMZU010000684.1:0-7122 GCA_035607435.1 Thermoanaerobaculia bacterium | reverse complement strand
CCGTTCGACCTCGCGCGCGGCCCGCTCCTGCGCGCGCTGCTGCTGCGCTCCGGCGGCGGGGATGCGCTGCTCGCCACCCAGCATCACGTCATCTCGGACGGCGGCTCCATCGGCGTCCTGCTGCGCGAGGTGGGCGCGCTCTATGCGGCGTTTGCGGCGGGCCGGGACATCCGGGCGGCGGGATTGCCCGAGCTGCCGATCCAGTATCCGGATTTCGCGCTCTGGCAGCGCGGCCATCTGGCCGGGGGCGAGCTGGACCGCCAGCTTTCCTACTGGCGCGGCGCGCTCGCCGGTGCGCCGCAGGTGCTGGAGCTGCCCGCCGACCGGCCGCGCCCGGCGGTGCAGAGCTTCCGCGGCGCGAGCCTGCCGGTTGCGCTGGCGCCCGAGCTGGCCGACGCTCTGCGGGCGCTCGCGCGCGCCGAAGGAGGGACGCTGTTCATGGTCCTGCTTGCAGGGCTCCAAGCGTTGATCGGCCGCACCACCGGCGGCGAGGATTTCCTGCTCGGCGCGCCGATCGCGAACCGCAACCGGCCGGAGCTGGAAGGGCTGATCGGTTTTCTCGCCAACACCCTGGTGCTGCGCGCGGACCTCTCCGGCGATCCGACGTTTCGCGAGCTGGTCCGCCGCGCGCGGCAGCGCACGCTCGCCGCCTACGACCACCAGGATCTGCCGTTCGAAAAACTGGTCGAAGAGCTGAAACCCGAGCGCGATCTGGCGCATGCGCCGCTCGCCCAGGTGGTGCTCGCGCTACAGGCCGGCGGTGGCGCCGCGGTAGGCGGAGGTTTCGAGCCGATCCCGGTCAAAAACGGCACGGCGAAGTTCGACCTCACCCTGTCGCTGATCGACGGCGCGCTCGCCGGTTCCGGCATCGGCGGCATGGCGGAGTTTGCGACCGATCTGTTCGACCTTCCGACGGTGCGCGCCTTCGTCGCCCGCTTCACGCGCCTGCTCGCGGCCGGCGCGGCAAACCCGGAGCTGCGCCTCTCCGAGCTTCCGCTGCTCGACGCCGAGGAGCTGGCGCGGGTCTGCCCCTTGCCGGAGATCGATCCGGCCCCCGCTTTTCTGCTCCATCGCCGCTTCGCGGAGGTCGCCGCCGCGCGGCCGAACGCTCCCGCGGTTACCTTGGGCGATACCACGATCTCCTACGCCGAGCTGGCGGCGCGGTCGGGCCTTCTCGCGCGGCGCCTCCGCGCGGCGGGCGTCGGTCCGGAGTCGCGGGTGGGCCTCTGCCTCGACCGCTCGCTCGACCTGCCGGTGGCGATCCTCGCGGTGCTTCAAGAGGGCGGCGCCTACGTGCCGCTCGACCCGACCTATCCGGCCGACCGCAACGCCTTCGTGCTCGCCGATACCGCCGCGCGCTGGGTGATCACCCGCGCGGACCTCGCCGCGACGCTGCCGGACGGGGTGGAGCGGCTGCTGATCGAAGAGGAAGGCGCTCCGGGCGCTCCGGCATCGGCCTCGCCGTTGCCGGAAATGGTGTCGCCCGGCAATGCGGCCTACGTGATCCATACCTCGGGCTCGACGGGCAAGCCGAAAGGGGTCGTGGTCACGCATGAGAACGTCGCGCGGCTGTTCGGTTCGACCGAGCGGTGGTTCGATTTCGGCGCCGACGACGTCTGGACGCTGTTTCACTCCTACGCCTTCGACTTCTCGGTCTGGGAGCTGTGGGGCGCGCTGCTCTACGGCGGCCGGCTGGTCGTGGTGCCCTACCTCGTCAGCCGTTCGCCCGAGGAGTTTCGCGCGTTGCTCGCGAGCGAGCGGGTGACCGTGCTCAGCCAGACGCCGTCGGCGTTCGCCCAGCTCGACCGGGTGGACTCGATCGCGACGTCCGGCGGCGCTGAGCGGTTGAGCTTGAAGACGGTGGTGTTCGGCGGCGAGGCGCTCGATCTCGCGGCTCTCTCCGGCTGGTTTGCCCGCCATGGCGACGACGTGCCTGTGTTGGTCAACATGTACGGCATCACCGAGACCTGCGTTCACGTCACCTACCGGCGCATCCGCTCGGCCGACCTGGGCGCCAAGAGCCGGATCGGCGTGCCGATTCCCGATCTGTCGATCCTCCTGCTCGACGCCTGGGGGCAGCCGGCGCCGGTGGGCGTCCCGGGCGAGATCCTGGTCGGCGGCGCGGGGCTCGCGCGCGGCTATCTCGGCCGGCCGGAACTTTCCGCCGAGCGTTTCGTGCCTTCCGCGGTCGCCACGCGCGGCGGCGAGCGGCTTTACAAGAGCGGCGATCTCGCGCGGCGGTTGCCCGACGGAGATCTCGAATACCTCGGCCGGATCGACACTCAGGTGAAAATTCGCGGTTTCCGCATCGAGCTGGGCGAGATCGAGTCGGCGCTTTCGGAGCACCCGGGAGTGCGCGAGGCGATCGTGCTGGCGAAAGGGGAGCGCTCGGCGCCCCGTCTGGTCGCCTACACGACGTCGGTGGCCAAGGCGGCGCCGTCGGCCGCCGAGCTGCGCGCGCATTTGGCGTCGCGGCTACCCGACTACATGGTCCCCGCCGCGTTCGTGGCGCTCGACGCGCTGCCGCTCACGGCACAGGGAAAAGTCGATCGCCGGGCGCTGCCCGAGCCGGCGGGCACGGTCGAAACGCCCGACTACACCGCGCCGCGAAACCTCGCCGAAGAGACGCTCGCGGCGGTCTGGGCGCAGGTGCTCGATCTCGATCGGGTGGGGATTCACGACGGCTTCTTCGCCCTCGGCGGCGATTCGATCCGCAGCATCCAGGTGCTGGCCCGGGCGCGCCAGCGGGGCTTCCCGATCACCCTTCAACAGCTGTTCCAGTACCAGACGATCGCCGAGCTGGCCGCCGTCGCCGCGAATCCCGAAAGCGACGGAGCCGCGGAGCCCGAGGCGCCCTCCGAGCCGTTCTCGCTGCTCGCTCCGGCGGATCGCGAGCGCCTGCCGAGGGGATCCGGCATCGCGCTCGAAGACGCCTATCCGCTCGCCATGCTCCAGGCCGGCATGCTGTTCCACATGGTGCTCCGGCCCGAAGATCCGCCGTACCACAACGTGGACAGCTGGCAGCTGGTGGCGCCCTTCGAGGCCGAGGCGTTCGCCCGGGCCACCGCAGACGTCGTGGCGCGCCATCCGGTGATGCGCACGTCGTTTCATCTGACCGGCTTTTCCGAGCCGATCCAGATCGTCCACGCCCAGGCGACCGTGCCGCTCACGGTGATCGACGTCACCCACCTGCCCGCCGAGGAGCAGCAGCGCGAGGTGGCGGCCCTGGTGCGCGCGGAGAAGCGCACGCTGTTCGACTTTACCCAGGCGCCGCAGCTGCGTTTCTTCATTCACCGGCTCGGTCCCGAGCGGTTCCAGTTCACCCTCACCGAAAATCACGCGATCTTCGACGGCTGGAGCCTACATTCGACGCTGGCCGAAATCCTCGGCCGCTACTACGCCTATCTGCGCGGCGAGAGCCCGGCCCCGGAGCCGCCGCTCGCGCTGGTCTTCCGCGATTTCATCGCCGCCGAGCGGGGCACCCTCGACTCCGCCGAAGCCAAGGCGTTCTGGCGCGAGCGGCTGGCCGGCGCTTCGGTGCTGAGCCTGCCGCGCCGTTTTCCGGTGGAGGAGAAGACCGAAGCGCCGGCCGGCCCGCGCATCCGCCACCTCTCCCCGAACCTGCCGACGAAGGTCTCGGCCGCCGTGCGTGCGCTCGCGCGCCGCTTGGGCGTGCCGCTCAAGAGCGTGTTGCTCGGCGCGCATTTCAAGGTGATGAGCCTGCTTTCAGGCAATCCCGACGTGATGATCGGCCTCGGCTTCAACGGCCGCGCTGAGGTGATGGGCGGAGAGGACGTCCGCGGTCTGTTCTTGAACACGCTGCCGATCCGCTTCGAGGTGAAGGACGAGAGCTTCGCGCGGGCGTCGGAGCGGGCGTTCGAGACCGAGCGCGCGGTGTTGCCGTTCCGCCGCTACCCCTACAACCGCCTCCAGCAGGAGCACGGCGGCCAGCCACTCTACGACGTGATCTTCAACTACGTTCACTTCCACGTCGCGCACAAGATGCTCGCCCGCGAAGGGGTCGCGGTGGCCGGATTCCAGGCCGCGGAGGGAACCAGCTTCCTGTTGCAGGCGGCGTTCGCCCCCGGTGTCGAAGGGCAGGAAATTCACTTCGCGCTCGAATACGATTCCGCGCGCCTCTCGGACGGCGATGCGGCTTGGATCGCCGGTTACTTCACGCGCTATTTCGCCGCGCTTGCGGCCGATCCGGATGGCTCCACCGCTTCCGCCGCGCTGCTCGCCCCGGAAGAACGCGAGCAGATCCGCGCGGCGACCCGAATCGCGACGGAGGATGCCGCGCCGCCCTCTCTGGTCGAGCTGTTCGCGCGTTCGGTCGCCGCGCATGGCTCGCGCGAAGCGGTACGCTGCGGCGATGCCGGATTGACCTACGCGGAGCTGAACGCGCGCGCCGACGCTTTATCGCACCGGCTGATCCGCGACGGCGTGCTGCCGGGCGATTTGGTCGCGGTGTCGCTCGACCGGTCGCTCGATCTGATCGTGGCGCTGCTTGCCGTGCTCAAAGCGGGCGCCGGCTACGTGCCGATCGATCCGACCTATCCGGAAGAGCGCCGGACGCTGCTGCGGGAAGACTCGGGCGCGCGTCTGTTGATCGACGAGATCCCCGCCGATCTGCCCGATGAGGCGGCGCCCCCGACGTTCCCAATTACCGCAGGCGACGTGGCGTACGTGATCTACACCTCGGGCTCGACCGGCAAGCCGAAAGGGGTGCCGGTGCGCCACGGCGAGGTGGCGCGGCTGTTGTCCTCGACGGAAGTTTGGTTCGGCTTCGGCCCCGACGACGTCTGGACGCTGTTTCACTCCTACGCGTTCGATTTCTCGGTCTGGGAGATCTGGGGCGCGCTCGCCTACGGCGGCCGGCTGGTGGTGGTGCCGACCGAGGTCTCGCGCGCTCCCGAGTCGTTCTATCGCCTGCTCCGCGACGAGAAGGTCACCGTGCTCAACCAGACCCCCTCGGCGTTCCAGCAGCTGATCTGGGCCGAACGCGTCATCGCAACGGAAGACGACGCCGGTGCGCTCGCCCTGCGCTACGTGATCTTCGGCGGCGAGGCGCTCGACTTGGCGGCGCTCGCCCCCTGGTTCGAGCGGCATCCCGATTCGACGCTGGTCAACATGTACGGCATCACCGAGACCTGCGTCCACGTCACCTACCGGCCGATTACCCGCGACGACGTTCTCGCCAAGCGGGGGAGCCTGATCGGCGTGCCGATTCCCGATCTCGCCGTCCAGGTGCTCGACGCGTTTGGGCAGCCTTCGCCGCTCGGGGTCTCCGGCGAGATGTACGTCTCGGGCGCCGGGCTCGCGGTCGGCTATCTCGGCCGGCCGGAGCTGACCGCCGAGCGTTTCGTTCCCGATCCTTTCTCCGGCCTGCCGGGCCGACGCGCCTACCGCTCGGGTGACCTCGCCCGCCGCTTGCCGGGCGTTTCGGGTTTCGATCTCGAATATCTGGGCCGGATCGACCATCAGGTGAAGATCCGCGGCTTCCGCATCGAGCTGGCGGAGATCGAGGCGGTGCTTGCCGCCCATCCCGGGGTGCGGCGCGCGATCGTCGTGCCGCGCGAGGACGTGGCGGGCGACAAGCGGCTGGTCGCCTACGTGGTGCTCGACGACGGATCGGTTGGAGCCGACGACCTGCGCGCCGCGGCGCGGGCGCAGCTGCCCGATTACATGGTCCCCGCGGCGGTGGCCATTCTCCCCGAGCTGCCGCTCACGCCGCACGGCAAGGTGGACGTCCGCGCGCTGCCGCTGCCGGCCGGCATTCGCGACGGATCGCGCCAGGCGTTCGTCGAGCCGCGCGGGCCGCTCGAAGAGCGGATCGCCGCGATCTGGGCCGAGGTGCTGCGGATCGAAAAAGTCGGGGTGCGCGACGGCTTCTTCGATCTCGGCGGCAACTCGATCCTCGCCACTCAGGTGTTCGCCCGGCTGCGCGAGACGTTCGGATTCGAGGTGCCGATGCGCACACTGTTCGAGGAGCCGACGATCGAGCGCCTGGCCGCGACCATCGCGGAGCTGCAGGCGCGCGGGGTGAGCGCGGAATCCGAGACGCAGCGGATCGCGCCGCGAAGGAGCGAGGCCGAGGCGCCGGATGCGGCCCCTCCGGCCGGTGCGGCGCCGCGAGACACGCGGAAGATTCAATCCGAGCTCGCCGCGATGACGCCCGAGGCGATCCGCAGGCTGCTCGCCGAAAAGCGGGCGAAGAAGCAACAGGGAGGGCAAGGATGAGCGAAGGGTTCGACGGGTCGCCCGCCGATCTCGCCGCCGATCTCGATACCGATCTCGACGCCGATCTCGAAGCCGAGCGCCTCGCCCTGCTGGAGCTGCTGCTCGAAGAGGAGGCGGAGGAAGCGGCCGCGGCCGGGGAGGGCTCCGGCGCGACCGCGCCCGGGGCCGCTTCGTTCCCGGCGTCTCCGGTCTCTCCGATCTCCGCGGCCGCCGAGCGCATTCCGCTGTCGCTGTCGCAGCGCCGGCTGTGGATCGCCGACCGGCTCGACCCGGGCACCGCGCTGTTCAACGTGCCGGCCTCGCAACGGCTCGCCGGGGCGCTCGACCGGCCGGCTCTCGCCGCCACGCTCCAGGCGCTGGTCGATCGCCACGAGAGCCTGCGCACGACTTTCTCGACCGGCGGCGGCGAGCCCGGCGGAGGCGGAGCGGGCGAGGGGTTTCAGGTCATCGCGCGGCACCGCGAGGTGCTTCTTCCCCGGATCGATCTTTCGCTCCTCTCCCGCGAATCGGCGCTCGCCACGGCGCGGCGCCTGGCGGGCCTCGAACAGGCGCGCGGATTCGACCTCGAACGGGGGCCGCTGCTGCGCGTCGCCCTGGTCGAGATGGCGCCCGAGGACAACGTGCTGCTCGCGACGATGCATCACATCATCGCCGACGGCTGGTCGCTGTCGATCTTCCAGCGCGAGTTCGTCGCCTTCTATTCCGGGTTCGCGAAAGGCGAGCCGGCCCAACTGCCGCCGCTGCCGATCCAATACGCCGATTTCGCGCTCTGGCAGCGCGATTGGCTGCGCGGCGAGGTGCTCAAGAAGCAGCTCGCGTTCTGGCGCGAGCATCTGGCCGGCGCGCCGTTCCTGACCGAGCTGCCGACCGACCGGCCGCGCC
>DATMZU010000680.1:0-4442 GCA_035607435.1 Thermoanaerobaculia bacterium | reverse complement strand
TCAGGCATCTCGACCAGGGTGCGGCTCATCGCACGCGCCCGATGGTGAACCTCCTTCTTGGACCGCGCACCGGATCAGATCTCCAGAAGGTAGGTGAACTTGACGATCAGCTGGCGCTCGCGCGATCGAAGGTTGCCGAGGCTCGGGGCGATCCAGTTCTGGTTGTAGACCAGGTAGATGTCGGCGCCCGGTCGGTAGATCCAGTTGAAGCGCAGATTGAGCGACAGGAGGTCGGCCGCGTCGTTGTACTGAAGGAAGGCGTTGGTCGAGACCGTCGGGTTCACCGACAGGCTCAGCCGCTCGCGGAAGACGTTCGCGACGAACGCGCCGCCGCGCAGATCGACGTCGTCGCGCGTCCACCGCGTCTCGGAGCGCAAGAAGCGGCTGGGGCGCAAGCCGAACGTGAGCGCGCTCGACAGACGCTTTCCGTCGTAGAACTGACCCTGGGTGACGGTGCCGCTCGCGTAGACGTTGCGCCGCGTCGGCGAGGTGGCGTAGGTGATGCCGCAGTCGGCGAAGTCGTGCTCGCCGCGGGGAATCACGATCCCCGGCTGGATTTCGAACGGCAGGATCAGCCGATCGCGGTTGACGTCCACGAAGAAAGTCGCCTGGTCCTCCTTGTCGGTCACGAACCCGGCGAGGTCGAAGGTCCCGGCGAGCGTCTCCAGCGTGTTGTCGAGGTCGGTGATCACCTCGGCCTGGGCGTTGAACGCCAGGTTGCGGAAGCCGGCAATCTTCGGTTTCGGCTTGTAGGTGAGAGCGGGCGCATAGCGGCGGATGCCGTTGCGCAGCACGAAACCGGCCTCCGGATTGAACTGCTCGCCGATCTCCATCGCTTCGAGCGACCAGATCCAAAACTGCCCGGTCCACAAGGCGGAGGCGCCGCCGGAGCGATCCGACACGCCGGGATCGTGGCTCTGGGCGTAGAACGCGTTCAGGTTGAGCTTCGGAGCCGGGTTCAAATCGACGTCGAAACCGTAGACCTGGTTGTCGTCCTTGCCGTCGTGGTCTCGGTTGGTCACGATCATCCCCACCGAGGAGCGCTCGCCGACGTTGCGCTTGACCCGCACCACCCCCCAGTTGTCGGCGCCTAAGCCCCCCACCACGCCGCTTTGCGCCTGCGTGCGCGATTCGGTCGAAACGTCGAGCAGGCCGAGGCTCCACTCGCCGACGCGGCCGGTGAGGCGGGTCCCCCATTCGATCGGCACCGGGGTGCCGTTGGGGGCGATGCCGAGCCGGCGCGAGAAGAACAGCTTGAGCGGCGGCGTCCCGCCCAGCTGACTGGGGGGAACGAGCTCGAAGATGCCGGAGTTTTCGAGGAAGAACTCCCGTTTCTCTTTGAGGAAGAGCGAGAAGCGGGTGAGGTTGGTCTGCTGGTCGTCCGCCTCGGCCTCGGCGAAGTCGGTGTTGTAGGTGAGATCGAGCGCCAGGCCGCGGGTGATTCCCCATTTCAAGTCGACGCCGGCTTCCGCCGTGGAGTCGTTCACGCCGGTGGTCGAAAAGTCGGTGCTCGATCCGACCACGTGCGGCTTGATCCGCAGATTCAAGCCCTGCTCCAGCCCGGCGAGGCCGGTCAGATGACCGGCGCGAGACATGCGCAGGACGCTCGCGTCGCGCCCTACCTGCATCCAATACGACTGCTCGCCGGAGCGCGCCACCAGGCGGCGGACGTTGAACCCCCAGGTATCGAGCTTGGAATCGAAGCGCAGGGTGGCGAAGGGGATCGCCATCTCCGAGGTCCACCCTTCGGGGGTGATCCGCGAAGCGGCGCTCCAGATGCCGTCCCAGTCGCTGTTCAGGGTCCGGCCTTCGTCGGAGGAGAGGGCATCGAGCTGCGCGCCGTTCGGATTGACTTCGAGGAAATAGCCGTTCCTGTGGTCGTGGAAGGTGTCGAGCATCACGATCACCGAATCGTCGCGGAACAGCCGGCCGTCGTATTCCATCTCCTTGGCGACGATCTGGTCGGGATGCGGGTCGAAGCAGCGCAGCGCGATGTAGAGCGTGGTGGGCGTGTACGCCACCAACACCTCCGTGCGTTCCGAGGCCGGCTCGGTCGGCTTCTCGCGCTGAGTGAACGCGCCTCCCACTTCCGCCCGGGACCAGACCTCCTCGTCGAGCCGTCCGTCCACCAAGATCGGTTCGGCGATCGGTACCGCCGCGAGGTTTCTCGGCGGGGCCGAATGCTGGGCCGCAGCCGGCCGGACGCCGAGGAGCGCCGCGGTCAAGGCCACAATCGCCAGGGCCGCACGGCCGATGGGGCGCGATCGCGTTGTAGGATGCCGCATCGATCCACCCCATGCCGTCGCTACATTCCCGGAGGAACGATGAACCAGACCATCCTCGTCGTCGGCGCGACCGGCAACTACGCCCAGCCGGTGTGCCGGCAATTGAGCCAGGACGGGTTCACCGTGCGCGTCTTCACCCGCAAGCGGGAAAAGGCCACGCGGATTTTCGGCGATCGGTTTCCGATCTTCGAGGGCGACGTCGAAGATCCGGCCACCCTTCAGACGGCGATCGAGGGTTGCTGGGGCGTGCACGTCAGCCTGCGCGGCTGGTTCAAAGCCCAGAGCCACGATCGGATCGAGCATCTGGGCACCGCCAACGTGGTGCGCGCGGCGCAGGCGGCCGGCGTCGAGCGGCTGGCCTATCTTTCCTGCCTGTTCGCGCGGCCCGGGTACTCCGACCTGCCGCACCTCCAGGCGAAGATCGACGCCGAGGCGGCGATCCGCGCGAGCGGCATCCCGTTCGGCATTTTCGCCCCCAGCTTCTTCATGGAGAACATGCACCACCTGAAGGGCGGCCGGCGCATCTTCGTCCCCACGCTGCCGGACCGCACGTTTCACTACATCGCCTCCGACGACTACGTGCAGCAGGTGGCCCGCTTTTTCCGCCTCCCCGAGGCGCCGAACCGGCGCTTCGACCTGTACGGCCCCGATGCGCTCACGCAAAAAGACGCCACGCTCCAGTTCTGCGCCCGCGCCCGCCCCGGCACGCGCGTTCATTTCGTTCCGGTCTGGCTGTCGGACCTCTACCAGCGCCTCATCGGTCACAAGAACCGCCAATACTCGATGAAGATCCTGCGCCTGTACCGGCAGTCCGGCGAGCCGCCGAAGAACGCCGATGCAGAGGACTCCGGCCTGCTCGGCCGCCCCGCCACCGCCTATCGCGACTGGTGCGCGGCCCAGCCCCCCGGGGTCTCGGTCTATCACCGCTGAGTCTGCCGCTCACTGGCCCACCAGCATCATCGATTTCGCGCGCCCCTTAAGCCCCTGGGCTTCGCGGGCCAGGCTGTCGCGGCGCGCCTGCCGGGCCTCGTCCACCGCCCGGCGCTCCTTCTGATAGGCCGTCCGCAGCAGCTTCGCCGCGTCGAGGTGGAGCGAGCGCTCTTCCAGAACCTGGTAGGCGTCCTCGGTGTCGAACGAGGCGATGTCGAGCAGATTCCGCGCCGCGTCGAACGGCCGGCCGATCGCGGCCTGATCCAGCTCCGACGACGAGCGGATGTTCTCCAGCGAATTGAGCACGCGCAGCAGCGCCGCCACCGCTTCGACCTGGGTGGTTTCCAGATGGATGCCGATGTTGCCCGTATCGCCGCCCTTCAACCCCAATCCGGCGGGCGAACTGTTGAACGCAGCGCTGTTGTAGAAGTCCACCGCCTCCTCGATCGTCGAGACGGCGTTGTTGTGGAAGAACGGGCCGGTGTCGGCCGCCTCGACCACCACCGCGGAGTTGAAGCGGCCGGTGCCGAAACCGCCGCGCGAGTTGCTCGCTCGCCCGAAGCCGCGATCGACCGGCACGCCGCCCGGCTGGATCAGATTCGCGGGAAGATCGGGAAGCTCCTCGATGCCGACGTCGAAGTTGCGATTCTCGTCACCGACCGAGACGTTCGAGCCGCCGTTGAAGTGGCAGCGGTTGCACTTGCCGGCCGCCTTGGTCGCGCGCACCGTGTCGCCAGTCAGGTAGATCTCCTGCCCGCGGGTGACCATCGGCGAGGTGAAGCGCAGCGCCGCAAGGTCGAGATCCTCCTGCCGGCCCAGCGCGAGCTGGAACGCCGCCATCGCGTCGAGCTCGCGGTCGGTCGGTACGCGGAAGTCCACGCCCGGCCGGCGGGCGAGGCTGCGCGTGAAATGCTGAGTGATGGCGCCGAGCGCGAATTCGCGCAGCGTACCGCTGCCCGGCGCGCCGTCGCCTCCCCACCCCAGCCGCTCGAGCGGCGGAACGGGCTCGAACGGCGAGTTCGGCTGCGGCAGCCGGGAATGCCGGAGCGCCAGGGTGTGGGGCACGCCGCGCAGCACGAACTTGCGGCCGAGGTCTTCGAACCCGTCGGGGTTTTCGAGCACCAGCCCGAGCTGGCGCAGCGAGTTTCCCTTCTCGAAGTTCTGAGCCAGATCCGGGTTGGTCTCGAAGACGAACAGCGGATCGTTGGGCGGCAGGGTGGCGATGAA
>DATMZU010000673.1:0-9165 GCA_035607435.1 Thermoanaerobaculia bacterium | reverse complement strand
GCCGCCCATGCTGGCGAACGTCGTTCCGTCCATCACCTTCTTGGCGTCCGCCATGAACGCGCTGAGGTCGTCGTAGACCAGACTGTATTGGCGCACGGTCGACTTGGCCGGGCGCAGCCGGGTCTTCACCCGGGTGATGATGCCGATCTGGCCGAGCGTGCAGCGAACCGAGTCGAACAGTTCGCGGTGCTTCTCGTGCGAGCAGACGACGATCTCGCCCTCGCCGGTGACCACTTCGATTTCGATCGCGTTGTCGGCCTGCGAGCCGTTGCGGAAGCTCGCGACGCCCAGCCCGGCCATCGAGGTCGTGCCGGCGATCGTTACCCCTAAGTTGTTGGTGAGCGTCGGCGGCACCAGGCCGCGGTCGATCGCGGTTTTCACCAGGTCGCGCCAGACCACCCCGGCGCCGCAGTCGGCGTAAAGACCTTGGTCGTCGATCTCGTGGATCGTGTTTAAGAGGGCGGTGTCGATCACGATCCCGCCGTCCACCGTGCTTTGCCCGGTCTGGGTATGGGCCTGCCCGCGGGGGACGACCGGCATCCCGTGCTTGCGGCAGAAACGGATGACCTCGGCCACTTCCGCGGCGGAGGTGCAGCGCGCGACCGCGGCCGGGCGACGTTCGACCATTCGGCCGAAATCGGACAGGTAGGTGTCAAGGATCGAATCTTCAGTGAGCAGCCGGTCTCCTAGGAGCGCGCGGAGCTCTCCGAGGGTCTCGGCGGTTTCTGGCAGGGCGGGCGAATGGACGGTCATGGAACCTCCAAAAGAGGAGAAGATCTGTGCTGAGGGTCTCTTTCTAACCGATCTTGTCGCAACGCGGCAAGGGGCGCCGCGATTCCTAGGGACTCGTTCCGGCTTCAGGTACCCGCAGCTCCACCAGCTCGATCTCCGGGGTGACCTCGCCGACCGCCTGGCCGCGAATGGTGCGGATCGGCGGTTTCATCAGGTCGTCGAGGGCGGCCAGCTCCTCGCCCGAGAGCGCGCCCATCTGGCGCAGCATCTCTAGAGCTACGCCGTCGCGGCCACGCTCTCCGCCGTCGGCGACCTTGAACGCCAACCCGAGCGGGAACGGGCTGCGCACCGCCATGGCGTAAAACCCCTCGGCGCCCTCTTTGCCGATCACCCGGCCGCCGGTCGCCGCGATCAGCCGGGTGGTGAAGCGACCCGGGCCGGCGACCATCTCGGGCGAGGCGCCCATCGCCGCCGCCACTTGGTCGAGCGCAGCGGCCAGCTCCGGTCCCAAGCCCGCGCCGGCCGGGTCGGCGAGCGCCGCATAGGCACGGGCGGCGGCGGCGATCGGCATATGGAACGCCGGGATGCTGCAACCGTCGATGCCGAGGCCGATCGCGCTCTCTTCCAACCGCGCGAGCGCCGCCATCTGCGAGAGCATGCTCCTCTCCAGAGGGTGCTCGGGAGCGGTGTACTCGGCCGTCGGATAACCCAGCAGCCGGCAGGCGAGGAGCATCCCCGCATGCTTGCCCGAGCAGTTGCTGTGGAGGGCGGTCGGCTCTTCCCCTCGGTCCTTGAGATCGCGCGCCGCCTCGGGGTCGAACGGTACGTGAGCGCCGCAGAGCAGATCGGAGACGGTAAAGCCGCCCCGTTCGAGCAGCCGCGCGGCCCGCCCGGTGTGCTCCGGCCGGCCGCCGTGAGAGGCGCAGATCAACGCCAAGTCGGCGGGCTCAAGCCCGAAGCGCTCGACTCCGCCGGCGAGCAGGAGAGGCAGGATCTGGAACGGCTTCGCCGCCGAACGAATGTAGGTGGCGAGCTCGGGGTCTCCGGCCGAAGCGACCAGCCGCCCCGACGGGGCGGCGACGGCGGCGGCGCCGAAAACCCAGGATTCGGCGCGGCCGTTCCGGACCACGGCGGCGATCGGAACGAAGGGAGACGGCGCGACGGCCGACGGTTCGGGCAGGAGCGTCACGCCTCCGCGGCGATCGCCGCATCGACCGAGTCGTAGGTCGGGAACAGCTCGGCAAGGCGTGCCACCTGGAGCAGCTTGCGAATGCGCTCGGACGGGTTGACCAGGATCAGCTCGCGCTGGAAATCGCGGAACCGCCCGAGATATCCCACCAACTCGCCGATGCCGGTCGAATCGATGTAGTTGATCTGGGAAAAATCGATGATCACATGCCCCTGGTCGTGATCGAGGGCGCGCTCCAAGGTCTGGGCGAAGAACTGCGCGCTCTCGCCGAGCTTGATCACGCCCTCGACGTTGAGCACGGTGAAACCTGGCAGATGGCGCTTCTCGACGATCATGAGCGGATCGACCCGACGGATGTAGAGCTGGGTTGGGGTGTCCTCGGCGACTGGACCCCCAGTCTAGCATGGCCGCCGGGCCGGTTCCGCCGGGTTCCGCGTTACCGTTTCGCGGCGACGCGTTCGCCGCGTTCCAGCTCGACGTGGGCTTCGCCGACGCCGCAATCGACCGCGATTCGCGCCTGGCCGGTGCCGTCGCTCCAGTTGATGTCGCGAGTGAACAACCCCTCGCTCGACCAGTGGCGGCCCGCGGCGATCAGGTGTCCCTCGCCCACCCCCGTTTCGATCGATACCGAATGGACGGCCGCCTCGGGCGCGGTGACATGCACCTCGCCCACACCGAGATCGGCGGTGACGTTGCCGGCGATGCCATCGATATGCAACTCGCCGACGCCGAGATCCGCCTTCACCGCAAGCTGGCGCGGCGCGGTGACGAAGGCTTTGACCCCGAGGCCGCGGCCCCAGCCCACGCTCTTCGGTACGCGGACGAGGACTCGGTTCCCCGAGCGGTCGGCCGTGACGGTCAGCTTCTTCGCCCGCTCGGTGCAGGAGGCGAGGTGATGGCGGGCGCAGGTGACGCGGATCTCTATCTGCAAATCCTGGCCGTCGGCCGCGGCGACCTGGATTTCACCGACGGGAATGTCGAGAGCCAGGGTCGCCACCCCGGCGCCCGGAAGAGTCTTGGTGAAGGTGCGGACGATCTGATCCCGGTCGGCGCGGGCCGGCAGGGCGATCGCGGGAAAGAGGACGAGGACGAGAAAGGCGAGGCGGCGCATGGTGTCGGGTCTCCTAAGGTTCAAGGCTCCTTACGCAAGGCGGGCGGCAGAAGTTCCAAACCCGCGTCGAACGCCCAAGGAAATCTTTTCGCCGCCCCCGCCGTACATCGTGGTGACGCCGGGCTTGCCGTCCGGTCCCCCTCGATTCTTCGGAAGGAGCGTTCCTCGTGCTCGATACGTCTCGCAGATCCGTCCGCCCGCGCCACTTCGCGGCGCTCCTGCTCGTCGGCGGCCTCGCCGTCTTCTCCGGCTCGGCCCACGCCGCCGATCCGGTGAAGACCACTCCGCCGGCCAAACCCGCGTGGGTGGCCAAGAGCGACGAGAACGCCCAGATTCTGATCGACCTGTTCGCCCGCTTCGGTCCCGAGGGCGCGAGCCAGTTCGGCGTCGACGGCTACGACGACAAGATCACCGATCTGATCCCCGGCTTCGTCGAACGCCAGACGGCGGCCACCCAGGGCGGGATCGCCGAGCTTAAAAAGCGGCTCGCCGCGGAGACCGATCCGGCGATCCGCCAGGATCTGGAGATCCTGATCGGTTCGGCCGAGGACGGCATCGAAGCCGCCGAGGTCAACGAGCGTCTCGCCGTGCCGTTCTTCGACATCCATCAGCTGGTTTTCCAAGGCATCCGCTCCCTGCTCGACGACCAGGTCGCGCCCGAACGCCGGAAGGCCGCCGTGGCGCGCCTGCACAAATACGCCGGGCTCGACCCCGCCACCAACGGCGGCAAGCCGATCACGGTGCTGGCGGCCGACTACATGCGCGGCCGTCTGGCGCTACCCGGTCTGATCGGACCGACCCGCGCCGAGATCGAAAAAGCGTTCCAGACCACCGCGACCTACTCCGACGGCATCGGCGAGCTCTTCGCCACCTACAAGATCGCGGGCTATGAAAAGGATTACGCGGCGATCAAGAAGCAGCTCGCCGACTACGAGGCGTTCCTCCGGGCGGAGGTCCTGCCCCGCTCCCGCACCGATTTCCGCCTGCCGCCGGAGCTTTACGCTCTGTCGCTCAAGCAGGTCGGCGTCGACATGCCCGTCGACGAGCTGGTCTCCCGCGCCGAGGTGTCGTTCCGCGAGATCCAGAACGAGATGCAGACCCTCGCTCCCCTGGTGGCCAAAGAAAAGGGGTTCTCGGCGACCGACTACCGCGACGTAATGCGCGAGCTGAAGAAGAACCAGATCGTCGGCGAGGCGATCCTGCCTCACTATCAGGCGCGGATCAAAGACCTCGAGCGGATCATTCGCGATCACCAGATCGTCACCCTCCCCGACCGGCCGATGCGCATTCGGCTCGCGAGCGCCGCGGAGAGCGCTTCGACCCCGGCGCCCAACATGCGCCCGCCGCGGCTGATCGGCAACACCGGCGAGATCGGCGAGTTCGTACTGCCGCTCAGGATCCCCGGCGCCGACGGCAAGCTGATCGGTTTCGACGACTTCACGTTCGACGCCGCCTCGTGGACATTGACCGCGCACGAAGGCCGCCCCGGACACGAGCTGCAGTTCGCCTCGCTGGTCGAAAAAGGGGTCTCGCTCGCCCGCGCGCTGTTCGCCTTCAACAGCGTCAACGCCGAAGGGTGGGGTCTTTACGCCGAGGCGGAGGCGAAGCCGTACGAGCCGCTCGACGGCCAGCTCGTGGCGTTCCAGGCCCGCCTGATGCGCGCCGCCCGCGCCCAGCTCGATCCGGGCCTCCAGCGCGGCACGATCACCAAGGAGGAAGCCACCCGCGTCCTCACCCAGGACGTCGGGTTGTCCGACGCGATGGCGCTCCAGGAGGTCGAGCGCTACACCTTCCGCTCCCCGGGTCAGGCGACCGCGTATTTCTGCGGCTATCAGCGCCTGATGGAGATGCGGACGGAGGTCGAGCGGACGCTCGGACCCAGCTTCAACCGGCAGCGGTTCAACGACTTCATCCTCGCCCAGGGCCTGCTGCCGCCGTCGCTGCTCAAGAAGGCGCTGTTCGAGGATTTCGTGCCGCGGGAAAAAGCGGCGGGTACGGCATCTCACTAAAAGAGATCGGGATCGCGGGCGACGGCAAGCCGAGCCGCCGCCCGCAGGGTCGTTCTCGGCGGATCCGCCCGGCCGGCGAAGAGCTTCCGCGCATTCTAGGCATTCCAGCAAACGGCCGGGCGATGATACTTTCCCCCGACCGTGAGCCGCGAAAAAGACAAGTCGAAGTCCGCTGCCGAATTTGCCTTTGCCCCGTCTGGGTTTTTTGCCTTCCGCACTCCGCTGTATCCGTACGAAGAGCTGGAGGCTTGGGGGGCGGGGCTCGTCTCCCCGGCAACGTCGGCCGAAGCGGAAGAGGAATTCGCCGCGGCCTGGGCGGCCGATCGTGCCCTGCTGCGGGAGCGGCTGCGCGCCCTGTTGGAGCGGCCCGAGGTGCGCGAGTCGGTGTTTTTGGCTTCGCCTTCGCTCTCCGAGGGGCTCGACGTATGGAAAAAAGAGCCGGAGGGCAAGAAAGGGCAGCGGGCCGAGCGGGCTCTCGTTCGCTACGTATTGCGGATGTGCGCCCGGCCCACGCCGTTTGGTTTGTTCTCCGGCTGCTCGGTGGGGCGCCTGGTGGGGCCGGACGAGCCGAGCCGGCTGCGCCTGGCTCCGCGGGACCGCTATGACCGGCACACCCGGCTCGACATGGACTATCTGTTCGCCCTGGTCGAGGAGCTGATCAAGGACCCGACCGTCCGCGGCGCGCTCTCCTACCTGCCCAACAGCAGCCTGTACCACGCCGCCGCGCGCATGCGCTACGCCGAGGCGCGGCTGGATGGCAAAGTCCGCTCGCACCATCTGGTCGCGGTGACCCCGACCTCCTATCTCGACGAAACGCTCGCCCGCGCCCAAGGCGGCGCGCGGATCGAGGATCTCGCCCAGGCGCTGGTCGATTCCGACCCCGACGGCGAGATCACGCGAGAGGACGCCGACGAGTATCTGACCGAATTGGTGCAGAGCCAGCTGCTGGTGCCCGATTTCGGCCTGCCGGTGACCGGGCAGGAGTCGATCCACGATCTGCTCGATCAACTGGCGGTGCTGCCCGATCTCGCGATCGGCCACACCGTGCGGGAGCGGCTTCTCGCGACCCGCGATGCGATCGCGGCGATCGACGCGGCGGGGCTCGGCTCCGATCCCGAGCGCTACCGCGAGATCGAGCGCAGCCTGGAAGAACTGCCGACGCCGGTCGAGCTGTCGCGGCTGTTCCAGGTGGACATGGTCAAGCCGGTCGCCGAGGCGGCGCTCGGGCCCGCGGTGATCGCCGAGCTTTCCCGCGGAATCGAGGGGCTGCACAAGATGTTCGGCCGGTCGCGGATGGAGGCGCTGGACAATTTTCGCCGCGATTTCGGCGAGCGCTATGGCGAGGGCCGGTGGGTGCCGCTGCTCGAAGTGCTGGATGAAGAGGTGGGCATCGGCTACGAGAAATCGCGCAGTGCGGGGGCGGAGGCCTCGCCCCTGCTCGCGGGCGTCGCACTCGGCGGCCCGGCGGCCGCGCAGACCGTGCCGTGGGGCAACTTCCAAGGGGTGATGCTCGGCAAGCTCGAAGCCGCGCTCGCCACCGGGGCGATGGAGATCGAGGTCACCGAGGCCGACGTCGAGAAGCTCAAGGTGGCCGACGCCGCGCCGCTACCCGATTCGTTCCAGGTGATGGCGACGCTCTCCGCCGCGTCGGAGGAAGACCTGGACGCGGGGCGCTTCGAGGTGCTCTGGCGCGGCGCGGGCGGCCCGTCCGGCGCCCGGCTGCTCGGCCGGTTCTGCCATGCGGACGCGGAGCTGACCCGGCTGACCCTCGCTCACCTGCGCGCCGAGGAGGCGCACCAGCCCGGCGCGATCTTCGCCGAGGTGGTCCACCTGCCGCAGGGTCGGATCGGCAACATCCTCGCCCGGCCGGTGCTGCGCGAGTACGAGATCCCGTTCCTCGGCCGCTCCGGCGCGCCGGCCGACAAGCAGATCGGCGTCTCCGATCTCGACGTCACGGTGAACGGCAACCGGATCGTCATCCGCTCGCGTTCGCTGCGCCGCGAGGTGATCCCGCGCCTCTCCTCGGCGCACAACTTCGCGATGGGCAGCCTGGGCCTCTATCGCTTCCTCTGCACCCTCCAATCGCAGAACGTGGCGGCCGGCCTCTACTGGGGCTGGGGGCCGTTCGACGGAGCGGCGTTCCTGCCGCGCGTGCGTTTCGGCCGGACGATCCTCTCCCGCGCGACCTGGAGGATGACCGAGGAGGAGATCGAGACGCTCAAAAAGGCGAAGGGTGCCGGTCTGCTCGCCGCGGCGCGCGCCTGGCGCGAAAAGCGGAAGATCCCGCGCTTGGCGACCCTCGCCGACGGCGACAACGAGCTGCTGGTCGATTTCGAGAACCCGCTGGAGCTCGACACGTTCTTCGATCTGATCGAGGAGCGGAAACAGGCGATGCTCCACGAGCTGTTCCCGGGGACCGACAAGCTCTGCGTGACCGGACCCGAAGGGCGGTTCCTGCACGAGATCGTGGTTCCCTACGACCGCAAGCGGCCGGAAGCGGCGGCGGTTCCGGCGCAGGCGGCGGACGCCCCGAAGGGAGAATCGGACGGCGCGGCGGCCCCGGGCTCGGCGCCGACGACGAATGGCGCGGCCCCCAAAACGACCGCCGCCCTCCAGCGCAGTTTCCCGCCCGGCTCGGAATGGCTGTACCTCAAGATCTACACCGGCAGCTCGACCGCGGACGGGATTCTGCGCGATGCGGTCGGCCCGGCGATGCGCGAGGCGCTGGCGGCGGGCGAGGTCGATTCCTGGTTCTTCATCCGCTACGGCGATCCCGAATGGCATCTGCGGCTCCGCCTGCACGGCGATCCCCACACCCTGCTGCTCCACGCCCTGCCGCGGCTGGAAAAAGCGGTCTCTCCGCTTCTCGCCGACGGCCGCGCCTGGAAGATCCAGCTCGACACCTACGAGCGCGAGATCGAGCGTTACGGCGGCGCGCTCGGCATGCCGGTCTGCGAGCGGCTGTTCGGCTTCGACAGCGAAGCTTGCCTTGGCATCGTCGAGACGCTCGAAGGGGACGAGGGGGCGGACGCCCGCTGGCGCCTGGCGTTCCGCGGCGCGGATGCGATCCTCGCCGATCTCGGCATCGCGGACGAGCGCAAGATCACCCTGATGGGCGTGATGCGCGAAAACTTCGCCAAGGAGTTCGGCGGCCAGAAGAGCCTGGACGTTTCGATCGACCAGAAGTTCCGCGCCGAAAAGAAGAGCCTCGCCGCCCTGCTCGCCCCCGAGCCCGCGGAGGACGATCCGCTCGCCCCCGGCTACGCGATTCTCGCCGAGCGCTCCCGCCGCTCCGCCCCGGCCTTGGCCGAGCTGGCGCGCCTGGAAGCCGCGGGAGAGCTGCAGCGCATCGACCTCGCCGGGAGCCTGATCCACATGCACGTCAACCGCATGATCCGCTCCGCCGCCCGCGCTCACGAAGCCGTGATCTACGGTCTGCTCCACCGCGAATACCAAGCCCGGGCCGCCCGGGCGCGGAAGGGGAAGAGCGAAAGCGAAAAGGCCGAGAAGAGCTCGCCGGCCTGAGGCGCGTTCACCTCAGCGGCCAAAGCTTCGGCACGAGCCAGAGCAGCAGCCCGACCATCAGCGCCGTGAGCGGCAGGCCGGCGAGCAGAAAATCCTTGAAGCGGTATTTGCCCGGGCCGTAGACCAGCAGGCACGACGGCTCGAACGGCGTCAGGAATGAGAGCGACGCCGCGAGGGTCACCAGTACCGCGAACGTTCGCGGATTGGCGTGCACCTGTGCCGCCGTTTGCATAGCGATCGGCAGCACCACCAACGCCGCCGCAGCGTTCGACATCGGCTGGGTCAAAAGGACGGTGAGGAGAGTGAAGGCCGCGAGCAGGAAGCCGATCCCGAGCGGCGCGGTCCAGTGGACGATCACCCCGGCCAGGTAGGCCGCCGCGCCGGTTTTGGACATCGCCGTGCCGAACGCGGTCATCCCCGCGATCAGGACGATCAGCCGCCAATCGATGAAGCCGTACGCCTCTTCCGGGGTGACGATGCGCAGGAGGAGGACCCCGACCGCCGCGAGCAGGAACGCGATCGGCAGGGGGATCAGGCCGAATCCGGAGGCGGCGAGCGCGGCGACGAACAGGCCGATCACCGCGAGGCCCGACTTGGTG
>DATMZU010000027.1:0-16990 GCA_035607435.1 Thermoanaerobaculia bacterium | reverse complement strand
AATTTGGCGATCAGCCAGACCGGCAGCATGACGATCGAGATCAGCAGGCCGAGGACGATGAGGCCGAGGGTCGTCACTATGAGGAGGGCGCCCCAGAGCGGCTCCTTCCGCGCGGAGCCCAGGGCCGAGAGCTTGTAGGTCTCTCCCCCGTCTTCGACGAACGCGAGGCTCGGCTGGTCGCGGTCGGCGCGTTGGAAACCATGATCCCCGACCGGCGTGAATTCATGGCCGCCGCTGATCAACTTGCCACCACGGGCCGAGACTCTCGACAGGCCGAGGATCTCTTGGAAAGGGCGGATCAGAGCGTTTGGATAGGTGATCGGTCGATAGAGACCGGCGAAACGTTCGAGCGCTGGGTTTTCGCCGGTCGCCCCGGCCGGGGCGACCGGCACCGCGATCGGGGGCAAGCCCCGCGTCAAGTACGCCTCGACCAGGTGGGACAGAGGCATGGCGAAATCCACCCCTTTGCCGCCGTTGGCCATCAGGACGTACCCCGAGTTGTTGCGCAGCGAGTAGCCATAGACCGAAGTGAAGGAATCGATGCCGCCGTTGTGACCGCGAAAGGTGGGTCCGCGGTCGAACAGCGGGGCGTTGCCCAAACCGTAGCCGTTGGTGAGCCCGGCTCTGCCGGCCATCGACGACTCGCTCCGTTCGATCCGCTCGACCGAGGCAGGGCTGAGAACCTGCCGGCCGTCCACCGTGCCGCGCCCGAGGAAGAATCGGACCAACTGCGCCAGCTCGCGGGCACTGGTCGCGAGCGAACCGGCGGGTGCCAGGGTGATCGTTTGATAGTAGGTTTCTTTGCCGTCGGGGTCGTAGCTCTTGGCCATCCGCGCGGCGAGGTCGGCCGGCAGGGAGAAATCGGCGGTCGCCATCCCCATCGGCCGCAGGACCCGATCCCTCAGGTAGCCGTCGAAGTCCTGCCCCGCGGCTTTTGCCAGGATCACGCCCGCGACCGCCGGGGCGGCATTGTTGTAGACGGGGTGAAGCCCGGGCTTCCAGCGGCAGACGAAATCGGGACTGGCGTTCTGGACGCCGCGCAACAGCGACCACCCCTTGCCGTCCAAGAGCAGCACGCGGAGCGAGATGTCCGGCCAGCCGGTCGTATGCTCCAGCAGGTGAACCAGCCGCACCGGGTCGGTCGCCTCCCAGGGATTTTGGAATTTCACTTCGGGCGCCAGCTCCGCGAGCCGCGCGTCGAGCGAGAGCTTCCCTTGTTCCACCAGCGTCATCACCGCGATGCCGGTCAGGCTCTTGGAGATCGAGCCGGCGCGGAACACCGAATCGGCCGTTGCGGGCTTCTTCGCCGCGACGTCGGCGAAGCCGTAGCCCTTGGCCAAGACGACTTCGCCGTTCTCGACGATCGCCACCGTCGCCCCCGGAATTCCGGCTTCCGTAAAGGACGCGGCGAGCCGGGCGTCGAGTTCCGCCAGATTCTTGGGCGCCGACGTCGCCGGGTCTTTTCCCCACGCCGGAAGGGGCGGAGCCAGCAAGAACCAGACTCCGATCGCCATCAGCCCCGAAGATCTACGCATGACGAGTCCTCCCCGCCGCGGAACCGCGGCCACCACAACACCGTAATCTGTCCGAGACCTGGGGTTCATCATAGGCCATGGGGGCGGGGGTCCCCCGGTCCCGAACCTTCTGAGGGAGAGCCGGTCATGACGAGAGCCAAGATCGTGCGTTGGGCATTCGCCGCCGGGGCCGTCCTCCTCGCCGTCGTCGCCGGCTATCGGGCCCTCCGCCAGGATGCCCGCCCCGCCGCGGCGACAGCGTCCGCGATCGCCCCCTCGACCCCGTCGGCGGTGGAAGCCCACCCGATGGCCAAGACCGAGCAGGGGTTCCTCTACGGCCGGATCACCACCGTCGATGGCGCCACCTACCAGGGGCGGCTGCGCTGGGGGGGTGACCAGGAGGCGTTCTGGGGCGACTACTTCAACGGCTCCAAGGACGGGAATCCCTGGGCCGCCTACGTACCGCCGGAGCGGCTGCCCAAAGAGCGCCACCCGATCAAAATCTTCGGGATCGAGATCGCCCAACGGGAGCAGCCGATCGACCTCGGCCGGCTTTTCATGGCGCGCTTCAGCGAGATCGCGCGCATCGAGGCGCGCGGCCGCGACGTGCGGGTGACTCTCAAGAGCGGGACCGCGTTCGACCTCGATCGCTTCGAGGCCAGCGACTTCGACGATGGCGTGCGGGTGTGGGACGACAGGGGGGGCGTCACCGACCTCGACAGTCTTCGGATCCGTACCGTCGAGCTTCTCCCCACCGCCCGGTTCGGCGCCGCCCCCTATCGGCTACACGGTACCGTGCACACACGGCAGGACGACTTCACCGGCTTCGTCAGTTGGGACCGGGAGAAATGCGTCGGGTCCGACGAGCTCGATGGCCAAACCGCCGACGGCGAGCTCAAGGTGCGTTTCGACACCCTTCGGTCGATCGCGCGCCGCTCGCGCGATAGCTCCCTGGTGACGCTTCTCGACGGCCGCGAGATCGTCCTCTCCGGCACCCGCGAAGTCGGCCACGGCAATCGCGGGATCTACGTCGACGACCGGCGCTACGGCCGGGTGCTGATCTCATGGGAAGCCTTCGAGCGCGTGGATTTCAGCCCGGGCGGTACGGAGGGCACGGGTCCCGCCTACGGCGACTTCCCGCCGGGGCGCCCGCTCACGGGCAGCGTCACCACCCGCGCCAACGGCCGCCTCGCCGGCCGGCTGGCCTTCGACCTCGACGAGAGCGAGACCACCGAGACGCTCGACGCCCCATCCCAGGGCGTGGACTACACCATCCCCTTCGGCCTGATCGCCTCGATCGTGCCCGCCGGCAAAGAGCGCGACACCCAACGAGCCAGGGTGACTCTCCAGGACGGCGAAGAGCTGCGGCTGGAGCCGGCGGGCGACCTCGGCCCGGGGAATGCCGGCATCCTGATCTTCGTCAGCGGCCACGAGCGGCCCGAGTACGTGTCCTGGAGCGAGGTCGAGCAGGTCGACTTCGAACGCCCGAAGGCGACGTACCCGCAGCTCGGCGAGCGTGAGGTCGATCGCGGAAGTCCGGGGCATTCCGGTTCAGCAGTTCAAAACCATTGACAAGCCTCCGTGGCCGGAGTAGGTTCTAATCATCGAGTAAGAAGACATCTCTGAGGAACGGATCTGCCGTTTCAGCCGGCTTCGGCGATCGAGCTTTCGATCGTCGCCGATCGGCTGTCAGATATCGGAAATAGCGTCCCCCTAAAAGGAGAACCGCGTGGAAAACCAGACCTATCTCAGCGCCGTTCAGTGGGGCAAGCTCGTTGCCAATGCCTGGGTGCATCCGGAATTCAGAGAGCAGTTGGAGAACGATCCGACGGCGGCGATCCGAAGGTTCGCCCAGGACGAGCTGGGAATCGAGCTCGTTCATGCCTTTCGCGTGCCGCCGTGCCCGACCGACCTGATCGTCGAAAATCTCGGCGGTGGGTCCCATGCGTTCGGCACCGGCAGCGGTTGCGGCACCGCCTGCGGTTGCGGTACCGCCGGCTCCGGCACCCGCCCAGCTGTTGGGCAGCCGATGGGCACCGGCACCGGTTGCGGCACCGGTTGTGGCTGCGGAACCGGCTGCGGTAGCGGTACCGGCTGGGGTTGCGGTACCGGCCAAGGTCCGGGTTGCGCTACGGCTTGCGGCTCCGCCTGCGGCTGTGGCTGCATCAAATAAGACACCGGAGGCACCCCGAGACGTTGATGCCTTTCAGGCCCCGGTTCAAGCGGTACTTCCACCACGAGGTGGTTCCTTCGGAGGGTGTCTTTCTGCTCTCCGAAGAGAGCCACCATGTCTTGCGTGGAAAAACGTTCGAATGGCTGGCCCCGCTGCTCGACGGCCGGCGCACGGACGACGAGATCGCCGCGATTCTGGCGGATCAGGTCGCGCCGAACGACGTGTTCTATGCGCTGGAAATCCTGAAGCAGACGGGTCATGTCGCCGACGCCGAACCGGAGATTCCGGCTGCGCAGGCGGCTTTCTGGGATGTCCTCGGAATCGCCCCTCAGCTCGCCGCGCGCAAGCTTGAGGACAGCGCCGTCGCCATCGTGTGCCTGGGCGGCGTTTCGGGCGCGGGGATCGAAGAAGCGCTGCGGCCGCATGGCGTGAGGATTGAAGACTACGAGCCTCGCCCCGGGCAACTCGTGGTCGTGGTGACCGACGACTACCTGCATCCGGAGATGGCGGACTTCTGCAAGCGGGCGCGAGACCATGGACAGCCCTGGATGCTCGCAAAGCCGATCGGCATCGAGATGTGGCTGGGGCCCGCCTTCTCGCCGCCGGAACCGGGGTGCTGGGCCTGTCTGGAGCACAGGCTTAGCGGCCATCGCAAAGTCGAGCATTACCTGCGCCGCAGACAACGGCCCGACGAGCCTCGCGTCACCGCGCTCGCCGGGCTGCCGTCAACCGCACGGGCGTTGACCGCCTTGGCGGCGACCGAGATCCTCCAGTGGATCGTATTGGGCCGTTCCCGGCGCCTCGCCGGCCATCTGATCACCCTCAATGCGCTGACCCTGGAGACCCGCAACCACCGGCTCATGAGCCGCCCGCAATGCCCGGTCTGCGGAGACCCTCTGCGGTTCACCCGGATGCAACAGGAACCGGTGACCCTCCGGTCGGTTACCGGGCGCGTGGCCGACGGCGGCAGTCGTTCCCAGGACGGAGAGAGGACCTTCGCAAGCCTGGAGCATCACGTGAGCCCGATCACCGGCATCGTTTCGCGCATCGAGAAGACGGCGAGCGGCGACGGACGGGGCATCCTCTTCTCGTATCGGACGGATCACAATTTCGTCCAGATGAGCCAAGACCTCTACTTCCTGCGCGCCACCCTGCGCAGTCATTCGGGAGGAAAAGGAAGAAGCGAGGAGCAAGCCAAGACCAGCGCCCTCTGCGAATCGATCGAGCGCTATTGCGGCGTCTATCAAGGCGACGAGGCTCGGGTTCGAGCGCGGATGGCGGATTTGGACGGCGTCGCCCATCACCCCAATCGATTGATGCTCTACAGCCCCAGACAGTACGACAGCCGAGCGTCCTGGAATCGTTTGGGCGAGATGTTCAGTTGGGTACCCGAGCCTTTCGACGAGGATTCTCCGATCGAATGGAGCCCGGCCTGGTCGCTCACCGACCAAGCTCCGCACTACCTGCCCACGGGCTTCCTTTATTACGGCTATCCCTGGGGGAACCACCCCGAGATCACCCGAGCCGACTCCAACGGATGCGCCGCCGGGAGCTGTCGCGAAGAGGCGATTCTGCAAGGGTTCCTGGAGCTGGTGGAGCGGGATGCGGTGGCGATCTGGTGGTACAACCGGCTCCGCTGCCCGGGCGTCGCGGTGGAGACCTTCGAGGTTCCCTACTTCGATCGGCTGGCGGACCACTTCGAGGCGCACCACCGCCGCCTGTGGGTGCTGGACCTCACCACGGACCTGGGCGTGCCGACGTTCGCCGCCGTGTCGCGACGCACGGACACCGAAGCTCAAGACGTCATCTTCGGCTTCGGCGCGCACTTCGACGCCCTGACCGCGGTGTCTCGGGCGATCACCGAGCACAACCAATTCCTCCCGTATGTGTTCTCCGGAACGCCCGATCAGCCCGCCGAGAGAAGCGTCATGACGGACTGGTACCTGCATGCGAAGGTAGAGGAACAGACGTATCTGTTGCCGGACGAGTCCGTCGAGCGCAGGCGTCCCGCCGACTATGCATCGCATGCCTCGAACGACCTCGCCGAAGACGTGCGGCGCTGCGTCGAGATCGCCCGGAGCCGAGGGCTCCAGACGTTGGTCGTCGATCAGAGCCGGCCCGACGTCGAGCTGAGCGTGGTCAAGGTCATCGTTCCGGGGTTGCGCCATTTCTGGGCGCGTTTCGGTCCTGGCCGGCTCTACGACGTGCCGGTGGAGCTGGGGCGCCGCGCGCAACCCGCGAGCGAGGACGAGCTGAATCCGAATCTGATGTTCCTGTGAATCTCATGGCACCGGACTCTCAGCGAAGCGACGCGCAGGACGAGTTGGCTCTGTCGTTCGCGCCCGGCATCTCGATGGCGGAAGAAAACGGCGCGCTGCTGCTGGCGACCGCGTTCGGACGTCTCCAGATGCCCCCATTGTCCGCCGGCCTCCGGCAGGTCCTGGAGACTTTGGGCGAGGGACACGGCGCCACCGAGCGGCAGCTTGCGGCGATCCTGGAGCGCGCGGGGGAAGAGGAGAACGCCGCGCTGCTGTTCTTATACCTTCATCGCTTCGACCAGCAGAAAATCCTCGCCCGCACGATCCTCGACGACGGCAAACCGCTGATCACCTCGGTTCCCGCCTCCGGCGACTACAAATTCGCGCTCGCTCCCCTGTCTCCGGAGCGCGCCTACGTCCTGTCGCGCTTCGCGTACCTGCATCGCGAAGAGCATCGACTGATCCTTGAGTCGCCGTGCTCTCACGCCAAACTCATCCTGCACGACCCCCGGGTGGCGGCGTGGATCGGGGCGCTGGCCGCGCCGCGGAAAATCGACGAAGATCTCGCCCGGGCCGCCGGACTGCCGGCCTCCGCGGCCCGCAACCTCGGGCGCCTTCTGATCGGCGGTTCCCTCTTGATCGACGACGAAGGCGAGATCGCCGAGGTGACGGACCCGGTGGTGGCGCCCTGGTCCTTTCACGATTTGCTCTTTCATGCCCGGAGCCGGATGGGGCGTCACTCCCAGCCGATCGGAAAGACGTTTCCGTTTCTCGGCAGGATCGCGCCCTATCCGGCGGTGAAGCCCGCCGTCGCGGATCGGCCCCGAGTTTCCCTGCATCGCCCCGACCTCGAAACGTTGATCCAGGAAGATCCCGCGTTCACCCAGGTCCTCGAAGAGCGCCGCTCGATTCGCGAGCAAGGCGAGATCCCGATCCGCGTCGAACAGTTGGGCGAGCTCCTGTTCCGCGCCGCGCGGGTGCGGTCGCGTCCCGACGCTTCGTTCTCCCCTTATGAAATCACCAGCCGGCCGTATCCCGGAGGCGGGGCGTGCTACGAGTTGGAGATCTACGTCACCGCGAATGCCTGCGAAGGGCTCGCCTCGGGCCTGTATCTCTACGAGCCCGAGCTGCATGAGCTGCATCGGGTCGCCGCGCGCACGGCCGAGGTCGAGCGTTTGCTGACCGACGCGGCCGTCTCGTCCGGTTCGCCGCCGCCGCAAGTCCTGATCACCCTCGCGGCGCGCTTCCAGCGGGTCTCGTGGAGCTACGAGGGGATCGCTTATTCCGTCATCCTGAAGAACGTCGGCGCGCTGTATCAAACCCTATATCTGGTCGCCACGGCGATGGGGCTCGCGCCCTGTGCCCTCGGTCGCGGGGACTCCGATCTCTTCGCCCGCGCGGCGGGCACGCAATACCTCGCAGAGTCCTCCGTCGGCGAGCTCATGCTCGGCACGATCTCTCAATCCGCGGACCTTAGGAGCGCCCCATGACCGACCCCGAAGAATCGCAGCGCGTCCCCCTGCCCCGCACCGAGCATTCGCGTCCGGAGGGGGCGACGTGGGTCGATGCCCCTCAGGAGACTCCGATCACGGTTCACATCCTCCTCCGGCATCGGACTCCGCTGCCGTTGGACGATCTCGCCAAGGGACGCCTTCGCCTGTCGGTCGCCGAGTTCAGCGAGAAACATGGCGCGGACCCGGCGGCTCTCGACCGGGTCCGGCGGTTTGCGGAGGAACACGGACTGACCGTCATCGACAGCAACCCGACCTGGCGAACCGTGAGCCTGGAAGGCGACGCCGCGAGCCTCGGCCACGCGTTCGGAGTGAGCCTTCTGAACTACGAGCTGTCCGGGCGGCGCTACCGAAGCTACACCGGCCAAGTCAGCTTGCCCAAGGAAATTGCCGCGGTGGTCGAATGGGTCTTCGGCCTTCACGAACACGGCCTCGGAGTCCCGTCCCACACCTCTGCCGGACCTGCGCCCGGCAGGCCGAGCGTTCCGGCGTCGAGAGTCGTGGCTTCCGAGAGCCGAACCGGCACGCCTTCGCCGCCTGTACCGAGCTATACGCCGCCTCGATTTGCCGAGCTGTATGACTTCCCGGACAACCTCGGAAGTGGAGAGTGCGTGGGCGTTCTCGCGCTGTCCGGCGGCTACAGCGAATCCGACATGCGGACGTTCTTCGATGAGCTGGGCCTGCCGATGCCCACGATCCTCGACGTCGGACCCAATCTGCGGTCCACGGATCCCTCGACGTTCTGGTTCAACTTTGAAGTGACGATGGACGTCCAGGTGGTGTCTTCGTGCGTCCCGGAGGCGACCACGGTGGTGTACTTTTCGGGCGCCCGGACCGACGACGAGATTACCTATTGGACCTATTTCAAAGTCATCTGCATGGGCTTGTTCGACGACGTGCACTCCCCTTCCGTGCTCACCATGAGCGCGGGGCTGCCCGAGAATCTCTTCGGCAACTGGACGCTCGAAGAGGCCGAGATCGTCAATGACCTGCTCGCCTGCGCCTCTTTGCTCGGCGTCACGGTCTGCATGCCGGCGGGAGATTCGGGCTCGATCTTCCCGAATGGCTTCGGAATGTTCAGCGCCCCCACGGTCCCCTACTTCCCCGGGTCGAGCCCCTGGGTCCTCTGCTGCGGCGGAACGTCTCTCACGGTCGACGAGTTGGGCCAAGCGCAGAACGAAGTGGTGTGGAATTGCCTGGCCAACCACATGTGGAACGTCTATCTCATGGATGACGGAACGTGGCTCCCCGCCCCGCCTCCGAGCACCAACCCGCCTGCGCCTCCCTGGTACCTTCCGAGCAATCTAGGCTCGGGCAGCGGCGGCGTCAGCTGGTACTTCGACCTCCCCTGGTTTCAGGAGCAAGCCAACGTGCCGCCGTTCGAGATCAGGAATTTCGTCAACTGGGCGTTCGACAGCCTGCAGACGATCCGCGGTCGCGGCGTTCCCGACATCGCGGCCAACGCCGACTTCCTCTCCGGCTATCGCGTCTTCATCGACGGCCAATGGCGAAATGGCGGCGGCACGAGCGCTTCGACGCCGCTCATGGCCTCGCTGATGGTGCGCTGCAACGAGGCCCTGGGGCGGAGCGTCGGTTACGTCACCCCGTGGCTGTACGAGCTGAAGCTCAGCCAAGGAGCCGAGATCTTCAACCAGATCGAGGGCAACAACGGCGGGTACCTGGCGACAAAGGGCGATGGCTGGAATCCCTGCGTCGGCTTGGGGTCGCCCAAGGGACGGGCGCTGCTCAAAGCCCTACGGACGATCTACCCCTGATGCGACGGATCTCAGAGTGAGCCGGCGCCGGCAGTCGGCCCGGCCTTTCCGTGGACGCCGAGCTTGAGCATGAGGTACGCCGTTCGTCCGGCCTGCCGGACGCGAGGCGCGAAAGCCGAGGGGGAATCGACTCCGGACGAATCGTAATATTGGGTGTCCAAAAGGTTGCGGACGGCGAGCTGCACGGCGAGACCCGAAGCAAGAATGCGATAACCGACGGTCAAGTCGGCGGTCGTGTAGGCATCGAGCTGGTTGAAATCCAAGGCGGGGAAAGTCGTTCCCGCCCCTACGCGCCGCGCCCCTACGTATTGGATTCGCAGCGAGCCGCTCCATCGCTCGGCCCATTCCGTGTCCGCGCCGAGGTTGATCCGATGGCTGGCGATGGCGGCCACCCGTAGCTCTTGCGGCCTCGTCTGCTGGGGGCGGGTGAACGTGTAATTCGACCAGAGCCGGACCTTCGAGACATCGTATCGAGCCGTCAGCTGCGCGCCGCGAATCTTGAACTCGCCGACGTTCTGGTACTGAAAGCAACCGAACAGCGCAAACTCGCAGCTGTTGTCGAGATGTCGTCGGACGACCTCGTCGAAAGAGATCTGAACCGTGGACACGACGTCGCTATAGTCGGCCTGGTACGCCGCGCCTTCGACGGAAAATCTCTTGCTGGGCTCCCAGATCACGCTGACCTCTGAGTTCTTCACCCGTTCGGGCGTGAGGCCGGAGCTGCGCACGTTGTTGACGAACGGAATGATCGAAAACTTCTCCTGGTCGGTCGGATCCTTGAAGGCCTCGGAGTAGATCGCCTTCAGAACCACCTTGCGCGAAGGCAGGGTGTAGATCGCCCCGATGCGCGGCGTGAACAGCGTCCCGAAGCCGCTCGCCCCGGGCTTGTTGTTGATCTCGTTATGGCTGAGGCGCCCCGCGAGCACCAGCTTGAGGGCTTCCTTCGGCCGGTACGACGCCTGGGCGTACGCCGCGAGGTCGGTGTGCTCGATCTGTTCGGGGGCCTCGAAGTTTCCCGCGAAAAGCTGGCCGGGGCCGGTCGATTGTTGATCCGATTGGCTCTGGATCGAGCTTTTCGCCAGCTCGACCCCGGCGACCGCATTGAGCTTCTGAGACGGGTCGTAGGCGACGCTCGCCTCGCCGCGCAACTGCGTCGAGAGGTCCGCGAACGTCACGGTTTCGAACCAGGGCTTGGCCGGCGCGCAATCGACGGGCTGCTCGTCGAGGAACGGCGTGACGCACGGGGGCACGAAGCTCCAAAGGCTCAGGAAGCCGCTCGAATAGCTGTGCAGGTACTCGTATTTCGAGTCGGATCGGTCCAGGCCGGTTTTCAGGTAGCGGGCGAAGGTATTGAACGACAGGCTCCTGCCGAGCGGCGCCGAATATTTGAAGTAGAGGGCGGTCTCGTCCGGCGTCCACGAGGTCCGCCCGCTGGCGAACTGCGCCGCATTCTGCGAGCCGAGCCCCTCCTGGGATCGCCACATCTGCAAGCCGAGCGTCAGGTTCGAGACTCTGACCTTGGCATTCAAGGAGAAATTCCGGTTGCTGTCGTGGAAACCGAGATCGTTGTTGGCGATGAAGCTGCGGTCCAAATCGCGCACCAGCGTCTCGCCGGCCGCCGTCAGATCGACGCTCCGTTGGAACGGGATCTGTCCGCTACAGACGTAGTAGGGCGAGGGCGTGGCGCACAAACCCGCGGCAAAGAACTGCTCGGCGCCGAATCCGGTCAGGCGCAATCGGTTTCGGTAGTCGAAATTTTGAAAGGTGAAGTCCAAGCCTTGCTCGTGCGACAGGTCCCTCTCGTCCGAGGCGAAGAAACGGCTGGCCACCGACCATTCGACGGTGCCGCTGCGGTCTCGGCCCGCCACCGTAACGTCCCCGTACCGGGTGCCGAGCTGGCCCGCGACGAGGTCGGCGGCGATTCCGAGCTTCTTGCCTTCCGCGACGAGATCGTGCGAGGTCTTGGTGAGGACGCTGATCACCCCCGTGTAGGCGTTGGCGCCGTACATCGTCGAAGCCGGGCCATAGATCACCTCGACCCGGTCGATGTTCGACATCGCAAATTGGCGCGAGAGATACATTCCGCCGGAGCTGAGGTTGTTCTGCTCGACGCCGTCCACGAGCAGCAGGCTCCGTTCGTTGAGAAACGAGTTGTAACCCCGTTGATAGACCTCCGAGTAGACGAGGCCGTTGGAGCGCGAGAAGTCGAAGCCCGGAAGATCGTGAAGCAGCTGTTCGAGGTCGGTATAGCCCCGTCGCCGGATCTCGTCCCCGGTGACCACGACCACCGTAGCCGGCGCCTCGCGCAAGCTTTCGGCCGTCTTCGAGACCGAGGTCACCTGCACGGTCTGCTCCTCCCGGCGCACTTCTTCGATCAGCTCGGCGAAGCGCGGCGGCGGCGCCGGCTCGAAACCCGAGTCGAGGCGCAGGATCGCGGAGACTTCGTCCCGGGCCTTTTTGACGTCGTCGGCGGCGAGATAGGTGCGCGCCAGAAGCGTCCGGACCTGGATCGTCATCGCGCGCGTGGGGTTGGCGGCAAGGCAAGGCGCAAGCAAACCGGGAACGTCCTCGAAAAGGCCGAGGTCATAGCTCTTCTGGCCTTGCCGGAGCGCCTCGTCGCATACGGTCTGAGCCGGGGCGGCGGTCCCGGCCATTGCGAGGAGAGCGAATACCGCGGCGGCCGGAAACCGCCGAGGATGCCGGCCCAGGAGGGCCATCCGAAGAATCCGCATCACTCGTCTCCTTTTCAGCACGCCGCCGTTCTTCGGGAGCGAAGCTCAGCGCACGGGGCAGGGCGGCTCGGCGCCATAGGGCAGGTCTTTCGGCATGTAGGTGCTCCACTCCTCTTTCGTCAACCCCCGATGCACCGAGCGGCAGATTTCCGCGGCCAACAGATCGGTGCGCGCCTTCCAGAGGCGGACGGTGCGGTCGGCGCCGCCGGAGATCACCTGGTCGCCGTTGGGGGAAAACGCGAGAGCCCAGACCCAGGATTCATGGCCCGACAGCACGATCGGCTGGGCATTGGGTTTCTTGAGATTCCACAGCCGCACCGTGCCGTCGGAGCTTGCCGAAGCGAGGGCATCGCCGCGGGGGCTGAAGCTCAGGGAGTTGACGCTCGACGCATGGCCCCGGAGAACCGTTGGGGCGTCGCCCGCCACGGTTCCGAGCGCGATGTCCCCCCGGGCGCCGCCGCAGGCGACGAAGCGGCCGTCCGGCGAAACGGCGACGCTGCGGATGGCCCCGTTGCCGCACAGGGCGCGGGGCGGAGCGTTGCCGCCGGGAGCCGGCCAGAGCCGGGCGCCCCCCTCGGAGAGCCCCGCCACGAGGGCGCCATTGGGAGCGAAGGCGAGCGACGTCACGCGCCCGCTTTGACGGCCGTCCAACAAAAGGGGCCGGACCTCGGGCTTGCCCGGATCGAACAGCGAGAGGGTGCCGTCCGCCCGGGCGCTCGCGAGCAAGCCCTCCCGCGGCGCGAAAGCCAGGGCGCCGAGAAGAGCCGCCCCCGGCGCGGCGATCTCCCTCGGCGAGGAGCCCGGCTGCGACAGATCCCAGAGACGCAGCGCGCCGTCGGCAAAGCCCGCGGCGAGGAAGCGTCCTTCGGGGTTGAGCGCCATGGACCGGACCCCGCTCGGATAGGCGCCGATCTCCGTCGGCGGAGCGTTCCCCTTCGCGTTGAACCTCAGGACCTTGCCGTCGTCGCCACCGGTGATCAGAAGTCCGTCCGGCCCGACGGCCAGCGCGCGGACGGCGTCGAGAGGGTCGAGGAGCTTCGTTTCCGGGGAGGCGAGCCCGGCGCGGAGGGCGTTGTACAGGTCAGGGTCCTGCGGATCGCCCTGGTTGTCTTTATTGAGCCGATAGGCCTCCAGGGCCAACAGCGCCGGCAGGTCGAGATGGTCTTTCTGCACCAGGCGCGGGGCTTGGAGCGCCAGCGCCCGAGACAACGAGAGCCGGCTCAAGCCTTTCGCCTCGGCCTCGGAGCTTTCGGCCTGCGTCCGCAGCTCGTCGGCCCGCTGGCGTTCCCGCACCGCCTCGCTCCTCCGGCCTTCGGCTTCGAGCCGGGCCGCGTCCGCCTCGGCTTTCTTGGCTCGCGCTTCGAGCGCGTTCGCCTCCGCCTTGCGGCGCTCGATCTCCGCGATCCGCCGCTGCTCCTCGGTGAGCCGGGTCTGGTTCTCCGCCTTGGCCCGTTCCTGGTCCGCGAGAAACTTCTCGTTCAAGGCCCGGAGGCGCTGCGCTTCGGCCCGCTTCGCCTCTTTGAGGAGATCTTGATTCTGCTGGTCGATCTTTTGATTCTGTTCATTGACCGTCGCCAAGGCCCGCTCGGCTTTTCGTTCCTGCCAATAGGCGTAGCCGCCGAGGGCCAGAAGTCCCAGGGCCACGGCGGCGAAGACGATGGTTAGGGTACGCGCCTGGCGCAGTTTTCTCCGGCGGCTCGCCTCCCGCTCGGCGATCTGGCCGTCGCGCTCGGCGGCGCTCGCCTCCAGGAACCGCTCCGCCCGCTCCCAGGAGGGGTCGTAGCGCGCCGCCCAGGCCTCCGTGGGGCGCTGCTGCCGGCGCCAGTTGAGAGCGGTCTGCAGCTCGGGGTCGCGCCAGAGGGCGGAGGCGCCCGACTCGTACCGCGCCGCCGCGCGGGCGAGACCGAGGTAGACCTGGGCCGACTGCCCCTCCTCCTCGGCCCAGCGCTCCAGACGTCCCCAGATCCGCATCAGGCTCTCGTGGGAAAGGTCGAGAACCGAGTCGGACCTCAGCCTGATTTCGGCGGGAGGCATCAGGAACGAGCGCCCGGGCCGGCGGAAACGGTCGGCGACCGCCGCGACTTCTTCGACTCCCCCTTCGGCGAGGGCACAAACCTCCGCCAGCCGCACCGGCCTCCGGGTGCCTTTGCCGTCCGCCCCCAGCTCGGTCAAGGCGCGGAAAAGGCTCTCCGCGATCGACCGGCCCCGTTCGTCGAGCTCGCCGAACGCCTCTTCGGCGTGCCGCGACAGAGCCTCCCTCATGGTGCCGATCGCCTCGTAGTGGCGCAGGTCGAGCGGCTCGCCCGGGTGGTGATCCTCCTCCCAGCAGTCCCAGGTGCGCATCAGGGAGTGTTGCAGGATCGGCAGTTGGTCGGGATCGTCGCCGACGTCGTTCAAGAGCCGGGAGACGAGGCGCGGCGCGATCGTGGAGCCGCCCACCGCGACCGGACCGACGATCGCCGCGCGAAGCTCGTCGCGGGTCATCCGCGGCACGAGGTAGAGCCCTTCGTTGATCGCTTCGGGCAGCTTGGGCAGCTCCAGGCAGTTGCCGATGAAATCCGAGCGCAGCGTGAGGGCGACGTAGACCGGCACCTCGCGGTGGCGCGAGGCTTCGAGCAGGATCTTGACGAAGGCGACCGCTTCGTCGCGCCCCTGCTCCCGCCGGGTCTGCTTGAAACGGAACAGCTCTTCGAACTGATCGACCAGGATCAGCACGTTGTCCCGTGGCGAGATGCGGGCCTGGAGGACGCATTCCACGAGCCCCAGGTTGCTGGACCGCAGAGTGGCCTCCTTGAGCTGCTTGGAAAGCTCGTCCCCGCCGTCCGCGCCGCCGAGGGCCTCGGGCGCCTCGAGGGCCGCCGCCAGGTTGCCGATCGGGTCCTCGCCCGGCCGAAGAATGGCGATGCGCCAGCTCGATCCCGCGCGGGTCATCGCGCCGCCGTGCAGCGAAGGGATCAGCCCCGAGCGGACCAGCGACGACTTGCCGCATCCGGAGGTCCCGAGGATGGCCAGGAAACGGGCGGTGCGCAGCCGCCGGAGCAGCTCGTCGATCTGCCGCTCGCGGCCGAAGAAGAGGAAGTCCTCGTCCGCCTCGAACGGCCGCAGCCCCGGGAAGGGGTGGATCCGGGCCGCCGGGGCGGCCTCGGCGATCACGAGGCGGCCTCCCTTCGCCGGACGATCTCGGCCAGAAACGGCGCCAGCACCTCGGGCGAGAAACCGTCCGGGGGCTCGCGGAGCACCTGCGCTTCGAGGGTGCGGAACCGCTCCTTCTGGGGCGTCTGGGGAGCGCCGAGATAGAGGGCTTGGCCGAGCAGAGGCCGGTCGCGGCCGAGCCCGGCGCTTTTTTGGATCTCTCGCAGCTTGCGCCGCAGCCACATCTCGCTCGCCTGGCCCTGGAACAGGAGGACCGCGTCGCAGGTGCACAGGTTCTCTTCGTGGTCGAGCCGCGCCTGGGCTTCATCGTCGTCGAACAGCGTCGGCAGAACCTCGAAGCCCCGGTCGAACAGGGCGTCCTCTACCGGCCGCGCCGCCTCCAGGTCGGTCTGGTCGCAAATCAGGTAGATCCGCACCAGCCCGCCGGCCTCCGCCCGGCTGGAGGCCTTCTCCTTGCGCGGCTCCGGGGGCGCGAGCTTCTTGTGGATGCGCGCCTTGAGATCTTCGAGCGGGATCTCCAACAGCTCCGCCTCGGCATGGACCCCGGGGGCGGTCCGCAGGTGCTCCAGAAAGCGACGCTGACGCTCGTCCTCGACCTCGCCCGGAGAAAGCCAGAGCAGCCGCGGCAAGCCACTTTGCGCGGCCGCGATCTCATGCTGGACGGCGACGATCGAGTGCGTGCCCCCGTCCGGCACCACCCCATAGCCGCGGCCGACGAGATGGATGGCGAGAACGGAGCGGGCGAACTGGTCGCGGAGGAACTCTTCGAGCTCGGCGGCGACCAGCGGGAGCGGCCGATCGGGGAGCACCTCGTACCCGTTGCGCAGGAGGTCGCGCTTGACCGCCTCCCGCTCGTCGCGCAGATCGACGCTGGTCTCCGCCAGATAGACCGTTCCCTTGCTCGCCGGGAGCGGCGCCGAGCCATTGCCATGGCCGTTGCCATTGCCATTGCCGTGCTTGAGCAGCTCCAGCAGCTTCGCGATGTCGTAGGCGAGGTCGTCGAGCTTGGCGAGGAAGGCCCGCTCGGCGTCCGGCCCGGAGGCTTGGAACAGCTCGCGGGGCCTGCCGGACTGGGGATCGACGACGAAGAACTCGTAACCGAGGAGCGGTTTCAGCGACTCCGGGTGACGCTCCCGAGGAATGGGAGTCTTGATCACTTTGAAGATCCGGGCCTTGTCGGCGATCCGAATCCCGCCCGAGATCGCCGAGGCCCGGCAGAATTCTTCCAGCTCCAGGGTGCACCACTCGGACTGGATGTAGCGGGGCGAGAGCACCGTCAGCAGCAGCGCCACCTTCGGCAGCTGCTCGACCAGGATGGTCTGTTGGACGAAGTCGTTACCCTGAAGCTTCGGGTCGCGCCAGATCCGCGGCGTCTCTCCCAAAAGCTGGGCGACCCGGATTTCCAGGATGCGATGCAGCGTCGAAACCCACCCCGCCTGCCCCTCCAGGAGCGGCTGATCGTCGATATGGGCGTAGCTGATGAGGAGGTCGTTCTCGAACTTCATCCCAGCGAATCCTCTGGAGCCGTCGGCATCGGCCGGCTCCTCTCAGCTTCCTGCTAAGGAGTGTTGCGAGCATAACCGAAAAGCCTGCATACCGGCGACGAAGACCCTACTTCTTCGCCGTAGGCTGCGGCGGCGCCTTCGGCGGGATGATGATCGTGTCCGCCGTGTCGGGCTTCGTTCCATGGCTGCCGTCTTGGAGGACGAAGCTGAACGCGAATCCCTGCGACTGCGCAACCCCGTGGCAGCCCATGCAGCCCCCCATCAGGATGGGGTTGCCCCCCGACAACATGTTCGGCGAGGTCGGCCCGAAGAATTGGTAGTTCTTCGGCACCCCTTGGCCCTTCTTGTTGAAATGGTCGTTCGGAGTCT
>DATMZU010000672.1:0-4297 GCA_035607435.1 Thermoanaerobaculia bacterium | reverse complement strand
ACTCCCATTCGGCCTCGGTCGGCAGGCGGACCGGCTCGCCGACCCGCCGCCCGAGCCAGGCGCAGTAGGCGACCGCGTCATTCCACGACGGACCGACCGCCGGCATGCGCGGGTGGCCGAATTCGACCTCGCCCCAAAACGGCGGAGCGACATGGCCCGTGGCGTCCAGAAACGCCTGGTAATCGGCCCGCAGAAGGGGAGTCCGCGCGAGCCGAAACGGCGAGATCCGCACCGGATGGATCGGGTTCTCCTCGTCTCGCGGGCCGCCGCCCATCAGGAAGCTCCCGCCGGCCACGTCGATCCAATCGGGGGTCACACCACCTCGACCCATTCGAGCTCGACCTCGCGCCCGAGGATTCGTGCGGCGATCCGGCGGAACGAGTCGTTCAGATCGGTGACCGCGAAATGATGGACGGGCGGGCTCTGCCGGTCGGTTTCGAGCCCCGCCGATTTGAGCCCCGCGGCGACCGATTCGGCGATCGCCTGCGCGGAATCGACCAGCGCGATCTGCGGCCCGGCGACGCGCGCGAGCACCGGCGCGAGCAGCGGATAGTGGGTGCAGCCGAGAACCAGCGTGTCCACTTGGGCGTCGAGCAGCGGCGCGAGATAGCGCCGCGCCACCAGCTCGGCCACCTCGTCGTCGTGCCACCCCTCTTCGACCAGCGGCACGAACAGCGGGCAGGCGCGGGAGAGCACTTCGAGCTCCGGCCGCAGCCGCAGGAGCGCCTTGGGGTAGGCGTCGGAACGGACGGTCGCCTCGGTCGCGAGCACGCCGATCCGGCCGCGGGTGGTCGCCGCCGCTTTTTCCGCCCCCGGCTCGATCACCCCCCAGGTCGGCAGATGCAGCGTCAGGTTCGGCAGCGCGAGGGCGGAGGCGGTGTTGCAGGCGACGACCACGGCTTTGACCCCGCGCCGCTCCAGAAACTCGACGTTTTTCCGCGTGTAGCGGGTGACCGTGTCCTCGGATTTCGAGCCATAAGGCAGGCGCGCCGTATCGCCGAGATAGAGGATCGATTCGCGCGGCAGCCGCCGCTCAAGCGCCGCCACGACGGTCAGGCCGCCGACGCCGGAGTCGAAGACGCCGATCGTATCCATCGCGGTTCTGGCTACGGGGCCAACAGGCTGCGGTCGGCGGTGAACGGCCGGCTGGTGTCGAGATGGCCGCCGAAGCTCTCGCGCTGGACGCCGTTCCAAAGCAGCGCCACGCGCGACACCTGCTCGACGTTCAAGGCGATCGAATCGACCAGCGAAAACACCCTCTGCATCTCGGCGAGCGAGCCGGACGAGGGGGGATCGGCGAGCGTCTCCGAACGGAGATCGACGTACACCGTGCCGTCGGCGCCGAGCAGCACGCCGCCGACCGTCACCCCTTCGGGAAACGAGCGGCCGAGATCGCCCTGTTGCGGCCCGTCGAGCACCCCTTGGACGATCTTGCGGATGCGATCCTTGGTATCCGGCGTGACGTCGAGCACCCGCCGCTCCGGAATCAGGTACTCCCCCGGACCCGGAAAATAAAGCGAGACGGTGATCTTCTCGGTCCCCGGCGGAGGGGCGCCGGTCAGCGTGTCGATCACCCCGGAAAGGCCGCGCTTGCCGCCGCGGGTCGCGATCAGCCAGATGCCGCCGCCGACCACCACCAGGACCAGCAGGGCGAGAATGACCTTCGCCGCGGTCCGGTTCATCGCGGCGCTTTCGGTCGCGCTCCGGGCGGCGCGGGAGCCGGGGCGGCCGGTGCCGGGGACGACGGCGCGGGAGCGCTCTCGTCGGTGTTCAAGCCGGGCGCGCCGGGCGCTTCTCCCGCGGGGGCGGGCCGCGCCTCGACCAGCTCCTTATAGTGCCCGACGGCGCGCACCAGGGCATCGACCAGCTGAGCGCGGTAGCCGGCGTCCTGCAGCTTCTTTTCTTCGTCCGGGTTGCTGATGAACCCGAGCTCCACCAGCACCGCGGGCATCGCGGCGCCCACCAGTACGCGGAACGGCGCCTGCTTCACCCCGCGGTCTTTCAGATCGAGCGCCTGGTTCAGTTCCCCCTGGATCATGTTCGCCAGCCGCTGGCTCTGTTCGAGGTAGCGGCTCTGCGCGAGATCCCAGAGCATCAGCTGGAGATCCTGAAGGGCAGCCGGATCGGCGAGCCCCGAACCGTCATCCGCGGTGCCGTTCTCGACGTTCGCCGAGCTGGCGGCCCGCGGGTCGGTGGCCCGGTTGGCGAGAAAATAGGTCTCGGCCCCGTGCGCGCCGGTCCCGAGCGACGAATTGAGGTGGATCGAGATGAATAGATCCGCCTTGTTCTGGTTGGCGAGCGCGGTGCGCGCATCGAACGAAATGACGCTGTCGTTGGTGCGGGTGAGCTCGGTGCGGACCCCGAGCCTCTCCGCCAGCTGGCTCGCGAGCGCCCGGGCGAGCAGCAGGGTCAGCTCTTTTTCCTGCACGCCGCTCGGCCCGATCGCGCCGGTTTCCGTGCCGCCGTGGCCCGGGTCGATCACGATGGTGCGAATTCCCGGCCGGTCGATGGCGGGCGCCAGGCCGCCGACCGGCCCGGTCGTCGGCCCGGGCTGATGGACGTCGAAGACGATGCGGAAGGGGTTTTCGAGCGTGTAGCTGTCGGCCGTGGCGCCGCGCAGCAGGCGGATGACCAGCCGGTCGGGGCTCGGATCGACCCCTTCGACCAGCGGGTCGTCGAGCGTCGAGGCCATCGACGCCGAGATCCGGTCGCCGAGCATGCGCACTTCGATCCGTCCGGGCAGCTGGTCGATCTTGTAGCGCGGCACCGCGGGGAACTGGAGCACCACGGTGGTCGTCCCCTGCAGATGGACGACGTCGATCGCCACCGGCACCAGGCGCGCCTGGCGTTTCGCGATCACCAGCCGGGACCCCTCGGCCTGCCAGTCGATCGACCAGCCGGCGAGATCGCCGAAGGTCTTGCGCAGCAGATCGAGCGGCACCATGACGCCGCCGCCACCCGGGGTCACCGGCTGCGACAGAGAGAAGATCTCGGAGCCCACGGTCACCACCGGGCTGCCCGCCGCGAGCACCACCTGGGTGTCGCCGATCGAGAGCAGGTAGCTGCCCCCTTCGCCTGGGCCGAGCTTGCCGCCGAGCGCCTCGGCGACGGGAGAGAGGGCGACCAGCGGCCCGGCCGATCCGAGCGCCACCGAGGCCGCGATCTCCCGGCCCTCGACCGTGACGACCGGCGCCCGCGGCGGCGCCTCGGCCTGGGCGCCGAGCAGGACCGGAAGGAGCAGGAAGAGCGAGCGGAGAGGGGGGCTGAAACGCAGACGGTTCACGACTCGGAGGATACCACCGGGGCTGCGGTCGAAGCGCCCGGCCCGGTGCCACCTGGAAACCCCGGCCCGGACGTGGTAAATCTCTCGCTTCAAGCGAATCGCTTCCAAGGGGAGACCGAAGGTATGGATATCCGGCAGTTCCGGGTGGTCGTCAGGGCCAAGAGCTTCGAGCGCACGAGCCGGTTTTATGGCGAATCCCTGGCGCTGCCCCGGCTCCAGACCTGGGAGCGCGAAGACGGGCGAGGGGCGGTGTTCCAGGCGGGATCGGGGGCGATCGAGGTGCTCGGCTCGCCTTCGGGCGTCCGTTTTCAGGACGAAGGGTTCGCCTATCAGGGACCCGATCACAAGCTGACCCTGACGCTGATCGTGCCCTCGGCCGAGAAGGCGTTCGAAGAGATCAGCTTCCGCGAGCGGAACATCCCGGGCGGCCTGCGGCGCGACGGCGACGGCACGTTGATCTTCGAAACCCACGATCCCGACGGCGTAAAGATCATCTTCAAACAAGCCGAGCTCTAAGAAGAGAGCCCGGAAACCGGCCCGAAAGCCCAAGCGCCCCTCGGGGCAACCCATGCGCCCCGTCTTCGCCACCCTGTTCTGGCTCGCCCTCGCTGCGGCCCCGCCGCTCCGGGCCGCGGCGTCTCCACCGCCCGCCAACTGGACCGCCGACGACCTGGTCCATGCGCAGGGCGCCGCGGATTGGACGGTGTCCGAGGACGGGGCCGCCGCCGCCTGGGTGCAGTCCGAGGTGGTCGCGGGCGACGCGGGCGAGCAGACGGTCGCCCAGGTCTGGCTCGCCCGCCTGAACGGCAACGGCCGCGAGGCCGGCACGGCGGGTTCTTCTACGCCGGCCGTGCGCATGACCCGCGGCATCGAGCAGGCGTCCCACCCTCGTTTCTCCCCCGACTCCCGCCGCCTCGCTTTTCTCTCGGATCGCGCGCCGGCCGGCGGCGGCGAGGGTGCCGCCGCCGACGGCACGGACCAGGTGTGGATCCTGCCGCTTTCCGGCGGCGAGGC
>DATMZU010000669.1:0-17024 GCA_035607435.1 Thermoanaerobaculia bacterium | reverse complement strand
CGTCGCCCCCGAGCATGGGCAGGTTCACGAACGTGCCCATGATGATCATGATGCCGATCTCTCCGGCGGGTGCGGACTTCTTTTCCATATCCGGATTGATCTCGGCGATCAAAACGCCTTCCGCGGCTTTCCTCTTGGCGCCGAGGGCGAGAGGATCGTCCGGTTTCAGCTCGACGGACTGGCTCGGATCCCCCAGCGTGACGCGGTAGACCTTGCCGGAATCACTGACGATGATGAGTGTGTCGGCCATCTCAAAGCCCTCCCGATCGACTTCTAGAAAGTACGTTCAGAGCGCAGGACTACTCACTCGACCGTACCACACGCAAGCCCTCAAGCTCAATAGTCTCAATGCTTTCAGTGGCATTTCGCTATGAGGCCATTTGCCGAGATCGCCCGGAATCAGAGGTTTTCGAGGCCGCGCTCGGCGCGCTGCGCGAGGCCCGGCGCGCCCTGGGCGCGGGCGACTTCGATCGCCTCGGAATAGAGCCATCGCGCCCTCTCGGGCTCGCCTGTCGCAAGCTCGGCTTCGAGGCATAGAAGCTGCGCCCGCCAATAAAAGCGCGGTCCCAGCAGGTCGGCCAGGGCGCGCGCTTCCGTGAGGGTGCGCCCCGCGTCGTCGGTTCGGCCCAAGTGGAGGTAGGCCTCGATGAGCAGCGAGAGAAAGTAAATCTCCGACAGCCGCGCCCCCGAGGTACGGTAGGCGTCCAAGCCGTCGAGGATGCGCCGCAGCCCTTCTTCCGAACGTTCCGGGGAGTCGCCGTGAACGAGCGCCCATCCGAGTTGGAGGTTGCCGAGCGCGGCGGAAGGGAAGCCCTTCTCGGTGGAGAGGGTGAGCAGTTCCTCCGCGATCTCGACCACTTTGGCCGGCTCGCGGCGGAGCTGGTACACCCAGCCGCCGCTTTGCAGCGCATCGGCGAGGCTGAACGGATGGGCGATGGCCCGGGCGACGCGGATCGCCGAGACGCAGCGCTCGACCGCTTCGTCCGGACGGCCGAGATGCCAGAGGGTGACGCCCGAGATCGCGAGCGTCGTCACTGCGACGTCCAGGCCGATGATGGCCGTCGCCGTCGGGTCGCGCACCGGAGAGTCGAGCGCGAGCCCGGCCTCGAACTCGGTGAGCGCGGCGGTGAACTCGCCGAGAAACAGCTGCGGCAGCCCGGCACAGAAGTGCGCCTCGAACTGCAGAGCGCGATCCTTGCGGCCGAGCGCGATCTCGGTCATCCGGCGGGCGAACTCCAGCGCGGTTTCGAACGAGCAGCGCACGAGGTGGAAAGACCAGAGGCCGCGGAGCACCCAGAACAACTGCGGGGTATCGCCCACGTGAGTGCACAGCTCGCGGGCGCGATCGTAGTTCGCTTCGACCTCCGGCGCCGCGTAGCCGCGGGTGGCGATCAGAGCGGGCCCGAGAACCGTGCGCAGGTCGAGCTCGGTGCGGTCGCGCGGGGCGCCCGCCGGCAAGGCCTCGGAGAGCGCGAGGGCGCGCTCCAGGTGGCCGATCGCCTCCAGGTTGGCCGACCGCTCGCGCGCGCGGCGGCCTGCCGAGAGCCAATATTTGATGGCCGGCTCGGCGAGGCCGGCCGCCGACCAATGCTGGGCGATCAGCTCGGGGCGCCCCTCCGCCAGATCCGGGAACTTCTCTTCGATCGTTCGCGCGATGCGCAGGTGATATTGCTGGCGGGTGCCCTTGAGCAGCGAGTCGTAGGCGGCGTCCTGGATCAACGCGTGGCGGAACGAGTAGGTGATCGCGCCGGCCACCCCGCGCCGGTAGAGGATCTCGGCCTCGACCAGCTGTTCCAGGCCCTGGCGCAGGTCGGAGTCCGGCTGGCCCGCGACCGCGCGCATCATGTCGAAGCTGAACTCGCGGCCGATCGCCGCGGCGAGTTGAACCAGCTCGCGCACCGCGGCCAGGCGGTCGAGGCGGGCCATCAACGAATCCTGGAGCGTCGCGGGAATGGCGAGCGGCGGCAGCGGCCCGCTCAGCTCGTAGCGGCCGTCCACCGGATGGAGCAGGTCGGAGTCGAGCACCATCCGGGTCAGCTCTTCCACGAACAGCGGCACGCCGTCGGTCTTTTCGATCAGCTGGCGCAGCACCTCGGGCGGCAACGGCCGGCCTTCGGTCCGTTCGAGGATCAGCCGCTCGATCTCCTCGTCGCTCAGTCGATCGAGGGTGATCTGGTTCGCATAGGCGCGGCCCGTCCACGGCAGCGTCATGTCGGGACGGAGCGTGAGCAGGATCAGCAGGCGCGTGGTCGGAGCCTGGCGCACCAGCATGCCGAGCAGCTCCAAGGTGGACGGATCGACCCAGTGAAGATCTTCGAGAAAGAAGATCACCGGACCCACCTCGGCCATCTTCAGCACCAGCGCGACCAGGGTTTCGAGCGTGCGCTCCTTCTGGCGCTGGGGCGAGAGGTCGAGCGGCGGGAAGCGGTCGGCGATCTGCAGGCCGAGCATCGAGGCGAGCAGAGGCACCTCTTCGCCGACCAGCTCGTACGGGCGAAGCCCCTTCTCCAGCCGGGCGATCGTGGCGTCGATCGATTCGTCCGCGCGCAGTCCGAACAAGCTCTGGAGCAGCTCGGCGACCGGCGCGAGCGCGCTGTGGGTCTGAAACGGCGAACAACGGCCGTCGAGCCAGGAGCTGATCCGGCCGTTCGCCTTGTCGCGCAGGTGTTGGACCAGGCGGGACTTGCCGATGCCCGCTTCGCCGACCACCGAAAGCACCAAGCCGCGCCCTTCGCAGGCGCGATCGAGGCAGCGTTCGAGGGCCTCGGCGTCGCCGGTCCGTCCGACCAGGGGGCGCAGGCCCTTGTCGCGCTCGACCTCGAACGGACTGACGAAACCGCGCCAGGCGAGCACCCGGTAGACGTCGATCGGCTTGCTGATTCCTTTCAGCTCATGGGGGCCCAGCGGCTCGCAGTCGAACAGGCCGCGCAACAAGGGATAGGTCTTGCCGCTGATCGCCACGGTTCCGGGCTCGGCGATCGCCTGGATGCGCGACGCGATGTTCGAAACCTGGCCCACCACCAGCGTCTCGCGCGTATCGACCATGGCGGTCGCGATCCCCCGGCCGGTATGGATGCCGACCCGCACCTTGAGTTCCACGCCATGCTGCTTTTCCACCTTGGTGCTGAGCGCGGCGACCGCCGGAATGATGTCGAGCCCGGCGCGCGCCGCCCGCTGCGGATCTTGTTCGAGCGCGGCCGGATAGCCGAAATAGGCCATCAAGCCGTCGCCCATCAGCTGAGCGACGTGCCCGCCGTAGCGTTCGACCGCCTCGGCGCACACCCGCTGGTAGCTCTGGACCACGTCGCGCAGCTCTTCCTCGTCGAGCCGATCGGCGAGCGCCACCGATCCGACCAGATCGCTGAACAGCACCGTGACGGTCCGCAACTGCTCGGTGAGCACGGAGAAGGTGCCGGTGATCGATTCGACGGTCGTGGTCGGAAGCGAAGGAAAGACCGGTTCGGGCGGCGCCTGGAGCACCGCCGCGGCAGGCTCGCCGCCGACCAGGGCGCCGCCGCAATAGCCGCAGAAGCGGAGGGCGTAGCCCGCCGGCAGCTCCGCCTTGCAGCTCGGACAGGCAAACGGCAGCGGCGCCCGGCAATGGCCGCAGAACCGAAATCCGGGAGGGTTGTCGTTCTGGCAGGTCGAGCAGCGCATGGCGGTCAGAGAATGCGCGTCGGGGCGAGGTCGTCGTCAGGGCCGGTGTGGGCCGCCGAAAGGGTGCGGGAGCTGAGATGGATCTCCTCCAACAGCTCTTCGAAGCGCGGCTCGCCGCGGAGCGGATCGAACACCGGCCGGACCCGCAGCCAGGCGAGGTCGGCCGCGCGCCAGCGGATCGCGCGGGCCAGCGCCTCGATCGCGCTGCCGTTCTCGCCCAAGGAGGTGTGCACCTGGGCGAGCAGGACCGGCGAGACGAAACCGGCGCGGGAGCGCGCGTCCAGCTCGTGCTGAATGCGCCGCGCCGGTTCGAGCCGCCCTGCCCGGGCATAGGCGCAGGCGAGAGCCGCGCGCATTTCGAGCGCGCTGCCCGAAAGCTGGGCGGCGTGCTCCAAGGCGCCGATCGCTTCGTCGTGGCGATCGAGCTGGGAGAGCGCCTGGCCGCGGAAGAAATGGGCGACGGCGAATCGCGGGTCGAGCTCGATCGCGTGGGCCAGCTCGTCGAGCGCCTCCTCGAACCGGCGCTGGAAGATGAACACCAGCCCGACGCTCGCGTGGATCGCGAGCGACAAAGGATCGAGATCCTCGGCGATCCGCAGCTCCTCGAACGCCTCCTTGAACCGGCCGCAGGGGGCGAGGACGTTCACCGCGAACCAGTGGTGGCCGGTCGGGTAGCGCGGATCGAGCGCGATCGAACGGCGGAAGTCGTCCTCGGCGCCCTCCCAGTCCCATTCGTAGACCGCCTCCAGGCAGGCGAGCGAGGCGTAGACCTCGGCGCTCTTGCCGTCGAGCCCGAGCGCCTTTTCCGCCGCTTCGCGGGCGCGGGGCATCACCTCGTCGGGAGCCGCCGCGCCGTAAATTCCGAGCAGCAGGTGGGCGTCCGCGAGGCCGGCGTAGGCGCGGGCATAGGCGGGGTCCTTCTCGGTCGCCTGGCGGAACAGGTCGATGCTTTTCTTCAAGCCCGCCTCGGTGCGCTGGTTCCAGTGGAAGCGCCCCTTCAAATAAAGGTTGTAGACCTCGAAGCCGCCCGCCGGCAGCACGAGGAGGCCGGCCTCGGCGATCATCAGCTTCGGCCGCAGGGTCTCGACGATCGAGCGGGCGATCTCCTCTTGGATCGCGAAAATGTCTTCCAGCTCGCGGTCGTATCGGTCGTTCCAGAGCTGCAAGCCGTCCGCGGTGTTGACCAGCGCGACCGTGATGCGCAGGCGCGAGCCCGCTTTGCGGACGCTCCCTTCGAGCAGGGTCGAAACGCCCAGCCGGTCGCGCACGGTCCGCAGGTCGGCCTCGCCGTCCTTGGTCACCTCGAACGTCGAGGTGCGCGAGGCGACGCGCAGGCCATCGACCCGCGACAGCGCGGAAATCAGCTCCTCGGCCATCCCGTCGCAGAAATACTGCTGGTCCTTCTCCGCGCTCATGTCCTTGAACGGCAGGACCGCGACCGACGGCTGCGGACGGACCGGCGTCTGGCTGGGATACGCCGAGGTCGGGCCGGTCCAGTTGTCCGTCTCCTCCAGATCGCGAATCAGCTCCTCGGCGTTCTGGTAGCGCTGCTCGGGAGACTTTTGGAGCGCCCGGGCCACGACGTCCTGAAGCCGGCCGGGGACGTGCGGCGCCGCATCCACCAGCGGTTTCGGATCGAGATGAAGGACGGCGTAGAGGGCCGCCTGCGGATGGTCCGCGCGGAACGGCTTGCGCCCCGAGAGCGCCTCGTAGAGCACAACGCCGAGCGACCAGAGGTCGGCCCGGGCGTCGATGTCGTCGCCTCGCGCGTGCTCGGGCGACATGTATTCGACCGACCCGACGATCTTGCCGACGTGGGTGACCGGCGTCCCCCCGACCAGCTTCGCGATGCCGAAGTCGAGCACCTTGACCAGGCCCTCCTTCGTGATCATCAAGTTGGCGGGTTTGACGTCGCGATGGACGATCCCCTGCAGGTGGGCGCGGGCCAGGCCGCGCGCCGACTGCGCCACCAGGTTGGCCGCTTCGGAGGGCGACAGAGCCCCCTGCTTGAGCCGCGCCGAGAGGGTCTCGCCGTCGTAGTAGGCCATGACGATGAACAGCTGGCCTTCTTCGGTCTCCGCGATCTCGAAGATCGTGCAGGTGTTCTGGTGGTCGAGCGCCGAGGCGGCGCGCGCCTCCTGCAGGAAGCGCTGATTGGTTTCGACGGAAGGGCTGACGTGGGGTGGCAGAAACTTGAGCGCGACCTTACGGCCGAGCTTCAAATCCTCGGCCTTGTAGACCACGCCCATGCCCCCTCGGCCGAGGCGTTCTAGGACACGATAGTGAGAAACGACCCGGCCGATCATGTTCGGTCCGCCCGGAAGGAGGGCCGCCGCAATCCCGAAACGAGGGGTTTGCCCGGCTGCGGCCCGCGATCCGAAGCTCTGGAGCTCCTTCTTTAGCGCGGATCATAGCAGCGCTATGCCCGCCGGACCGCAGCCGAGTCGAACCCCGGCGAAAACCCACCGAGGGCATCGCCCTGGGTGGGGAGAAGCCTTACTGCACGTCGCCGGTGATCAGGACCTCGATTTTCGGCACCTTCTGGCTGTCGGTGTGAAACACCAGGTTCGCGGTGAACGGACCCTTCGGCGCATCCGGCGACAGCGTCAGGCGGACCATGTACTCCCGGCCGACCTGGACCGCGTCGAACGCCGTGTCGAGCCCCTTGCCGCTCATCGGGTTGTCGATCGAAACGAGCTTGATGTCCTCGGTCGCGAAGTTGCGGACGTTGAGGGTCTTGGTCAGCTTCTCTTTGAGCGTGACTTTGCCGAAGTCGCCGGCCGGCGGGGTGACCGCGATCACCGGCCGAACGAACCCGGAGATCGGAATCTGCACCAGCTTCTGCTTCGGGTGGGTGGTGTGTACCGTCAGATAGTCGGCCAGGCTGCCCACCGGGGCGGCGAAATTGTCCAGCGACATCTCGATCTGCCACTGCTTGCCCTTGGCCTCGGGCAGGCGCTCGGTGTCGGACGCCTGATGAAACGTCGCCTTCAGGTACGGGAACGGCGAGACCACGTCCGAGACCGCGAAATCGGAGCCATCCGGCGCCCACAGGCTCTGGACGATCACGCCCGCCTTCGCCTCGCCCTGCACCGTCAGATAGCGCGCGTAGCCGGGCTTCACCTGGATGTACGGCTCGATCTTCGCCATGACGGTCAGCTGGAGGCGCGGGTTGTCGGTGTCGTTGGTGTAGACCGAGATCCCCTTGGAGATTGGGCCGTTGAACGTCGTGGTCTCGACCACGGCGTGGACCTTGCCGGTCTGGCCCGGGGCCACGCTCTTGTCGAACTCGGCGACCGTGCAGCCGCATCCCGGCTCGACGCGCTGAATCTCGAGCGTCGCCTGGCCCTCGTTCTTGATCAGAAAATCGTGGACGATCTGCTCGCCCTTGGCGACCGTTCCGGCGTCGAAAGTCGCCTCGACGACGACCGCCTTCGGCTTGGTGGTCGGGACCGGTGTGTCATCCCCCTTCGCCGCGGCGGCGAACGGCAGGATGAGGCAGAGCGTCAAAATGGCGGTCTTCGGGTTCATAGCGGCCTGCTCCTTGGCAAGGGACTTTCATCACCCACGGTTCGAATGGGCGGATGCTACACTCTGTCGTCCCGATTCGAACCTCGTCTTCTCCGTACCCTAGGACGCCGTGACGACCCCGACCCTGAACATTTATCTCATCGCGATCGGTGGCACGGGCATGGCGCCGCTCGCGTGCCTGCTGCAAGAGCAGGGCCACCACGTCCGCGGCACGGACGGGCCGCTTTACCCGCCGATGAGCACGCTGCTCCACGCCGCGGGCATCCGGCCGGAGGTCGGTTGGGACGCGGGCCATCTCTCCCCTCGTCCCGACCTGGTGATCGTAGGCAACGCGGTCCGCCGGGACAACCCCGAGGTGGTCGAAGCGGAGCGGTTGGGGATCGAGCGCCTGTCGATGCCCGAGGCGCTCGCGCGGTTTTTCCTCGCCGCGCGCCGGCCGCTGGTGATCGCCGGAACCCACGGCAAGACGACCACCACGGCGCTCGCCGCCTGGGTCTACACCCGTTGCGGGCAAAATCCGGGGTACCTCGTGGGGGGCGTTCCGAAGGGCCTGCCCGGTAGCTTCCATACCGGCACCGGGGAACGATTCGCGATCGAGGGGGACGAGTACAACGCCTCGTTCTTCGACCGCGGCGCCAAGTTTCTCCACTACCGGCCCGAGACGCTGATCCTCACCAGCGTCGAATACGACCACGCCGATCTCTATGCCTCGCCCGAGGCGCTGCGCGAAAGTTACCGCCAACTGATCGCGCTCCTCCCCCCGACCGGCTGCCTGATCGCCTGCGGCGACGACCCTCACCTCCGCGCGCTCGCCCAAGAGGCCCGCTGCGCGGTGATCCTCTACGGTCTCGGACCCGAATGCACCCTCCGGCCGCTGGAACCGATTGTGGCGACCGCCTCCGGCAGCCGCTTTCGGGTCCGAGACACCAAGGAAGGCGAGGTCGAGATCGAAATTCGCCTCGCGGGCGAGCACAACGTGGCGAACGCCCTGGGCGTCTGGGCCGCGGCGCGACGCGACGGCCTGCCGGCCGAAGAGGTGAAATCAGCGCTCGCGAGCTTCGAAGGGGTCAAGCGCCGACTGGAAGATCTCGGCACGTTCGGCGGCCCCCCGGGAATCACCGTGGTCGACGACTTCGCCCACCACCCGACCGCGGTCGAAAAGACCCTCGGCGGCCTGGCGCAGCGCTACCCGGACCGCCGCCTGGTGATCCTGTTCGAGCCGCGCAGCCTCACCGCCGGGCGGAGCTTCTTTTACGACCTCTACAAGACCGCCTTCGCCCGCGCCGGCCGAGTGCTGTTCGCCCCGACCTTCCACGCCGGCCGCCTGAGCGACGAGCAGCGTCTAGATTTCGGAGCGCTCGCCGCCGAGCTCAACCGCTCCGGAGTGAGCGCCACCGTCTTCCCGAGCAACGCGGACCTGCTCGCCGCCGCCCTCGCCGAGGCAAAACCGGGCGACGTGCTGATCACCATGTCGTCCGGAGCCTTCGAAGGGATGCCCGAGAAGCTCGCGTCGGCGCTCGGCGCGCGATCTCTTCTGATCCAGGATTAGTCGAAGGGAAGCTCAGACAGCCGTGACGAACTCCCCCGAAGCGGCTTAACAAGAGCTGCTCGCCCCTCATTTCTGAAGCCGCTCTAGCCCCCTCCCCATCCTTGGGCGGAGAGGGGCCTCATGCTACGCTTGGGTCGTGAAAACGATTGCGCAGCGTGAGCTCAGGAATCGGAGCGGAGAAATCCTGCGGCAGGCCGAGTCGGGAGAGCAATTTACGATTACCGTCGAGGGTCGACCGGGCGCTGAGCTCGGACCGTATAGGAAGCGGCAATGGATCACGAAGGAAGAGTTCTTGCGAATTCTTGCCTCGCAGCCGCCGGATCCCACCCTTCTCGAAGACATTGTCGAGATGGGGAAAAAGTAAGTGATCTGAAACCCGGAGCCCCCTCTCCGCCGTCGCTCGGCGGAGAGGGGGCTCTCAAGGTTTTCTACCCCTGAATGAAGTAGCCGAAGTACTGCCGGCTCCACCGCTGCACCGTCACCGAGGGGTTGCCGCACGAGGGTTTGGCCCGCAGCACGCGCACTTGGGCGAGGCCGATCGGGCAGGTTTGCGGGATCACCACGTCGAGGTGCCGGCCGTCGGTGCCGATCGGGGTCGTGGCGGTCTGCTCGCAGATCGCGCCGCCGGCAAAGCGGAATTGGACCTTGACCACTCCGGTCAGCTCGATCCCTTCGAGGCGGATTTTCGCGCGGCGGATCGAGCCGACGCGCGGCCAGGCTTCGGTGACGACCGGCCGGCCGGAGTCGGCTTTCAGATCGTTGCGCCAGAAGGTGACGCGATCGTTGAAGGGATCGTTCGCGAGATCGAGGTCGCCGTCCAGATCGACGTCGATCGCTTGGAGATCCTGCGAATCGGGCGTCCGGCGATATTGGGTGAGGATCGTCGGCGTGATGTCGGTGAAGTCTCCCGGCGGCGGCGAGTCGGCCGAGGTGATCACGCCGTCGCCGTTCGAATCCGTGCCCTTGTTCAAGAGCACGCGCGGCAGGTCGTCCACCACCTGGTAGATCAGGTCGAGATCGCCGTCCGCGTCGAGGTCGGCGAACGCCGGGAACATCGCGTGGTCCATCCCCGGGGTGGGATTGCCGGCCGGATCGGTCGGCGCGGTGTGGATGACGGGGGAGAGCGCGTTGACGTTCACCTTGGTCTTGAATTGATCGACCATCGTCCCGCCTGAGGGCAGGCCGTTGATCAGGAGCCAGGGGTAGTTGGTGCGCGCCAGCTGTCCGTAATGCGCGATCGCCACGTCGGCGTCGCCGTCGTTGTCCACGTCGCCCTGGGCGATGCCGAACGAGCCGCAGGAGATGTAGGGGGTGTCGCCCAGAACCTGGTCGGTGCAGGCGGCCGGCAGCTTCGTGGCAGAAGATTCTGTGAGAATTCCTTTCGCGGTCCCGACGCCGTTCAGGAACAGTAGATCCCGAGTCTGGGAGACGTTGACGACATCTCCCGCCTTCTTGGCGAAGCCGACCGTGGTGAACAGGTCGAGCGCGCCGTTGTTGTCGAAGTCGGCGAGCACGTCCATCCCCAGGCCGCGATTCCACGCCGGATCGTAGGTGCCGGCGGGGGTGCGCATCTGGGTGGGGGCCACGTCCTGGAACCAGTGAACGCCGGACCCTGGCTGGCCGATGACGTTCTTGAGGTAGCGCCAGCCGAAAGAGTAGGTGCCGATCGAGAGGGGAAACTGCGGCGGGACGATCAGCGGGGTCGTCGTGCCGACCGGCACGATGTCGAACAGGTGGACGATCGCATCGGTGTCGCCGTCGTTGTCGAGATCGCCCGCGACCGCCCGGTCGGCGATGCCGGGTTTGGGGTTGGAAGTGCGGGTGCCGAAATCGATCCGCGCGTCCTCGGTCGAGCAGGGCGGGGGGGTGAGCGTGAGGATCGAGTCGTAGCCGAAGGTGCCGCTCCCCGCGTTGACCAGGACGATCGAGTCGGGGGTGGTATCCGCACAGAACGGCCAGCCCGGGGTGCGCTGCGAAGCGAGCAGCGCGTCGCGGTCGCCGTCCTGGTCGAAGTCGGCGAACACGCCGTCCTCCATCCCTTGCGGCATCTGCCGGCCGCGCTTGTTGCTGGTCAGGCCGCTGCCGGCGGAGGGCGAGGCGTATTCGCGATGATCGGCTTCGCCCACGCCCAGGAGGTTGAACACCAGGTAGTCGTAGCCGCGCGAGGTCTGGAGCGCGTCGAGAACGCCGTCACCGTCGAGGTCGGCGAAATCGAAGCCGTAGCCGTGCTCGGTCGCCGGCATCGTCTGGTAGCTCTTGAAGGTGGGAAAACCATTGAATAGGTCGTTGTCGTTCCAGGGATGTCCGGGGACCGCTCCCGGCCCGCTGCCAAGGTTGGACTGAAACTCGGGAAGCACGCCGCTCCAGCGGTTGCCGCGCCCCTGGAACAGGTCTTTAAAGCCGTTCTTGTCGAAATCGGCGACCGCGACCGTCTTCACCCACGCAGAAGGGAACGCGGTGTAGCCGAACAACGACTTGACGGTGGGCATGCCCCCGGTCCAGTTGGCCTGATTCGACACCACCCAGACGCGGCTCGCGGTGGTGAAGTTGTCGTGCTTGAGGAGATCCCGGTGGTTCACGATCACCAGGTCGAGCCAGCCGTCGGGATTGTTGCCGGCGAGGGTCGTGGGTTGCGGACCGAACAGATCCACCAACAGAACCTGCTGGGTGAGCGGCGCCGTGACCTCGTGCTCTGCCACATAGGTCGGTCCAAAGGGGTCGAGGACCGGGTCCATCTTGTCGGTGAACGCATTGAGCGTTCCGCCCCAGGTCTTGTTGTTGAAGTAGATCTCCATCGGGTGATCCTCTCCGGAGGAGAGAATGAGGTTCTGGCTGAAGCCGTCCGATCCGGCGTTGCCCAGCACGATCTCGGGATAGCCGTCTTTGTTCAAATCGCCGACCGCCACGCTGCGGCTGTCGGTTCGCTTGCCGGTCGCGATCGTCGAAACCGTGAACTGGCCGGTGCCGTTGTTGAGCAGCACGTAGTCCTCGCTCTCGATACCGCACCCCGCGCGGGCGCAGCGGTTGGCGACCACGAGGTCGAGGGTGCCGTTTTTGTCGAGATCGATCGCCGCGACCTCGTTCGTCGCCCGCGAAAGCTCCCCTGGAATCCGGGTCGCCGTTTCGTCGCGGAAGCAGCCCGTGCCGTCGTTGACCAGCAGGACGTTCTTGGCGCCCGCGTAGTTGTCGCCCTGCTTGCCGATGTAGAGATCGGCCCAGCCGTCGCCGGTCAGATCCCGGAACACCACGCCGGAGCTGTTGCCGGCGGAGGCCGAGACGGGAATGCGCGGCCCGGTCGGGCAGGCGTCTTGCGCGACGTCGAACCAGCGCCCGGAGGTCGGATCGCGGCGCATCAGCAGGTCGGTTTGCGCCTGCGCGGCCAACCCCTGCTGCTCCGGATCGGGATCGAGATCGGCGAGCCCGTAGCCGATGCCGGCGGTGACGTACAGGTCGTCGCAGACGGGATTGAGCGGCAGAACGTCGAAGGAACCCGCGGCGGCGGACGCGGCCACCGGGTGCGGATCGGGATCGATCGGCACCGCCACGAGCACCTTCTGGAACGCACACCCCCAAGCTCCGCGGGTGGCCGAGACGAGCGGCTGCGAGAAGCCGCTCCACGGCACCGGCGGGTTGGTCTGGACGTTTTGATGGTGGCCGTCGATCGATTGGAAAAAAGTCGGCTTGCCGTAGCGGACCGGCTGTGCCGGATCGATCAGCGCGTCGCTGTAATTGACCAGGAGCGCCAGTCCCTTGCCTTCGATCGACGCCTCCATCAGCTTCCGGGTCTGGGCTCCGACGGTCGCGATCCCCTCCGGCGGATCGAACTGCGCGAAGTTGAACAGCAGCACGTCGGGATAGGCGTCCGGCTGCTGCGCGCCCAAGGAGACCAGATCGCGCGCCAGGCTGAACACCGTGTCGCCCGGATCTTCGTAAAACTGGTGCTCGCCCCAGACGTACTCGCCCGAATCGCTCTCGTAGTTCCAGGGCGTGAGCGTCGGTCCCGGGGGATTGATCGGCACCGGCTCCAGGCAAATCGCGGGACCGACCTGGATCTGGCCGGCGGCCGGCGGGGCCGACGAGAGGAGCCAAGGCAGGAGGAGAGCCGCCCCCAGGGCGGCCCGGCGGACGGAACGTGATTTCGACATGGCATTCTCCGATCGGGAGGTTGGCCTCGGACCTTCCGAGGTTCCCCCTGATCGGAGAAGCGGATTCGGCGAGGAAAGATGACGATCGGGATGGCTGCCGGCAGACCCGATCGTCGGCCCTACCTACTTCGTTACGGTCCGGCCGGCCGCGCCAGATCCGAAATGCATTGCCCGGCTTCGGGCAACCGCGCGAGGTCGCGGGGAAGATCGAGGCGATAGGCGGGCACCAGGTGGGACGCCGAGACGCAGGCTTCGAGGTGCGCGGCCAGGAGGTCCGGGCCGTAGCGCCGCGAGGAGACCGTCTGGGCGAGCAGCAGGCGCGTCGTCTCGGCCGGGCGCAGGCGGGCGAGGCGCGGCTCGTCGGCGGTCCCCGGCCCGGCGAGGGCGATCAGCGCGGCGACCGGCGCGGGAGCCCGGAGCCGGCGCTGCGGATTGAGCTTGAGCTGCGGATAGTCGAGGTGCGCCACGAGGCGCCCGCGCACCAGCTCGATCGGCAGAAGGTCGTCGGCGGCCCGCTCCCAATCGGGAAACTTGAGCGCCGCGAGGGTCGATTTGCCCCGTCCCGATTCGCCGAGGAAGACGAAGAGACGCCCTTTGACGAAGACGGCGCTCGCGTGCAGAGCCCAGATCGCCCGGGCCGCGAGCAGCAGGAGAATCGGCGGCCCGAGCGCCAGCTCCTCGAAGCGGTCGGGTTCGACGGAGGAGAGCGGCGCCGGACGGGAGGACGCGACACTCCTCGGCAGGCGCCCGCGCGCCTCGGGCGGTCCGAGGCAGAGCAGCGGCCGGTCGGTCCAGAACGGCCGGCCGGCCAGGGTGTAGCCGTATCCGTCGTCGCTTTGGCCGAGCCGCAGGATCGCCTCGCCCTCTTGGGGCCGCGCCTGGGGGTTCATGGCCGGAGCCTCGCGGCGGGATCGCCGAGCAGCGTCCAGCCGAGCAGGGCGTCGCGCAGGTCGCCCGGACCCTGGGCGATCGCCCGCTTCGCCTGGACCAGCGCGTCGCCGATCGTCGCCCCCGGCACCATCAGCCGAGCCAGCAGGGCGGGGCCGAGCAGCTGGTCCGATTCGGTGCGCGAGAGCGTCGCCGAGCCGATCACCGCGGCGGCTCCCTGCGGGCCGGCGAGCAGCAGCCGGTGCGCCAGGGTATCGACCTCGGGGGCCACGTGGTAGGTGTTCCAGCACCCCCACTGGACGACCAGCGCGGGGTTGCCGACGTTGGTGAGCGCTTCGCCATCGGCCGCCGAGAAGAGACCCTGGAAGCTCCAGACCGTGGGGCCGGAATGGCCGACGAAATGGACCAGGGCGGGACCCTGATCGAACGCCGCGATCAGCCGGGTGCGGGCCGCCGCCGCCCCGAGGTCATCGACGTACGCCCGGGCGAGCGGCCAGCCGGCGGGCAGCTGGGCGATCAGCTGATCGCTGATCGCGCTGAAGGTCCGGGCGCCTTCGGCATCCGTCGCGTCCGCCGCAAACAGCGCGCCGGTCCGCCCGGCGGGGAAGGCGAGGGTCTTGGCGATCAACTGGCGCAGCTCGGCGGCGGTGCGGGCGGGGAAGCGGCCGAGAGCCAAATCCTGGACGCCGTCGCCGTCGAGGTCGCCGTAGAGCGAATCGGCGGGGGTGAAGTGGATCAGGTCGTCGGTCTGCGCGTAGGGCGTCGGAATCAGGCTGACCGAGCCGATGCCAAGATGGTCGAGATAGTCGTAGGTGTCCGCGCCGACCAGCAGCAGGTAGCGCGCGCCGAGCTGTTGGGCGGCGTCGCGGACGTAGCCGCGGATCGCCTGCGGGTCGATCTCGCCGCCGGAATAGGCGGCGTAGAGGTCGAGCACATCGACCACCTTGACCTTGTGCCCCTCGCTCTCGCGCGCCGCGATCAGCGGCGCAAGCTCTCCCGCGAGGCTCGGGTGGGTGACGATCAGATAGTCGGCCCGGTGGTTGCCCAGCTCGGCGGGCACTTCGCGCGCCGGTTGGATCGCCGGCCTCAGCATCGCCGCGCCGGTCGCAACGTCCACCGGCCGGAGTTTCGTCTCCGAGCCCGCTCCGGGAATCGAGAACGCGGCCCGGTAGGTTCCGCCGAGATTTTCGACCGCCACATTGGCGAGCCGCGTGGAGCCGCCCTTGGCGTAGACCGCGACATCGGCAACATCGGCGACATCGGCGGCGGCGATGCCGGAGACCTCGATCCTTCCCGCGGCGGCCGGGAAGCTCAGCCGGCCGCCGCGCGCGACGAAGCGCCGGGGATAGAGGACGGAGTAGCGATCGACGTGGACCAGATCGAAGGCGTTGCCGGTGTCGCCGGGCAGCCGGACCTCCAACGTGTTCGTCCCCTCGAACAGCAGGCCGGGCGGCAGGGCGAGGTCATAGCTCTTCGGCGTCAGCCCGTCGAACCGGTCGTCCGCGAGCCGCGTGCCGTCGAGCGAAATCTGCAGATGATGGTCGGGCGTCGAGGGCCAGTTCGTGACGCCCCACAGCTCCACGCGCAGCCGCGCCTCGGTGCCGGCGAGGCCGTCCACTTCGAGCGGGAAGCTCTTCGCCGCCGGGCTTCCCTGGGCGAGCACCGGCGCCTCGTACCAAGGGTCGCCGTTCGGCGAAGCGAAGCTGTAGACCCGGTCGCTGTCGATCGCCAGCGTCTCCGGGTAGGAGGCGACGACCGCCCCCTGCGGCGTGCCGTCCTCCACCGCCACGCGCAAGGCCCGGCGGTCGGAGCGCGCCGTCAGGCGATAGACCCGCGAGCGGGTGTAGAGGCTGCCCGCGACCGCCTCGCCGCGGAATTCGAAGAACGCGCCCGGACCGAAAACTCCCGGGCTCTTCGGGCTCCCCTGCAGATAGATCGGCACCCCCTTGCCGCCCCGCGCGATTTCGAGCGAAAGGCGATCGGCGCCGATCCCGGCGAAGTCGATCCCCGCCGCGCGAAGATCCTCGTAGGTGACGCGATAGATGCCGTCGGCATCGACCCGCAGCTCGGCCGAAGGCGCGCTCGCGGCGCGGGTCTTCGCCCGTCGTTCCTCCTGCTCGGACGCGGCGATCTCGGCGCGCACGGCCGCCCAGTCGATCGGCTCGGCGGCCGACGGCCGGCCATAGAGGCGATCGAGCGCGAACGGGCCGTGGCGGGTCCGCCCGCCGTCGAGGGACGCGTCTTCGAGCAGCAGCTCGGACACCCCCGAATCGGACAGCACGACCCGGTAGCTCTGCGGCGCGAGCCGATCGAGCGAGCGGGCCGGCACCAGCTTCGGCGTCAGCGGCTGCCACGATCCCTTTTCGCCCTTGCGGCCGAGCAGCGCGTAGCCGACGGTCGAGGTTTCGGTTTCGGTCGTCCATTCGACTTCGAGCCCGCGGGTGGTCCGGGCGGCGAAAAACGACGCCACGGTCACGGGCAGGGTGCCGACCGGGATCTCGTAATCTTCCACCTCGCCGCTGGCCGCCACGCCGACCGGCGTGGTCACCTCGGCCGCGGTGTAGGAAATCCGGAACCGGGCGTAGGTCGCGGTCGTCCCCCCGGCGTTGAGAGGAACCGAGCTCCAGGTGACGTTGAACGCGGTGGGGGTCGACGTGTTCGCCGGCACGCTCACGGTGCCCGAGACCTCGTCGGCGTCGAGGAAATCGCCGTCGCGGTTCCAATCGATGTAGCCCACCAGCGAGGCCGACAGAGTGGTCGAAAGATTGACCGCCGAAACGCTCACCGTATAGGTCGTCGATGGGGAGGCATAGGCGGGAAACGAGGCCACGCCGTCCTCGTCGTCGATGCCGCCCACCTGGGTCGTGTCGTCGGTGGTCGCCGCGGCGCCCGCCTGGCCGTCCGCTTCGCCGTCGGGCGGATTCGTGCCGAGATAGAGCGTCCGATCGCCGATCGCGTGGCGCGCCCCGCCCGCGAGCAGCGTGCCGTAGCTGTTCGGCGCGTCGCCGTAGTCGTAGCCGCAGAAGACGAAGTCGCTGATCCCGACGACCATGAACTGGTTCTCGTTCGCCGGATCGTCGCCCTGGGAGTAGTTGAAGGTGATGGCGGAGACCGCGCTCTCGAACGCGACGTCCAGGTTGCCGTTGGTGGCGGCGTTGGCGGCCGTCGCGTCCCCTTCGCCGAGATCGCCGGCCAGCTGCACGGTGGCCCCCGCGACCGGCGTGATCGTGTAGGCGACTCGATTGCCGGAGGGG
>DATMZU010000665.1:0-13927 GCA_035607435.1 Thermoanaerobaculia bacterium | reverse complement strand
CACGGCGAGCGGCGGGCGCCCCTCTTGCTCGGCCGGCAGGTCGCCCAGGAAGTGATCGATCTCCGCGCCCACCTGCTCGCGAAAGACCCCTTTCGGATCGAGCCGCACCAGGCGGGCCGCGAGGTCGCGGCGGAGGATGGGCAGATCCTCCCCTCCGAGCCGTTCGGCGGGGAGGGGAAATCCGGTGACCTCGATCCGCTCACGCGGCACGCCGTAGGCGATCAGCCGCCGCCGGGCTCTGCGGGTGGGAGCCAGGTAGTTGATGCGGGTTTTCGCCGGTTCGCGCGGCGCCCAGGTGCGGTTGAGATCGACGTCGGTCGCGACGCAGTAGATCTCCTCCACTCCGAAGCGTTCCGCGGCGAGCGCGGGGGCGAAAAACGTGGTCACCAGCGGCGCGCCGGTTTCCAGCAGATTGCGGGCGAGGCCGCGGCCCAGGCCCCGATCGATCAGCCGGTCGAGCGAGCGGGATTGAAGGGTTGGGGCCGAGAGGTCGCGATGCGGATAGAGCGGCGGAATCGAGGTCAACGCTTCGAGCAGCGCGCCGATTCCCGGCAGTTGCGCGGCGCGCGAGGCGATCTCATAAAGCCGGCGCGAGGCGCGCCAGAGGCGCTGCTCCTCTTTGCCCGCGATGGGTGCCCGATCGACGAGCGTCACCTTCGTGCCCAAGGCATCCGCCAGCGCCCGCGCGGCGCGGAGGTGGCCGTAGCCCATCTCGACCGCTGCGACGAGGGGAGGGGTCATGCGAGCTTCAACCGACAGCCCTCACCCCCGGCCCCTCTCCCAAAGGGAGAGGAGGGCACGACAGAGACAATTCGTGTTGATCTCCCCTCTCCCACGGGGAGCGGGGGCGGGGGTGAGGGCTGGGCCGGGGAAAGAGCTGCCGATCGGGAGCTGTCGCCCCGACCGGCGTGAGCCGGCTGCCTCGGCCGATGCGGAGCAGGTGGCCGCGCCAGTTGACGGTGCGGCGGAACCAACCGGCGACCCAGAGGGCGAACGCGGCGCAGTCCTTGGCCGGCACCACGGCGAGATCGGCCCATTCGACCACCCGGGGCGGGTGGGACGCCCGACGGGCCAGCGTTCGGCTGAGGACGAGATCGAGGGCGATCCGCGCGGCGAGGCCGGCCGCCGCGCCGAGGGCGAGGCCCGGGCGGGAGGCGGCGAGAGCGGCGGCTCCCGCCGCGAGCAGCCAGGGGGTGGGCAAGAGCAGCGCCTCGCCCAGATAGGCCGAGGGCGAGAGGCTCCGCCGCATCGCGGCCCAGCGCAGATGGCGCTCGGCGAAAGCGGCGACGGTGCGCCGTTCGTGGCGCACGGCGACGACGTGGGGCGAGAGGGCGACGCGGAATCCCGCCGCGGCGAAGCGGCGGCCGATCTCGTAGTCCTCGGCGAGCACGTCCTTCACCTCGGCGAGGCCGCCCAGCCGCTCCAGATCGCCTCTTCGGAAGAGCATCGATTTGCCGACCACGATCGGCCGGCGGGTGAGGCGCGAAAGCGTGTCCGCGCTAGAGACCGCGGAGGCGACGAACGAGCTCCACTGGAGGTTTTCGAGCCGCGCGCCGAAGCTCTGGGAACCCACCCCGGCGAGCAGCGAGCCGACCAGGCCGACGCGGGGGTCTTCCATCTCCTCGGCGAGCGCGCGGAGATATCCGGGGCTGGGGCGGACGTTCGAATCCGAGATCAGCAGCAGCTCGTGCCGGGCGTGGCCTGAGAGCGAGGCGAGGTTCGTCACCTTCGGATTCCAGCCGAACCGGCGGGCGTTCCGAACGATGCGGATCTCGACTTCGGGGAACGCCAGGCGCAGCTCTTCCGCCACCGCGAGCGCCGGATCGCCCGGGTCCTCGCAGCCGAGGATCAGCTCGAAACGCGGATAGTCCTGCCGCGCGAGCGCCGCGAGATTTTCGAACAATCCCTCGTCCGGCCCGCAGAGCGGCTTGAGCACCGAGATCGGCGGCGCTCCCAAGTCGGGCCGACGTGGGGAAATTTTGCGCCGGAGCACTCCGAAGACGCCCGCGGCGGCGGCGAACGTCGCGACCAGTGAAAGCGCGGCGAGCGCGGCAGAGATCCCGGCGAGATCGGCGGCGAGGGGTGGGCTCGGCACATCGGCAGGATGGCAAGCGCCGATGGCGCGGGCGTGACAGGAAAACGACGAGGCGGAAATCCTTCCAGTCCCACCTCACGATTTCACTCGAACGCCATGGGCGCGCCACAGATCGGCGCCTTTTCCCGGCTACGTTGGCGCACGCAAACCTACCGACTCCGGGAGGAACCGAACGATGACGGCGCGCGTCGATCTCCATGTCCATAGCAAGCATTCGAACCGCCCCACGGAGTGGCTGTTGCAACGGGTTGCCGCCGCCGAGAGCTACACCGAGCCTTTGGAGGTCTACCGCAAGGCGCGGGCGCGCGGTATGGATTTCGTCACAATCTCTGATCACGACACGATCGACGGCGCGCTGGAGATCGCGCATTTGCCCGGAACGTTTCTTTCGTGCGAGGTGACGACCGCGTTCCCCGACGACGGCTGCCAGATCCACCTGCTCACGCTCGGGATCACCGAGGAGCAGTTCGGCGAGATCGACCGCTTGCGCGGCGACCTCTACGAGCTGCGCGATTATCTGCGGCAAGAGGGGGTGCTCTGCTCGGTCGCCCACCCGCTGTTCCGGGTGAACGAGCGCCTGACGGTCGGCCACGTCGAGAAACTGCTCGTCCTGTTCAACCGGTTCGAGGCGATCAACGGCATCCACGCCACCGGGGAGCCGGCGCTGGTGCGGCGCATCTTCTCCAGTCTCGACGGCGAGGCGATCCACGACCTCGCGGCGCGCCATCGCCTGGAGCCGTGGGGGGAACGACCGTGGGAGAAGAGCTTCACCGGCGGCAGCGACGACCATGGCGGGCGGTACATCGCGACCACCTGGACCGAGACGCCGGACGCCGCCGAGTCGTTCGATTTCCTCGCCCACCTGCGCGCCGGCCGCTCGGAGCCGGGGGGAGAGCCGGGTTCGAGCCGGCGGCTGACCCAGAGCCTGTATGCGATCACGGCGGATTGGCATCGCCGGGCGGTGCCGGCCTGGGCTTTCTGGGCGCGGCGCGATCCCTTGGCGAAGCTGCTCGGCGAGCTGGCCGCGGAAGAGGCTCCCAAGACGGCCGGGACCGCGCCGCGAAAGGGGTTCGCGAGCCGGCGGGCGAAGCCGCAAGAAGTTGGGTTCGAAGCGGAATCGGTGGGGTTTGCCGGGACCGGGCGCGACACGATCGCGCGCGCCGCGGCGGCGGGCCGGGCGGCTTTCGAGGCCATGGCGAAGAAATTCGCCCAGCGGCTGGCGCGCGGGCGGTTTGCCTCGGCGGCCGAAGCGTTGGGGGAGCTGGCCCCCCTCGGCCTGGCGCTCGCGCCGCATCTGATCTCTCTGCGGGCGCAGCACAAGGATCGCGACCTGGTCCGTGCCGCCGCGGCACGCTTCGGCGCGGGACCGATTGCGGCCGAGCGCCGTCTCTGGCTGGTCGATGACGCGCAGGAGCTGGCCCGGCCGAACACCGCGGCGTGCGGCCTGCTCGAAGCGAGCCGCGAGCAAGGCGGTTCGATCGAGGCAGCGCTTCTCGCCGGAGGGGCGAGCGCGGCGAGCGCGCGGGACCTTGAGTCCGCGGGCATCGCGTTGCGCGTCTTTTCTCCTTGGTTCGACCTGCCGCTCGGCGCGGAGGCCGAGGGGGCGAACCTCGGCGTGCCGCCGATCCTCGAAATCCTCGACCTGTGCGAGCGCGAGCGCTACACCGAGATCGTGGTCAGCACCCCCGGGCCCTTGGGGCTCGCCGGCCTTCTCGCGGCCCGGCTGCTCGGCCTGCCGCTCGCGGCGCTGGTCCGAACCGACGTTCCCGCCGTCGTCCAGCGGATCACCCGCGAGGTGTTCCTCGAAGACCTGACGCGCGACCTCGTCCGGCGGTTCTACGGCGCGGCGGACCGCCTGCTGGTGGCGACCCGGTTCGAGCGCGAGCTGTTGGCGGCCGACGGCTTCGCGCCGGAACGGATCGAGATCGTGGGCGAGGTCGTCCCTTTCGAGCCGCCCGTCGCGGTGACCCGCCAAATGGCGTTCCCGACGTCATCCGCCACCAGCAGCGCGCCTTGTCGGTCCATCGCCACGCCCACCGGCCGTCCCATGGCATCCCCCTCTTCGGTGACGAATCCGGAGAGGACGTCGATCGGCTCGCCCGCCGCGGCGCTTCCTGCGAACGGAACGAAGATCACCTTGTAGCCGCTCCGTGGCTTGCGGTTCCAAGAGCCGTGCTGGCCGACGAACATGCCGTGGGCAAAGCGTGCGGGTAGGGTGGTGCCCTGGGACCAGGCAAGGCCCAGGGAGGCGGTGTGCGGTCCCAGGGCAAAGTCGGGGACCAACGCCTTGGCGACCAGGTCGGGCCGCGGTGGCTTGACTCGCGTATCCACGTGCCGGCCGTAATAGCTGTAGGGCCAGCCGTAGAACCCCCCTTCGCGCACGGACGTCAGGTAGTCGGGGACCAGATCGCTGCCCAGCTCGTCGCGCTCGTTGACCGCCGTCCACAAGACACCGCTTTCGGGCTCCCAAGCAAGCCCTACGGGGTTGCGCAGGCCGGAGGCGAAGACGCGATGCCTGCCGGTCTGGGCGTCCACCTCCCAGATCGCCGCGCGGCCCACCTCCTCGTCCATCCCGTTCTCCGCCGCGTTGCTGTTGGAGCCGATCGCCACGTAAAGCTTCGAACCGTCTGCCGAGGCGATCACGTTCTTGGTCCAATGATGGTTGCGCGGACCCGCGGGAAGCTCGACCACCCGGGTTCCGCCGGCTCGGATCTCCTGGGCTCCCTCTGCATAGGGGAACTTCACGATCGCGTCGCTGTTGGCCACGTAGAAGTCATTGCCGACCAGAGCCATCCCGAACGGAGAGTTGAGGCCGGACAGGAAGACCGTGCGCTCCTCCGCGATACCATCGCCGTCCGCGTCCCGCAATCGCGTGATTCGGTTTGCGCTCGGCACGCCCCCGCCGGCCTTTTTCTGGAACTTTTTGAAGAAAAACCCTTTGACTCCCGTGCCGTCCTCAGGGCGCGGCGGAGCGTTGGTCTCGGCCACCAGGACGTCGCCGTTCGGCAGGACGTAGATCCACCGGGGATGGTCGAGTCCCTTGGCGAAAGCTACGACGGCGGTCCCTGGGGCGGCCACCGGCGTGGCCCCTTCCGCCCAACCTTTGGCGGTGACGACGTTGACGGTTGGGATCAGCGACTTGCTGGGCGGAGGGATCGTCGGATTCGGCCCGACGCCCGCGGAGACCGGCAGTTTCGCGGAGGAAGCGCATCCGACCGCGAGCCCGAGGATCGACCCGACGATCAAGAAGAGGACGGCGAATAGGACACGAACGGATCTGCGCACCGGAATCACCTCGCTGGGGAGCGAAAAGCGTCTCGCCTGCTCTGGCAGGCAGGCTCCCCGCGGTGCAATGTCCGTTCCGCGAAACGTCGGCTAGGGCCCCGCCCTCGGCATCGAGAATCGGAGGTCCTCGCCACGCTTTCGCCCTACGCATCCGCGCTCCGCGGCTTGGAACCCATGAGCCCGGAAAAGCCTTCCTGGCGTGCAGCAAGAAATGCGCGTTGGGATGCCGGGAACGTCCCGATCTCGGCGACTGACTGATGATTCTGGGATTTAGATGGAGCGGGAGACGGGATTCGAACCCGCGACCAACAGCTTGGAAGGCTGTGACTCTACCCCTGAGTTACTCCCGCTGGGGTCCTGCGCGCTGGGCTGAGTCTAAACGATAAGGGCGGCGGGGCGCTAGGCGGGCGCCCTTCGGCGCGGCGGGTGGTAGGGTGCGGGCAAGTCTCGTGAATAAGCCGCCGCCAACGGACGCCGAACCGAACGACCGCGGTCGCGAGTTGGCGGCTTTGCGGGCAGCCGGGCAGGGGGTGTTCGACCTGATCGATCAACCCGGGGGAGTGGCGGCCGACGACTCCCGGCTCGTCGAGGTTTTTACCGACCTGGTCGCCACCGCCCTCTCCAAAGGGGTGCTCCTCAGGAGCTCGGGCGGCGGTCAGGAGGCCTTCGAACGTTCGCCCGCGTTCGAGGCCCAACGACAGGCCCGCGGCGTGGCCCAGGCTCTGCGCGAGGCCAAGTCGCTCGCGCGACGGCTGGTGGAGGTGCAGGAAAACGAACGCCGCAGCATCGCCCGGGAGCTTCACGACGAGGCGGCACAGGCCCTCGCTTCGCTGCGCTACGGACTGCGGCTGCTGGAGCGTGAGATCGAAGAGGGGAGAAGCCCCACCGAGCGGGTGGCCGAGCTGATGCAGCGGACCGATGCGGTGATCGACAGCCTGCATCGGCTGGTTGCGGACCTGCGGCCGGCGAGTCTCGATCATCTGGGGCTCGAAGCGGCCCTGCGCCAATACTCGCGGTCGGCGGGGTCGAAGTTCGGGCTCAACGTCCGTTTCAAGGCGCGCGGCTTCGGGGACGAGCGCCTGCCCCAGGTGGTGGAAACGGCGCTCTATCGGGTGGTCCAGGAGGCGATGGCCAATATCGTCCGTCACGCCCGCGCGACCCGGGTCGATGTGCTGCTGGAGCATCGCGGCGAGCGGGTGCTGGTGATGATCGAGGATGATGGAGTCGGTTTCGAACCGGATCTCGTCGCGCGCGGCGATCATTTCGGTCTCTTGGGAATCCAGGAGCGCGCCGAGGCTCTCGGCGGCACGCTGACCGTGGAGAGCGGCTCCGGAACCGGAACCACGATCGTGGTGGAGGTGGCGAGTGCCGATCCGCATCCTGATCGCTGACGACCATGCCGTCGTCCGTTCCGGGCTTCGCGCCCTGCTGCGCGCCGACCCGGATCTCGAAGTGGTGGGGGAGGCCGAGAATGGCGAGGAGACGCTACGGCTCGCCGGGGCGCTGCACCCCGACACGATTCTGCTCGATCTCACGATGCCGCCCGAAAACGGCATCAAGACCGCCGCGCGGCTGAAGGAAAAGCATCCGGGGATCAAGGTGCTGATCCTCACCATGCACGAGGACGAGAGCCTGCTGCACGAAGCGCTGCGCGCGGGGGCCGCCGGCTACGTGATCAAGCGGGCCGAAGAGTCCGAAATCCTCCAGGCGATCCACGCGACGAATCACGGCGACATTTACGTGCATCCCGCGATGACGCGCGCCCTCCTTCATCATCCGGTGACGACCGAGCACCGGCGCGGCGCGGCGCCGAATCCGCTGACCCCGCGCGAGCTCGACGTTTTGCGTCTGCTCGCCAAGGGCAACACCAATCGGCAGATCGCCGGCCTTCTCGGCCTTTCGATGCGCACCGTCGAGAACCATCGCGCGAACCTGATGGGCAAGCTCGGCCTGGCCAGCCGGGTCGAGCTGGTGAACTACGCCGAAGAGCAAGGCCTGCTCTGAAAAGAAATTGTCCGCCCACCCTTGACGAGATCGGCCGGTCCAGCGGGCGGGAGCCGACGGGTCCCTTTGCCGCTTGAGTAGTTTCTACTTGGGATTCGGTTTCGCTGTCGGGTAGAAAGTGCGCTTCTCCGGAGCGCGCATTCGGCCTAGCCTTGGGGAACTTCGGAAAGGAAGTGAACCATGAGCACGACCACCCTGATCATCATCGTCCTGTTGATCCTCCTCCTCGGCGGCGGCGGATTCTACTGGCGGGGCCGCAGGTAATCGGTTGAACAACGGGTCAAACATGTCAAACACCCGAACCGTCCGTCTCGTAGCGGGCGTGGGCGTTGCCATGCTGGTTGGCGGCGGCTTTGCGGTCTCTGCGCAAACCGCTCCTCCCCTGGGAACGCTGCAACGCTTTGCCGTCTTGGGGCACTCGGGGGTGACCGGCTCCACCGGCTTGGGCACCCTGGTTCAAGGAGACGTCGGTTCTTCGCCGACGGCGTCGATTTCGAATTTTCCGCCGTCGAGCGTCGCTCCCGGATTTGAGGTCCACTTCACGAACGACTTGAGCGTGCAGCAAGCTCACGTCGATGCCATCGCCGCCTATAACTCCTTGGCCGCGCAAGGTCCGGGCACGGTGCTCGCCGCGCAGCTGGACGGCGCCGTGCTCACTTCGGGCATTTACTCCTTCGCGGGAGGGGCGGCCGACCTGGCGGCCAACGGAACCCTGACTCTCAATGGGCCGGGAATCTTCGTCTTCCAGGTGGACAGCGCGCTCACCGCCAACATCAACTCGAACGTCGCGGGCACCGCCGATCCCTGTAGCGTCTATTGGCGGGTGGGCTCCTCCGCGACCCTGAACGGCATCACTTTTCGCGGCAACGTCATCGCGGATGCCAGTACCACCGTGGGTTCCGGTTCCAACGTCACCGGCCGGGCCGTCGCGGGAACCGGTGCGACGGGTGCGGTGACGATGGCGGGCGCCGGCGGCAACATGGTCGGAGGATGTTCCACGATCGTCTCGGCGACGGAAGTTCCCGCGCTCGGCGGGTTCGGATTCGTGAGCCTTGCGGGTCTGCTTGCCCTGGCCGGGTTCGTCCTTCTCAAGCGTCTCTCCGTCTAACTCGCACGTCCTCCCTCTCTCCCCGCCTTTCGGAGCGGAGGGAGGGAGGACGAGAGAGCCTCCGCCTTTTACGCCGCCTTGGCCTTGGTGACCGCCACGACCTTCTTCACGCCGCGGACCGTCATGGCCGCTTTGGTGGCCGACGTGCGTCGCGCGAGGGGGAGGTCGTCATTGAACCTGAGGGTGACGACGCCGCTGGCGGATTCGGTGCCGATCTTGAAGCCGTCGGAACCCATCTTGTTGACCAGCACAAGGCGGACCTTGGTCGAAAGAACGGAGTCTTTGACTTCGGCTTCGGTCTCGCCGGCCACCACGCCGACCTTGTTGGGATTCTCGACGCTCGCTTCGAGAAGGACGTCGTTTTGCACGCTCTTCACGCCGGAGACCGACTTGGCGACCGTCTGGGCGAGCTCGCGGGTCTCGCGCTTGTTGACCGTGCCCGTGAGGGTCACGGCTCCGGCGGCGGAGTCGACCTCCATGTTCAGGCTGTCGCTGCCCAGTTTGTCGAGCAAGGCGAGCTTGACGTTCAGGGTGGTGGTCCAATCCGACTTGTTTTCCGCGGCGATCGCCGCGTGGGCTCCGAGCAGCACGATGCCGAGCAGGGCGACCTTCGAGAGGGTTTTCAATGACATGGGAAACCGTCCTTTCTGGAACGGTCTCCAAGGTACCGGTTGAGCATCGCTCCCGGAAGCGCACTTACTACCCGAAATCGGAACCTGGAGGTAGGTAGAAACCACTGACCGGCGTTGCGCGAGCCGGGCTGCTCTTTACGGCTCCGAGAGCTGCACCAGCTGTTTGCCTTGGTTCTTGCCATGGAGCATTCCGATGAACGCCTGCGGCGCGGACTCGATGCCCTGCGCGACGTCTTCCCGGTATTTGAGCTTTCCTTCCTGGAGCCAGGCCGCGAGCTGCTCCAGGCCTTCGGCAAAGCGCTCGGTGTATTCGGAGACCCGGAAGCCTTCCACCTTCGCCTGCTTGACGATCAGTTGGCAGAGCCAGCGCGGTCCCGGCTCGGGCCGCTCCAGGTTGTATTGCGAGATCTGTCCGCAGACGGCGATCCGCGCCTTCGGATTGATCCGGCGCACGACCGCATCGCTGACGCTACCGCCGACGTTGTCGAAATAGACGTCGATCCCGTCGGGGCAGAGATCGCGCAGGCGGCTCTTCAAGTCTTCGCCGGTCTTGTCATTCAAAGCCGCGTCGAATCCGAGCTCGTCGATCAGCCAGGAGACCTTGGCGTCGGAGCTCGCGATGCCCACGACGCGGCAGCCTTTGATCTTGGCGATCTGGCCGACCAGCATCCCGACCGCCCCGGCGGCTCCGGACACCACGACGGTCTCTCCCCGCTGCGGCTGGCAGAGGTCGAGCAGACCGAAGTAGGCCGTGAGCCCCGGCCGGCCCAGCACGCCGAGCGCGGTCGAGATCGGCGCGAGAGCGGGATCGATCTGCCGCAGTTCGCGCCCCTCGATGGCGGCGTACTCCTGCCATCCGAGCATCCCCTCCACCGCGTCGCCCGCGAGAAAGCGCGGATTTTCGGTCTGCAGAACGAAGCCGACCGCGCCGCCGCCCATCACCTCGCCGAGGGCCACCGGCGGGGCATAGGACGCGGCGGCGTTCATGCGCGCTCTCATATAAGGATCGAGCGACAGGTAGACCGATCGAACCAGCACCTCGCCGACGGAAAGCGAGGGCAGGGGAGAGTAGTCGAGACGGAAGTCCGATACCTTGGGAAAGCCGACCGGCCGTGCAGCGAGCGTGATCCGCCGGTTCACCGTGGTCATGGGCGGGAGCCCCTCAGACCGGAGGGGGACCTCCCGGTTCGTCCTCGCCGTACGGTTTGTCGTCCTGGGGCCGGCCCCTGCCCTGCTTGTCCTTCTTCTCCTTCTTCTCTCGTTGGCGATCGCCGGGCTTGTCTCCGGCCGGCGGGTTCGCCGGCTCGGGGGGAGGCTGAACCTCGGCTTGGCGCCGGGCTTTCTGCCGCGCGTCGAGCTGTTGCGCGGCATCGCGCTGTTCTTGCTCCAGCGCCTTCAGCTCGGCCTGGTGCTGCTTCTCGACCTGGTCCCGCTCGGTCGTGACGCGAACGTTGGCCATCTCCTGCTGGTGGAGCTTTTCGATCTTTCGCGTCTGTTCCGCCTGGTACTGTTCGAGCTCCTGCTGGCCGCGCCGCTCCTGGCTCTGGAGTTGTCGATCGTCCGGGCGGGGGGTGCGGTTGACCCGCGGGGCGACTTCGAATTCGGGCGCATCGCGGCGTCCCGGGGCATTGCGATCGCGATCGCGATCCGCGGGCGGCGCCTCGGGGCGGCGCCCCGCGTCGTTGCGCGGCTCGACGCGGACCGAGTCGAGCTGCTGCCGGCCGGGCCGGTAGATCCGCAGCTCGGTTCCACCCACCTCGGTGCGGGTCCGCGACCTGCTGTCGCCCACCCGCAGCTGCCGGACGCGCCGGCCGGTCGCCTGCTCGATGTTGCGCAGCGTCACGCCGCGGTTCACCACCCGGTGGTCGATATAGGAGTAGTCGGTGACGTTGCGGGTGCGGCGGATGAGGGTGACGTTGCGCGCCGAAGGGATCAGGAACGTCGAAAGCCGGATTTCGAGGAACGAGCGCTCCGGCACGAAGCTGTAGACGTCGGGCTGGATGCCGAAGCTCAGGTCGAGCCCGCCGATCCGGAGGCCGACGTTGGCCTCGAAACCGACCGAGGGCGGCAGAGGAGCCCAGCCGACGTAGCCGCCGCCGTACTGCCACGAGACCCAGGCGGGTCCCCAGGTGGTGCCGGGAATCCAGAGCCAGCCGAAGCGCTGATCCCAGGCCCAGCGGCCGTAGTGGTAGGTCGCCCAGCCGAACGGTTCGTTCGACGCCCAGGTCCAGCCGTATTCGGTGTTTACCCAGCGGCCGTCGCTATAGGGGCGCCAATAGGAATGAACGTCGCGCGGGAACCAGGCCCAGCCGTAGTCGCGGCTCAAGATCCAGTCGCCGTAGGGCGACAGCTCGTCGTAGAAGAAGCCGACTTCGTCCCGCGGCGTCGAGTCGTAGTAGCCCCGGCCGCGGCCGTCGCGATCTGGGTAGCCGCGGTCTTCGTACCCGCGGGCGGGGTCGCGACGGTCTTGGCCGTCACGATCTCGGTCGTACGGATCTTGGCCGTACTGGTTTGGCGAGTCCGGGCGGGTGCGATCCCCCGGAGATTGAGCGTAGGCGGCGCAGTGGAGGGCGGCGCCGCACAAGAGGGCTAGGGATGCTCGATGGATCATTCTCATGATTCGAGGGTAGTCCTTGGACCCCGCCCGGGGTAAGAGCACTTACTACCTGAGTGCGGAGCCCGCGGCGTAGGTAGAAACCACCTTCTAGGAATCCCAAGAATTTGCGAGCACTTTTTTGTCCCGGGACGACGGTAAGTCGCCGGCTCCCGAGCAAAACGGCCGGTCCAAATTCCCTGTTCCGCGGAGCCGTTGATTCGCCGCAATCATCTTTGCAGTCTGGCGAAAATAAAGTCGTAAAAATGGCAAGAAACAACCATTGTCAAGGATTGAGAGGCGGCGCTTAATGAGCGGCGACGCTGCCGTAGAAACTTTCAAGGAGGTGCCACATGTTATTTCGCACACTGGTTCATGCCACCGCAAAGACCTCTCGAACGATTCTCTCTCAGAGGCTGCTCGCCGTAGCCGTCATGGTGCTCGCCGCGATCGGGGCTCCGCTCGCGGCGAGTGCCGCGAGCCAAAGCAACAGCTCGGCCTATGGCGAGTCCGTCGATCTCCATTTGCTGCCTCTCCTGGGCAACGGCATTACTTTGACAAGCGGACCGCTGCCGACCCGGGCGGGCGCCGCTCCTCCGGCGTTCGATCTGACCCAGCAGGTCGCCTCGGTCGCCGTCTCCTCGCCGCTCCTCGGCACCGTGCTCCAGACCGGCATTCTCAAGACTCACGCGGCATCGACTCTGCCGGGACAGGACAGCGCCGTCGGCGATGCGGAAGTGAACGGGCTGGCGCTGCGCATCGCGGGCGCACTGCCGCTTCTGACGTTGTCCGCCGACACCGTGGTTTCGAACGCCGCGATCACCGGGCCATGCACCGGCGCCCCCACGGCGGCCGGGGCGACGACGCTCACCAACGTCGTGCTCGGCGGGCCGGCGGGAATCGGCCTTACGGTGCCGGTCCACCCGGCGCCGAACTTCGTGCTGCTGAACGTGCTGGGCATCCGCGTCGTGCTCAACGAACAGATCGCGACCGGCAGCGGTCTCACGCGCGGTTTGACGGTCAATGCGATCCACGTCTCGGTCACCAACTCGGTGCTCGCCGGGCTCGGCGTCCTCTCGGGCGACATCGTCATCGCCCAGTCCCAGGCGGCCCTGACCTGCGTGGTTCCTCTTCCCGACAGCGCCAACGTGTCGCTCTCCGCGTTCGCGACTCCGGCGCAGGCGCACGTCGGCGATGCGGGACAAATCGCGTTCGTGATCAACAACCTCGGCCCGAACGCGGCATCGCAGATCGCCTTTTCCGGCACGATCGCCGGACCGGCGACCGTTCAATCGATCGTGCCGAGCCAGGGAAGCTGCACCGGCGGCACCAACTCCAGCTGCACGATCGGAACCTTGCCGGCCGGGGGATCCGCCACCGTGACCGTTCATCTGATCACGACCGCCGTCGGGTTGATCACCGGCACGGGAAGCGCCGTGAGCCCGATCGCCGACCCGACGCCGGGCAACAACCAAGGCTCGGCGACGATCGACGTCCGAGCCCAGGACGGTCCGCCGCCCGCGAGCGCCGATTTAGGAATGACGGCGACCGCAAGTCCGCAGATCGTGCATGTCAATGATGCGGCATCGATCACGTTCCGGATCGACAACCACGGTCCCGACGCGGCGGCGAACGTCACTCTCGCCGGTTCGATCACGGGAGCGACCGCGATTCAGTCGATCGTCGCCAGCCAGGGCGCCTGCTCCGGCACGACGAGCCCGAGCTGCTCTCTCGGAACCGTCGCCTCCGGGGGATTCGTGACCGTCACGGTGCAGCATCGTCCGACCGCCGTGGGCACGATCGTCGGCACGGCCTCCGTGGGGAGCCCCACGACCGATCCGACGCCGGGCAACAATCAGGCCTCCGTATCGGCCAACGTCCTTCCCGCGACCGGTCCGCCGCCCGCGAGCGCCGATTTGGGGATGACGGCGACCGCAAGTCCTCAGGTCGTGCACGTCAACGATTCGGCATCGATCACGTTCCGGATCGACAACCACGGTCCCAACGCGGCTTCCAACGTGGCCCTCGCCGGTTCGATCACGGGAGCGACCGCGATTCAGTCGATTGTCGCGAGCCAGGGCAGCTGCTCGGGCACGACGAGCCCGAGCTGCGCTCTCGGAACCGTCGCCTCCGGGGGATTCGTGACCGTCACGGTGCAGCATCGTCCGACCGCCGTGGGCACGATCGTCGGCACGGCCTCCGTGGGGAGC
>DATMZU010000663.1:0-2437 GCA_035607435.1 Thermoanaerobaculia bacterium | reverse complement strand
CCTTCTTCCACTGAAAGTAAAACGTCGGCCGCGTCTCGCAGCCATGCGGTTCGTCCAGGCAATGGTGGTAGGCGCTCACGAGTCCGAGATCGGCGAGCCGGGCGACCAACCCTGAGTGGCTCAAGTGGGGCTTGTGCTCGTGATCCCAGATCGTGTTGGAGTTCAAATCTCCGAGGACCACCGTGGCGGAGCGGGCCATCAGATCGCGATACATCTCGACTGCTCTGTGGGTGCCCTCCACATAGGGGTGGGCCTGGGGCTTGCCGAGCATCCAGACCGCGAGCAGCGTGAACCGTTTGGGACCGGTCACGGCGATGGGAATCACGTACTTCGGCACGTCGGGTAGCGGCGGCAGCGCTTTGAGCCGATAGGGCGGACGGGCCTGCACCGCGAGGCCCTGCCGGGGGTTGTCTCCGAACCAGAGACAGGTCCGAGATTCGCGCTCCGGCCGCGCGCACTCCTGGACGACCGCAATGTCCGGCGCCCAAGGGTCGAGCAGCGCCACCTTCCGATCGAACGGCCCGCGGCAGCAGTTCCAGGTGACCAGACGCATGCGACCCCGGGTTGCGGCGCACGCTTTGGGAGGGCTACAGCCCTAACGCCGTCGGATGCCGCGGCTGGTAGAGCCCGAGCTCGCCGCCGCTCGGCAGGGGGATCGTTGTCTTCAATCCCCAGGGGGCTTGGTCGATCTCGGTAAAGGCAACGCCTTTGGCGGCGAGCGATTCGACGGTCGCCTGGAGGTCGTCGCACATCAGATAGACGACCGCGCCGAGGAGCTGGTGCCCGGCGTGTTCCTGGCCGGAAGAATCGTCATCGATCGGGTGAAGGGCAGCCTCCGCCGGGGGAAGCGCGAAGATCAGCCACCCGTGCCCGGCATCGACCGAGCGAAGCTCCAGGACGTCGGTGAAGAAGGCCCGATCGGCCTCCGGGTCGCGGCTGTAGAACAGAACGTGGGTGCCGTTGAACATGGGAGAGACCCTATCAAAACTGTTTTCCGGGAGCGATCTGTTAATCTCGACTCCGGCGCAACGCGAAGGCGCGCCCGCGCCCCCCGATAGGAGATCCTACCCATGGTGACCGTCGCCCTGTTCGTCCGCTTGGAAGCAAAGCCCGGCAAAGAAGAGGAGATCGAAAGTTTCCTCAAAGGAGGCCTCGCGATCGTTGAGGGTGAGCCGGCGACGACCGCCTGGTTCGCCCTGCGCCTGGGACCCACGACCTTCGGCATTTTCGATGCGTTTCCGGACGAGTCCGGCCGGCAGGCGCATCTGAGCGGCCAAGTGGCCGCCGCCTTGATGGCCAAAGCGCCCGATCTTTTGTCCGAGCCGCCCTCGATCCAGAAGGTGGACGTGCTGGCCGCGAAGCTGCCGTAAGAAATTCGACTCGACAAAGCCGACAGGTTTTTCCGTAGGGGCGGCCCCCCCGTGGCCGCCCTTCGGTGGGGGTGCGTGCCCGGCCGGTTCGCGCGATTCCCAGGGCGGCGACGGGGCGCCGCCCCTACACCCGTTCGAGGACTTCGGGCGGTAGGCGGGCCAGCAGCTCGCGCACCGTTTGTCCCTTCAGCGGCACCCGCACGTCGGGGATCAGGTCGGCGAGCGGCTGAAGGACGAAGCGGCGCTCGGCGAGCCTGGGGTGGGGCAGCGTGATCTCAGGCCGCGTGGAGATCCGCTCGCCGAACCAGAGCAGGTCGAGGTCGAGCGGGCGCGGTCCCCAGCGCTCGCCGCGGCTCCTTCCGACCGAGCGCTCGATCGCCTGGCAGAGCGCCAGGAGCGATTCGGCGTCCAGGGGCGAGCGGGCGACGAGCGCGCTGTTCAGGTAATCCGGCTGGGGAATCGGCGAAATCGCGGGCGTGCGGTAGATCGGCGCCATCCGGATCTCCGAGAGATGGGCGCCCAAAACGCCAAGGGCCCGGTCGAAGTGCTCTTCGACGGGCCCGAGGTTGCCACCGAGGGCGAGCGCTACGAACGAGTCATTCCTCGTCGTCGTCGATATCCTCTTCTTCGTCATCCGCGCCGAGGTCGGCTCCGACCAGATCGTCGTCGATCAGATCGTCGTCCGCGACGACCTCCCCCGCGACCTCTTCCGGCTCATCGTCGAACGTGCGCGCCACTTCCGCTTTGCGCTTCTTGCGCGCCGCCTGGGTTGCGGCGAGTTGGGTCGAAGGAGCGGCATGGGTCTGGTTCGCGCCGCACTTCGGGCAGATCGGCTCCGGCTTGCCCAGGTCGTAGAACTTGGTGCCGCAGCTATAGCACTCGTGCTTGCTTCCGAGCTTGGTTTCGGCCATTGAGACGGATCTCCGCCGCGGCGAAGAAGCCGCGATTTCAGGCGCGGGAACGTAGCACCCGCCCCGAGTGGTGTCAACGCCGGAAGAAAAAAGACCGCCGGAGTGCTTGGGGCACCACGGCGGCCTTTTCCCTTCGGACGGGATGGTTTACGAGGC
>DATMZU010000661.1:0-5016 GCA_035607435.1 Thermoanaerobaculia bacterium | reverse complement strand
CGGCCGCATCTCCTCGTCGGCAACTTCTCGAACGAGATGCTAGCTCTCTACCACAACGAAGGAAAAGGCCTGTTCATCGACCAAGCCCCGGCCTCGGCGGTCGGCCGGGCGAGCTTGCTCACCCTTACCTTCGGCGTCTTCTTCTTCGACTACGACCTCGACGGCCAGCAAGACATCTTCGCCGCGAACGGCCACATCGAAGAAGAGATCGGCCGCGTCCAACCGAAAGTCACCTACCGCCAGCCGCCGCTCCTGTTCCGCAATCTGGGGAAAGGCCGCTTCGAGCCCGTCGGTGCTTCGATGGGGAAGGACTTCAACCGGCCGATCGTCGCACGTGGCGCGGCCTACGGCGACTACGACCGCGACGGCGATCTGGACGTCGCGATCGCGACCAATGGCGGCCCCGCCTATCTGTTCAAGAACGACGGGGGGAATCGGAGTCGGTGGCTTAGGGTCAGGGCCGTCGGCACGCGTTCCAACCGCGACGGCATCGGCACGGTGGTCAAAGTCACCACCGCCTCAGGCACTCAATGGCAGACGATTCATAGCGGCTCGTCCTACTGCTCGCAGAGCGAGCTCGCGCTGACCTTCGGGCTGGGGAAGGACGAGAAGGTGAAGGCGATCGAGTTGATCTGGCCGAGCGGGGTCAAGCAGAGATTCATAGATGTGGCAGGGAACCGCGAGATCGTGGTCGATGAGGCGAAGGGGATCGTTTAAGGGAACCTGGCTTTAGCGTCGAGCTGCGTCATTTCTTCTTCCATAGGTCCTCGATCTTCGGTCGCTGGCCGGCAGGGATCTCCACACGTCCGTCAGCGAAGAGATCAATCCGTAGATGATTCCACTCAGCGCCCGACACAGAATAGGTCGTGTGCGCCATCAGCGTGAGGAGTACGTGAGCCGCCACGTAGCGCGATTCGTCACGCAACGCCTCGATGAGAAAGGGGCGGCAAGATGAGCCCGCTTGGAGGACTCGCTCCTCGGGTTCAGTCAGGGGCTCTACGGTCAGTCCCAAATAGTTGCCATTCCACTTGACGTGATCGTTACGGATTTGCTTGACCATCGCGCGACATTCAGAGGTTTCGGGCTGGGCCGCCAGATTGCCGGCCGTTCGGCAAGGCGCCCCTTTCGCGTAGACCGCCATGCTCCGTGTCAGCCCTTCGATTCGGCCCTCCAGCCCTTCGCTTTTCGCTTCGTCGATCGCTTTCTGCTGCCACTTCGCAGCCTCGTCGCACTGGCCCGTCTCGGCGAGCGCCATAGCCAGTGTCTCGGCATGAGCAGACGCCTGTCGCGCATTCCACACTGCTACGGCCAGCTCTAGACTCCTCTTGCCGTCGCGCACGGAAGTGTCGGGGCAGGCGGCGAGCAGGCGCGCCAGGGCGTGACTCAGCAGGCCGCTGCCGGGGATCTGGTTCAATCCCTCGTCGAGCTTTTTTCGCGCGTCGGCATAGAGGGCGAGGCGGACCAGGGTCTCGGCCTCTCCCAGACGGGCCGTCTCGTCTCCCGGAGCCAGCTCGATCGCTCGCGCGTACTCCAGGAGCGCCTCGTCGAGGCGACCGGCGTCACGCAACAGTTGCGCCCTCAGGCGGTGCGCTTCGCCGTCCTCAGGCCGGGCGGCGACATAGGCTTCGATGTGTGTCAGCGCCTCTTGCCGCTCGGGGCTTGTTTGGGCCAGCAGGGAGGCGAGGTTGAAGTGGGCGGTGGTGTTCCCCGGATCTCGCTTGAGCGCTTCTCGGAATTGCTCGACGGCCCCGGCGCGGTCGCCCAAGTTCGCGAGCATCGAGCCCAGGTTCACTCGGGCTTCTACGCTCTCCGGCCGGGCGGCGAGCGCGCGCTCGAACTCCTTGGCGGCGTCTGCGAAGCGCCCCGCCCGGGCCGCCGTTCTGCCGCTCATCATCGCGAGGCGTTCTCCGGTCCGCAGTCCCGCGATGGCGTCGAGCAGGGGATCGGGCGGTTTCAGGCCCACTTGGCCCGCTTGGGCGAGATGTTCCTCGGCTTTCGCCAGGTCGCCTTTGCCGCGGTAGGCGAGGGCCAGCGGATGGTGGAGACGGTTCGCGTCGGGCACGGCGGCGAGGGCCGCTTCCAGATGTTCGATCGCCGCGGGCCAATCGCGCCGGGCGAGCGCCGCCTGGCCGAGCAGCGAATGCGCGGCGGGAGCGAGCGCGGGGACGGCGAGGGCCGTTTTCAATCCAGTTTCGGCCTCGATCGGGCGACCTTCTAAAAGTCGGATCTCCGCGAGGTGAATGGCGGCGACCCCGGCGGCGGGGGAAAGATCGAGGGCGCGCCGGAACGCCTCGGCGGCTGGATCGAGACGGCCGGCCGCCTGTTCCGCCGCTCCCAAGAGGTAGGCCCAAGCGACTTGTTTGTCGTCGCTCTTGGTCGCGAGGCGGAAGGAGTCGGCCGCCGCGTCGTTCCAGCCGTAGGCGAAATAGACCTGCCCCAGATCGCCGTAGGCGGCGGCGACCTCGCGCGGCTCGGCCCCCGTCTTGGCGAGCTGGTCGGTCAACGCCCGTCGGATCTGTCCGATCTGCTCCGCGACCGCGGGCTCCAGCCCTGACAGGTCCGGTGTACGTACCGAAGGCGCCTCGGACCCGCGCACCGGCAGGCCGAGCGCAACCGACAGCAAAACGACCACCCACCTGGGGATTCTTTTCACTTCGGTGGCTCCGGCGCGGCCTTACCGGTGCCGCGGACGAGCGTCGTATAAACCCGCAAGGGAGGCGGCGGGAAGGATTCGGTGAGGCCGTCCGGCCAGAAGACCCGGACTCCGGTCACCTCCGAGGCGGTGCCCAAGCCCACCAGCACTCGGGGGTCGTTCGCGGATTCATAGCTGCCGTCGGTCGCCGCCCGCCGCCAGAGCGAAGGGGCGTTTTTTCTCGTCACTTCAACGCGGGTGCAGGGGAAGTCCCGCTCGGCCTTCGCTCCGGTGGGGACGCCTACCAGCCTGAGGCCGAGCCAGGGATTCCGGCTTCCGGCCTCGTTGATCAGCAGGCGCACGGGAGTGTCGGCGTCCACCACCACGATGTCCGTATCACCGTCATTGTCGACATCGCCGAACGCGGCGCCGCGGGAGACTCGCGGCGTCGTAAACGCCGGGCCGGCTTCCGTGCTCGCGTCGGCGAATTTGCCTCCCCCCAGGTTGCGGAACAGCTGATCCGGTTCGCCGTACGGCGCGAGCCCCTCGCCTTGGCCCATCGCCCCGGACAAGTTCACGGCACCGTTCACCGCCACGAGATCGAGCAGGCCGTCGTTCTCCACGTCGAGAAAGTGGGTGCCGAATCCCGTCATCGGCAAGCTCGGCGGTCCCAGGCCCGAGCGGGCCGTCGCGTCCTCGAAGAAACCGCCGCCGAGGTTGGCGTAGAGCGTGTTCGTCTCGGTCGTGAGATGCGTGATGAAGAGATCGTCGTCCCCATCGCCGTCCGCGTCGCCCAAGGCGATGCCCATTCCCGCTTCCGGCCGGCCGGCGGCGTTCACCGCGACGCCGGAGATGAGACCCTCCTCGCGGAATTTGAAATTGCCTTGGTGGGTCCAAAGGAAGCTGTCGGCGCCGTCGTTCGCGACGAACAGGTCGAGCCGGCCGTCGCCGTTCAAATCGCCGGCCACCACGCCGAGCCCCGGCCCCGCCTTCCGGCCGATGCCCGACGGCAGCGACAGGTCCTCGAAGGTGCCGTCGCCCCGGTTGCGCAGCAGGCGGCTCGTGACGGGCGCGAAGACCGAGGGACCGCAGTAGTCCCGCCGGCTGCTCGGGGCATAGCAGAGGGCGTTCCTCGCCACCGAGAAATCGACGTAGTTGAGGACGAACAGATCGAGCCGGCCGTCGCGGTCGAAATCGGCGAACGTGGCGCCCGTGCTCCAGCGGGGATCATCGACGCCGGCCTTGGCGGTGACGTCAGAAAACTTTCCGTCGCCGTCGTTGTGCCAGAGCTGGTTGGGGCCGAAGTTCGCGAGGTAGAGATCGATCCGGCCGTCGTTGTCGTAATCGCCGGTCGCGACCCCCATGCCGTACCCGGTCGCCCGGATGCCGCTCGCCTCGGTGACATCGACGAAGCGGGGGAGGGTGCCTTTCCCCTTCGGACCGATCAGGTCGTTGCGGAACAACCGGCCCCATCCCGCCGGACCGGGATCGGCCGCCCCGGGCTTGAGCGGATGCCCCTGGACGACGAACACGTCGAGATCGCCGTCGCCGTCGGAATCGAACAGCGCCGCCCCGCCGCCCATGATCTCCGGCATGTAGAGCTCGCCCGATTGGCCCGTCCGGTAGGTGAACGTGAGCCCCCAATCGGCGGCCCGATCGACGAACAGCGGGGCGGGAGCCTCGGCCGCGAGCGGCAGGGCGGCGGAAAGGAGGGAGAGGGCGAGCAGGGAGCGCATGGAGATCGCCAGTGTATCGCCGAGCAGGGTGACGAGGTTCCAGTTGATACGATAGCCATAGGTGCAAGGACCCGGGGGGCGCCTCCGGAGGCCCATGACACCTGCGAGACTCATTTCCTCGAACCCCGACGTGAGAAAAGGAGCGTGAACATGTCTCAAGTCAAGCCGATTCCCGAAGGAATGCACTCCCTCACCCCCCTCGTGGTCTGTGCCGGCGCGTCCGACGCGATCGAGTTCTATAAGAAGGCATTCAACGCCGTCGAGGAATCGCGTCTGCCCGGCCCGGACGGCCGACTGATGCATGCCGCGGTCAAGATCGGCGATTCGACCCTCATGTTGACCGACGAAATGCCGGAGTGGGGCGGGTTCGGTCCGCTTGCGCTCAAGGGCTCGCCGGTGACGATCCACCTGTACGTGGAAGACGTCGATGCGGTGTTCGCGCAGGCGGTGGCTGCCGGCGCCAAGGTCACCATGCCCATCGAGGAGATGTTCTGGGGCGATCGCTACGGCCAGTTGGAAGACCCGTTCGGCCACCACTGGTCGATTGCGACCCATACGCGGGACCTGACGCCTGAGGAGATCAAGGAGGGGATGGCGCAGATGGCTCAAAGCCCGAGCGGAAAGTAAGACAGAACGTTTCCGACGCGT
>DATMZU010000660.1:0-12191 GCA_035607435.1 Thermoanaerobaculia bacterium | reverse complement strand
CTGCCCACCGAGGCCGAATGGGAGTGCGCGGCCCGCGCCGGCCGCGAGGTGCTCTACCCCTGGGGCAACGAGCCGCCCGAGTCGCTGCCCGATTACGCCTCGCGCTGGGAGAACGGGCCGGAGATCAGCGACGCCTATCCTTCCCGGCACCCGCTCGGTTTCTTCGGCCTGGGCGAGAACGTCCACGAGTGGTGTGGCGACCGGTACGATGCCGGCTACTATGCGGTGTCGCCGGTCGATGATCCGCAGGGGCCGTTGAAGGGACCAGCCGGAGGGCGCCGGTCGTCCCGCGGCGGCTCGTGGCGGCACCAGATCAAAGGGAGCCGCTGTACGGCGCGCTCGTCGATCCCGCCCCATCTGCGCTACGCGGATTACGGTTTTCGGATCGCCTCGGCGAGAGAGTGAGGAGCGCTTGACCCAGATTCCGATGCGCAACGCGATCCGCCACGCCGCCTTCGCCGGCCTCGCGATCCATACCTTGGCCGCCCTCTGGATCTGGCGGACCTGGGATCCTTTCCTCGCCCCGAACCTGCTGGTCTGGATGAGCCTGCCCGCGTCGCTCGCGTTTTTGGGCGCGAGCGGCAATTCCCTGCTGGGCCTGGCGCTGGTCTTCGGCGGTTTGGAGTGGGCGCTGCTCGGCGGCCTCGTCGCCTGGTGGATCGGCAGGAGTTTGAGGCGCCGGATCGAGGATTCGTAGCTCCGGACGCCCCCCTCCTGGGAAGTATGCTCGGCCGGCGTCGGTAGGGGCGGCCCCCCGTGGCCGCCCTGCGGCGAGGAGACTTTCGTTGCCTGCGGATCAGGGCGGCCACGGGGGGCCGCCCCTACGCACATTCAACCTTAGCGCTTCGAGCCGGAGAACCCGGTGACGATGTAGGTCCCGGAGCGCTGGTCCTTCTTGAGCTTGATCACGTTGTTGCGCTCGGCGTCTTCGAGCAGCTCGGAGAAGGTGCTGTAGCCGTAGTAGCCCTCGTTGAAGGCGGGCTTTTTCCGCTGCATGGTCTGCTTGATCATCGAGCCCCAAAGCACGTCTTTGTTCTCGCGCAGCAGGGCTTGAATCGATTCGACCATGAGGCTGAACGCCTCCGTGCTCTTCTTGTTGACGCCCACCACGTGCGGCGCTTTTTGCTGATCGCGCCAGACGTCCTCGTAGAAGATGAACTCGTCGCAGTTGTCGATCAGCAGGGCCGACGAAGAGCTCTTCACCCCGATGCCGATGACGTACTTGTTGTTCTCCTTGAGCTTCGAGACCAGCGGCGAAAAATCGCTGTCGCCCGAGAGCAGGACGAACGTGTCGAGATGCTCCTTGGAGTACGACAGATCCATCGCGTCCACCACCATCTTGATGTCCGCGCTGTTCTTGCCCGAGTAGTGCTTCTGCGGAATGTCGATCAGCTCGATCGCCGCCTCGTGGAACGGCCGCTTGTAGTCGCTGTAGCGCTCCCAGTCGGCGTATGCCTTCTTGACGATGATCTTGCCTTTTTCGAGCAGCCGTTCGAGCACCAGCTCGATGTCGAACTTCTTGATCTCGGAGTCACGGACGCCGAGCGCGACGTTTTCCAGATCGCAGAACAGGGCGATCTTGCGCTCGTCGGCGCTGCGCCGCTCGGGCATGGTGACGACGATTTCGCGCGGGCCCATGCCCATGCCGTCGTAATCGAACGCCGTCTCGCGGCGGCGCAGGACCACCTCTTCCTGCTGCATTGGGGCGCGGCGGGTCGGCGGCGCGATCGGAATCGGTGCCGGGGCGGGGATCGGCGCCTCGATCTCGTCGTCGTCCTCCTCCTCGTCGTCGGGCGACGCGGGGGAGAGATCGAGAGCCCCGGCGCCGCGGCCGTTGCGGCGACGGCCGCCGCGGCGACGGGAGCGGCGACGTCCTTCGCGCGCCTCTTCGGTCTCCGCGGTTTCCGGAGTCGCTTCGACGGCCGGGTCGGCGGCCGAAACGACGGCAACCGGCGTGATCGGCTCGATCGGTACGACCGAAGCGATCGGGGCGATGGGAATGATCGGAGCGATCGGAGCCACGGACACCGGCTCGCTCGCGGCGGGCTCGACGGGCTCGGCAGGTGCCAGGAACGGCGACGGCGGCGGGGCGAAGAAAGCGGGCGCCGGTTCGGGCTCGCGGTCGAGCATGGAGGAGACCGGCGGAGCGATCTCGTCCGGTGTCGTACGCCAGGGACGCCAGACCGGCTCGGCCGGCGCCGCGGGTTCCACCGGCGGGGCGGGCGAAGGCGGAAGGATCTGGAAGGCCGGAGCGACCGGAGACGCGGGGGCGATCGAAACGATCGGCGCGGCTGCCGCCGCTTCGACGACCGGTTCGGGGCTCTCCGCGGGCTCGGGATCAGGGTCGGCAACGGCGGGGACGATGGGCTCTTGCGGGGTTTCTTCTTTCGATGCGCCCTCTGCCGTGGGGCGCAGCCACCATGGGGTCAAATCTTGGCTCCTCTCTCGTGCGCGCCCAAGAAGGGCGCTAAGGATCTGTGAAACAACGTCGCTTCGCTCGAAGCGCCCTGCCGCGAAGCATCCCCAAACGACCGGGGGGCGCGGTCCAAAAGCGTTCGGCGGGGGCCCATGAGGGGGCCACGCGGAAGCCTAGTTTACCTCAAGTCTTTGATTCGGAAGCGGATCGAACCCTAGTCGAGATCGAACGGTCGCTTCGGTGGACCCTGATCCGGATCTTCCTCGGCGCGCTTCATCGCCTCGCGGAACTTCTCTTCGAGCAGCCGGTCGCGATCTTCGAACGCCGCCTTCTCCCGTTCGAACAGGGTCTCCGCCTTCGCCTTGCTCTCGTCCATCTCGCGGAACAGCGAGGCGAAATCCCGGCCGCCGGCCAACGGCGCCTTCGGTTTGCGGTGCGAAAGCACCTCACCGGTCGCGGCGTCGATCACCAGATCGGAATTGCAATCGGGACAACGGACGGTGAGCTTGCGCGTCTCGGACATGAGCGGGATTCTAGCCGCCAACGGCACTTCCGGACGCGCGCCCGCGAAATGCGGTGAGAGCAAGAGCCAAGGCGGCAAGCGCGAGGAGGCGGCCGAGGAGAAACTCCGGGGGTCGATAGGACAGATCGATCCGCCGAGTGCCCGGGGGGATCTCGGCCGAGAGTAGCGCCCCCAGCTCCCGCCGGATCGCGATCGGACGGCCCGAGGCGCGCAGTTGCCAGCCTCCCTCTGCCAAAATGCCGCTCGAGAGGTGCCAGGCGCTGTCGCGGAGGGCGAGAGGTACTTCAATTCGGAGCGCCGACGGAGAGAGACGCTGGATCGGGAGCCGGGCCTCCGGCTCGGGCCGGCCGGCGGCGAACAGAAGCGGCGACGGGTTCGCGATCTCCCAGATCCGCGCGTCGGCATCGGAGAATGCGAGCCGGAGCGGCGGCGGAAGGGTCGTCTCCGGATCGGTCAGTAGGAATCGAACGCCGAGGCGGGAGTAAAGCGGATCGAGCGGCCGTCCGAACGCGGGGACCTCTCCCTGCCCCGGCGTGGCGGTTGAATCGGTGGCAAGCGGGGCGACGAGGTTTTCCCACGCCGCGGGCATCGCCGGGTTGTAGATCCGCAGGTCGCGAAGGCCGTAGAACGTCGCAAGGTTCGGCGGCAGCGCCGGCCCGAGCGCGGCGATTCGCTCTTCGCTTTGCACATGGCTTTGCAGAAATCGGATGGCCGGTGGGGTCGGGAATAGCAACCGTTTCGGCATCGGCGGGTTGGCGGGGCCGTGAAGAAGGAAAAGCTCGGCGGCGAGAAGCGGCGCCAGTAGAAAAGGGAGGAACCGCCGGCCACGCGCCAGAACCAGGATCACCAGCCCGGCGCCCAGGAAGCGCAACTGCCAGCGGAGCCAGCCGAAACGGAAGATCGCCATGCGCTCCGGTTCTCCGGGGTAGGGGTGGGCCAGATAGGCCCAGGCGATCACCGCGGCGAGGCCCAGACCGAGACCGATCGCGGCGAAGCGGGAACCCTCTCCGCGCGTGAATCGCTCGACGACCATCGCGCCGACGGCGGCCACGGCGAACGCCGCGATCAGCAGAAGACGGGATCGGCCGAAACCGACCGCGCCTCCGATCGCCAGAGCGGCCGAGCCGAGCAAGAACAGCTCCTGCGGGAAGCGACGGCGAGCGGGGGCGGCGGCAAGAAGCGCGCCCAGCAACAGAATCGTTCCGACGAAACCGCAGGCATCTTCGTTGATGTTGCTCGGTCCCCAATAGTCGAGATAGCGGCTGTTGCCTTGGGCGTTCGGCGCGACGAGCGGAATCGCCCGAGCGGCAACGCCGGCCGAGGTCGGCACCGTCTCGGTAAACCGGGCCGCCTCGCGCACCGCACGCGCCGAATGCGGCAGATAGAGCGCGGCGGGCAGAAGCGTCGGGGCGCTCAACCCGAGACTCAACGCGAGCACCCAGGCCGCGCGGACCGCGAAGGCGCGGCGCAGGCCCCGGGGCCGGGCGAGCGCGCGGGCCGCGCCGAACGCCAGCGCGAGCAGGAGGGCGTAGGCGATCGTTTCCGGATGTCCGCCCTGGAGCAGGCCGAACAGGGCAAACCCGAGCAGCAGCGCGTCGCGCCGGGCTCCGCGCCGGTCGAGCACGACGACTCCGTAAAGCACGGCAGGCAGCCAGGCCGCGGAGTTCGCCATCGGCCAGCCGAGCCAGAGGAGGACGAAACCGCCGAGGCCGAAGCCGAGCGCGCCGCAGAGAGACGCGCCTTGTCCAAGATCGAGCCGGCGCAGCCAGAGAAAGGTGAAAACCAGGGCGAGGAGGACACGAAGCGCGGCGGTGATCCCTGCCGCGGGGCCGAGCGGGAACGGCATCGCCAACAGCACCAGCGGCTGAAGCACCTGCGCCTGCGGGTCGGCGAGCAGGGGCATTCCGGCGCCTACACGGTCGTTCCAGAACGGCAGGCGCCCTTCCCGGAACGCCCGTCGCACTTCGGCGTTACTTGGCGCGACCAGCTGGATCAGGTCGCCTTGGATCAAATTGCCGTGCGGCTCCGTCGGCGCCAGTTGCCGGAACGGCGCCTGCCCGCGCAGATTGTCGAGCGGCAGGAGGATCTCGCCGCGGAACAGCACGCGCCCGAACAGGGCAAGGAGCACCAGGCCGAAGGCCGCGATAACCCAGGGGGGCACGGCGTCCCACCCACGGCGCAGGGCGCCAAGCAGCAGCGCGGCGAGGAACGCCACGTACAGGCCCGGCAGTAGATCGGCGAGGACGGTGGGCATGGAGAGCGGGAGTCTACCTTTCGGCGCTTTGAGGGAAACGTCCGTTCGACTGCGCCTTGGGAGACGAGAAACACCGTCCCGGTCATGTCGTCCGCGGACCTTTCCCAAGGAACCCGACCCATGAAGAAAAAGCTCTCCCTCCATCGCGAGACCCTTGCCCATCTAAACCCGGACACCCTCTCCGCCGCCGGTGCCGCCACGAACGAGTCGACCGCCTGCTCGTTCACCATCTGCCAGGGCTGCGTGACCAAGTACCGCGCCGAATGCCAGCCCCGCCTGACGGTCGATAACTCCTGCGCGTGCTGAGCTGACACCGCTCCGGGCCGATCCTCTCGCCGGTCGTGAGAAGATCGGCCCCTGCCATGCTTCAGGTCGCCGCCCAGATCTTCCGCTTTCGCGCGCTCCTCTGGACGCTCACCACCCGGGAGCTCAAGGCGCGCTACCGCGGCTCCGCGCTCGGCTATCTCTGGTCGCTCGCCAACCCGCTCCTGCTGCTCGGCGTCTACACCTTCGTCTTCAGCATCGTCTTCCGGCCGCGGGTGGCGGGCGCCGATCCGTACGCCCTGTTCGTGGTGAGCGGGCTGTTTCCCTGGGTGTGGCTCTCGACCTCGCTGCTCGAAGGGACCGTCTCGCTCACCGCGAACTCCGGCCTGCTGCGCAAGGCGGTCTTTCCGGTCGAGCTGCTGCCGGCCGTCGCGGTGCTCTCGAACCTGTTCCATCTGCTGTTCGCCGCTCCGGTGCTCGTCGGGGCGATCTTCGTCGGCCGGTACTTCGGCCATCCGGTGGGCGGCTGGGCGACGCTGCTCACCCCGCTCGTGATCCTTCTCGAAGTGCCGCTGGTGGCGGGGCTCGCCCTCGGTCTCGCGGCCCTGAACGTGCACTTCAAGGACGTCCGCGACCTGCTCACGAACCTGCTCGCCCTGGCGTTCTTCCTCACCCCGATCCTCTACCGCATCGAAGCGCTCGACGGTTTGCCGCGGGTGCAGATGGCGATCCGCGCCAATCCGTTCGCGCCGTTCGCGCTCGCCTATCAGCGGACGATCTTCGAAGGACGGGTCCCGGAGCCCTCTCTTTGGTTACATATGGCCCTCGTCTCGGGGCTCGCCTGGATCGCCGGGGCGTGGCTGTTCGACCGCCTGCGCGAAACGCTGGTGGAGGCGGCATGAGCACTTCGTCCGAACCGGCGATCCGGGTGGAGGGCCTCGTCAAGCTCTACCGGCGGACCGCGCCGCGCGACCAGTTCCGCACTCTCAAGAGCGCCTTGGTCGAGCGGAGCCTCACCCGCAACCTCTCGCGCGAAGAGGCGATCGTGGCGCTCGACGGGATCGATTTCGAAGTCGCCCGGGGCGAGGCGTTCGGAGTCGTCGGCGGCAACGGCTCGGGCAAATCGACGCTGCTCAAGCTGATCGCCGGAATGATCCGGCCGAGCTCCGGAAGCGTCCGCGTGACCGGCCGGGTGGCCGCGCTGATCGAGCTGGGCGCGGGATTCCACCCGGAGATCTCGGGGCGCGAGAACGTCTACATCAACGGCGCGGTGCTCGGATTGTCCCGGCGCGAGATCGACCGGCGCTACGACCAGATCGTCGAGTTTTCCGGCCTCGCCGAGTTCATGGAGGAGCCGGTCAAGAACTACTCCTCCGGCATGTACGTGCGGCTCGGCTTCGCGGTCGCGATCCATACCGATCCCGACATCCTGCTGGTCGACGAGGTGCTCGCGGTGGGCGACGAGCAGTTTTCGCACCGCTGCCTGCGCCGGATCGAAGAGCTGCTCGTCCAGGGCAAGACCGTGCTGTTCGTCTCCCACTCGCTCGACCTGGTCGCCGGCTTGTGCGACCGGGCGCTCTGGCTCGAAGGAGGCAAGCAGCGGCTGGTGGGCAACCCGCGCCGGGCGATCGACGCCTATCGCCAAGAGGTGGCCGAGCGCGAGGGCGAAGCGCATCGCGTCGAGAGCGATCGGGCCGAAGAGGGCGAACGCGGCGACGACGGCGAGCCTCTACGCTGGGGCTCGCGCGAAGCGGAGATCGTCGCGGTCCGGCTGCGGGTGGGTGAGGGCGCCGAGGCGGAAGAGCGATACCTGCTCGAATCGGGCGCTCCGGCGACGTTCGAGATCGACGTGGCGGCCCACCGGCCGCTCGACGATTTCGTCTTCGGCATCGCGATCGCCACCCCGCGCGGCGTCTCCTGCTGGGGCACGAACACGGACCTGGCCGGCTGGCGGCCGGAGCGGTTGGAGGGCACCGGCACCGTGCGCATCCACTGCCCCGCGCTGCGCCTCGCGCCGGGCGAATACCTGGTGGACGTGGCGGTCCATGCGAAGGACGGGGCGCCGTACGACTACCGGCGGCAGGTGCTGGGCTTCACCGTCACCTCCGAGGAGCGAGGCGAGGGGGTTTATTTTCCCGAGCATCGCTTCGCGTTCGAGGGGGGAATCGCCTGGCGCGAACCGAACCGGGACCCGGTGTAGACTCATCGTCGAGTCCGATCGAAAAATCCGGGGGGGTCAGGAACCCCAAGGCGACTTGACCCCAAGCCGCCGTCTCCTGGATTTGCCGACCCCGCTCGTTTCTCAAGGAGGCCACCTCCCGTGCCGCCGACCGACGAACCGTTCAACATCAAAATCGAGGACGAGGAGCTGAAAGGCCGCTACTCGAACCTTCTGCGCATCCTGCACACGCAGGAAGAATTCATCCTCGATTTCGTCAACCTGGTGCCGCCGCAGGGAATCGTCGCCGCGCGCGTGATCACCAGCCCCGGCCATTTGAAGCGCATCGTCCGCGCTCTGGCGACCAACCTCGAACGCTACGAACAGACCTTCGGACCGATCCCCGAGGCCCCCGGCCCGGAGGGGGACGACAACGTCCACTGAGGCGATGGCCAGGCGCCTGCCGCGCGCCCTGCTTTTCTGCGCGCTGCTGCAAGCCTGCGCAACCGGCGGCAGCCCCGCCGAAGCGGCGCGCTCCTGGGCGGAAGGCCCGGCGCGCTGGCTGCTGCTTCCCGAGGAGATCGGGGAGATCCGCCGCCTGCGCGACGATCGCGCGGTGCTCGCCGCGATCGACCGGTTCTGGCAGCGGCGGGATCCCGATCCGGCCGTTCCCGGCAACCCGGCGAAGCAGACCTTCACGGAGCGGGTGGCGGCGGCCGACAGCCTCTATGCGGACGGCGACCGGCGCGGCAGCCTCACCCCGCGCGGCCAGGCTCTCGTGCTGCTCGGACCGCCTCCCGCGTTGCGCTACAACCAGCGCGAAGTGCAACGACTTCAACCGCGGCGGGTGGCGGGCGAGGCGGTGACCGCGGTCCACATCTCCTCGTTCGAAGCGTGGATCTACGGCCCCGACGACCTGGCGCCCTCGCTCCAGAAGCTGCTCGAAGGCGCAGGCCGCGAGCCGTCGGTCGCCCTATTGTTCGAGGATCTCGGTGACGATCGGGCGCGCTTGATCGAAGGCCGGGAGTTTCTGGCGCTCGCGGCGAAGTCCTGGCTCCGCGACGGGACGTAAAGGTCCGCCCGCGGTTGTGAGATCCTTCCTCCCGGACCGGGAAGGCCAAGGGAGAATTCCAATGAGCAATCGTACGATCCTGCAGGCGACTCTTCGCTCGCTTTCGACTTCGGCGTTGGGCCTCGGGCTTCTCGCCCTCGCCGCCTGCGCTCCTGCGGCCGAGCCGCCGCCGAGCGCGGCACCCCAAACCGCGGAGGGAACCGTGATTTCCGACATCGACCAGCGGCTCGCGAAGTACTCCCCGGTGCCGCTCGAACCCGACCTCTCCGCCCTCTCGGCCCGCGACCGCCAGGCGCTCGACAAGCTGAACCAGGTGTCGAGCCTGATCAATGAGATCTACCTGCGCCAGGCCTGGGCCGGCGGCCCGAAAATGCGCCAGGAGATCGCCGCGTGGAAAGAACCGAAAGCCCAGGCGGCGCGCGATTTCTTCGCGGTCAACTTCGGACCGTGGGACCGGCTGGACGAGCGCAAGCCGTTCATCGGCGACACGCCCCGCCCGAAAGGCGCCGGCTTCTACCCCGAGGACCTCTCGCAGGCGGATTTCGAGGCCTGGATCGCGAAACACCCGGAGGACAAGGAAGCTTTCTCCTCCGGAGTCACGGTGATCCGGCGCGATGGCGACCGGCTGGTGGCGATTCCCTACTCCAAGGAGTACAAGGAGTGGTTGGAGCCCGCCGCGAAGCTGCTGAACGAGGCCGCCGATTTGACCGACAACGCCTCTCTCGCGAAGTACCTCCGCTCGCGCGCGGCGGCTTTTCTGTCCGACGATTATTTCCAGAGCGACGTCGATTGGATGGATCTCGACGCGCCGGTCGAAGTGACGATCGGCCCCTACGAGACCTACGAGGATGACCTGCTCGGCTACAAGGCGGCGTTCGAGTCCTACGTGACGGTCAACCTTCCCGCGGAGGCCAAGGAGCTGGCCCGCTACAAGGAGCGCCTGCCCTGGCTTGAGCGCAATCTGCCGATTCCCGACGGGATGAAGAATTTCGAGCGCGGCACCGACAGCCCCATCCGGGTGGTGGACGTGGCGAGCGCCGCGGGAGACGCGCGCGCCGGAGTGCCGGCGATCGCCTTCAACCTGCCGAACGACGAACGGGTGCGCGAAGCGAAGGGCTCGAAGAAGGTGCTGCTGCGCAACCTCATGCGCGCCAAGTACGAGCGCATCCTGACCCCGATCGCGAAGCGGGTGTTGGGCCCGGAGCAGGTGGCCCAGGTGACGTTCGACGCCTACCTGAACGAGATCCTCCACCACGAGCTGTCGCACGGCCTCGGCCCGGGAACGATCACCAAGGACGGCAAGAAGACCGAGGTGCGCCTGGAGCTGAAGGAGCTGTCCTCGACCATCGAAGAGGCGAAGGCCGACGTGATGGGGGTCTACAACATCCTGGCGCTGATCGACCAGAAGGAAATGCCCGCCGCCTTGCGCTCCGCGCTCGAACCCACCTACGTCGCCGGCCTGTTTCGCGCGGCGCGCTTCGGAGTCGACGAAGCCCACGGCCAAGGCGTCGTCGCGCAGTTCAGCTACCTGATGGAGAAAGGGGCGCTGAAGGTAGACGCCGACGGCCGCTTCCAAGCCGTCTCCGAAAAGTTCCCCGGGGCGATCAAAGACCTGCTGCACGACCTGCTGGTCCTGCAAGGCAACGGCGACTACGAGGGAACGAAGGCGTTTCTCGAAAAATACGGCAAGGCGGGTCCGGAGCTGCTGGCGGCGATCGGTCGCTTGGGCGACGTGCCGGTGGATATCCGGCCGGTGCCCTGAGACAAGGGTGAACGGGTCGGTCCCGCGGCAGGGGCGGAGTAACTGCGAATAGCCCGGCGAGCTACCCCCGGGCCGCTTCCGCCGCCGCCATTGTTTTCGCCACCTGCCGCACGACCTCGACGGTCGCGCACCCTCCCGCCACGGCTTCTTTGGCCAGCAGCAGCGCGGCATGCGCTTCGCGCCGGACGCCGATTGCCTCGAACACCTCGCGCACGTCTTCAAGCACCAGCAGCGCGCGATCGAAGCGTTGGTGCGTCAGGTACAGCTCCGCCAGTTCCAGGCGTAGCACTGCGGATTCGGCGAACAGGTCGGCGCGTTCGAACCCGGCAATCACGTCCTGGTAGGCGCGCGCCGCCTTGAGATACTGGCCCTGGCCCGCGAGAAGCTGCGCCTTGAGCCATTCCAGCTTGAGCAGATCGATCGGCGTACCAAAGCGCTTGAGGAGCTGTTCCGCGCGCGGGAGTAGGCGCTCCGCGGCGGACCATTGTCCGAGCTCGCGATACTCGGCGACGAGGTTGTGAACCACAGCGGTCCCGAGCGCCGGATCTCGCCTTCCGTCAATCCGGTCCAGCGCCTGGAGGTTTGCGCCGATTGCGTCCATCGGCCGCCCCATTGTGCGAAACGCGACACCCATGTCGACTGCCTGCTCGCCTGCTTCGTGCCGCATACCGAGCGCTTCGTACCCGGCGAACGTGTGGCGGAGAAGCTTCACCGCCTCCGCAAACTCACGCTGGTCAATCAGAAGGCTCGCCGTGAGACGAACAATCTGAAGCACGACCGGTTGTGCCATCGTCCCCTCGCGGGCCGCCTCGGCGGCTTCGTAGAACAGCTGCTCGGCGCCCGCGAAGTTCCGCATCCGCCGGTGCCCGTTGCCGATCTCGGCGAGGGCCAGCGCCAACAGGTCGGCCGCCTCGCCCGACGGATGGTCGCGGGGATCGATCGCCTTCGCGTAGGACGCCGCGAGCGCCGCGATCACCAGGTATTCCTCCGGAGCGTCCCGGCGGCTTGCCTGCGCCTCCGCCAGCCATTCCGTGGTACGTGCCCACTGGAGGGCCGGGGTGCCGCGCGGAAACCGGCCCTCCACCAGCGGGGCCGCGCCCTCGATCTCCAGCACCGCCTGGACGAAAGCGGCTTCGATCGTCGGCCTGAGCTGTTCGATTTTGAGCAGGGCGCGGCGGAGCAGAAAGTCGTAGCGGATCACCCGGCGGCCGGGCCGCTCGGCGTCCTCGGCCTCCGGGTCGCCCGGCCAATCTTCGTCGAGCAGCGGCCTCAGACGCTCGCCCCACCGGGCGAGGCAGACCGCGCAGTCGCTCTGGAGGTGGAGCGTAGCGCGCAGACCGTCGAGCCCCGCCGGCAGCTTCCCTCGTTCCAGGGCGGCGAGATCCGCCTCCGTCAGCTCCGGGTGCTCGTTCATGCTCCACTCCCCAAGATCGTTCCAAGGCGCGATGACGTAGCTTTGTTACGGAATCGCCCTCATTTTCGCACAAGGAACAGACCAAGGAATACCAGGGTGGGGCGAATTCGAGAAAATCGGTGGCCGGCGGAAGACGCTCTCCGCCTCCCGGCGGGCAACCTGAGGCTTTCTGCCGCGGAGCGGCCCGGTCCGGCGGTTCAGCCGTTCGGATTGATGTCCACACCGATCTGCGTCGGCGGCGGTGTCGGCGACTGGGCGGGCTGGCCCAAGGGGTCGATCTGTACGCCGATCTCCCCCCAGACCGCCGTCGGCGACTGCGCGGGCCGGC
>DATMZU010000379.1:0-4414 GCA_035607435.1 Thermoanaerobaculia bacterium | reverse complement strand
CGGCTCGACCTGCACCCGCAGCAGAAAGTCCTCGGTCAGGTCGAGCACCAGCGGATCCGCGCAGTTCGGAGTCAGGATCGGCAGCGACTCCGGATCGGCGGCCCAGGCGAGCAGTTGCTCCTCGACCCGCGGAGCGGGCGCCGCGATCCGGGCGCGTCGGCCGACCACGACCAACTGACCGAACGCCGCAAACTCGGGATCGGGAAAGCGAAAGGCCTTGAGATCGAGGTAGTGCCGCGCGAGAAACCCCGCCGAAGAGGCCAGCCCGGCGCCGGGAACGACGAACAACAGCGCGCCGGCCCCGGAATGAAGAAAGCGGGTGAAGTGGGCGAGGAAGCGATGCTCCATCCGGCCGAACTCGCGGTCGAAGTCGTACGGCGGATTCAAGAACAACACGGTCGCCCGCGCCGAGCTGGCGGGAAACGGCGAGAGGAGGAAGGCGTCCCCGGGGAAGTCCACGTCGATCGGCAGCAGCCGTTCCCGCAAAACCTCCGCGCGTCCCTGCTCCAACTCCGCGGCGAGAATGTGCGGCAGATAGGAGTGGTAGCAACTCCAAGTCCCCTCGGCCGGAATGCCCGCCTGCTCCCGCCAATGTTCGCGGAGGGCAAAGATCGCCTCCCCGTCGCCCGCGCACGGATCGAGCAGGAAGGTCACCCCCGAAGGCTCGGGCCAATGGAGCAATGAGGCGATGTGCGGCAGGAGGTGCGACGGAGTGGGGTAGAAGCCTGCAATCTGTTGCGATTCCGGTCGAGCCACGTTCGGTTTCTCCCGCGAAGCGCCGAGGGCTTTTCCTCGGTGCTTTCGGGGAGTCCCGTTTCCCCCTCTCGCGCCGAAGGCGCAACGCGGGAGCGAGCCGTCCGGAAGGCCCTGGTCGTCGAAACGAGGCAGGCCGCCCGAGTGGAAGTTTTCACCAGGGGCGGCGGTCGCGGATGGAGACCCAGCGCGTGGTGCTCCCGAGCACCATGTGATCGATCAGGCGCACGCCGACCGCCTCGCCGGCCAGCTCGAAGAGCCGGGTGATCGCGACGTCCTCTCCGCTCGGTTCCGGATTTCGCGAAGGATGGTTGTGGAACAGAACGAAGCCGGTGGCACCGCGTAGCAGCGCCTCGACCAGCACCTGCCGCGGCTCGACCGAGATCCGCGAGAACGTGCCGCGAGCCACTTCCACGTCGGCGATCCAGCGGTTGCCGGAATCGAGCAGAACGGCGCCGAACACCTCTTGATCGACGCGGGCGTAGCGCAGGAACAGATAGCGCGCGACCTCCTCCGGACGCGTGAGGGGCCGCTCTTCGGGAACCTGCCCCCAAGCGATCCTGCGCGCGATTTCGACCGCGGCGAGCAGTCGAGAGGCCGCGCGGGGTGGAAGGCCCAGAAAGCGCAGGCGATCCGGTGTCAGGTAGAGCAGCTCGGCCAGGCCGCGCGCGCTGGGGGAGCCTCCGAGCAGGCGTTCGGCCAAAGCCCGGGTCGAGTCCGAAGAATGAGAAGGTTCATCGAGCAAACGGTGGACGAGATCGAGATCGGATAGGTCGGTGATGGGGCCGATCGACTCTTCTGCCCCAAGTCCGGCGCGGTCGGTGGTAAACGGCAGGACGTGCGCCTCGGCAATGGTCGAATGCGGAAGCTGATTCATCGGAGGGTGCCTTTCGGAGCTTCGCGCGCGCGGAATCGCGAGCGCTTTGCCCCTGGGGCTCTTCGTTCTCCTCTCGGGCGGGTGCGGGCTTCAGCGGGCGGCCGATCCCGCCACGGCAGCCTCCGGGTTCACCCCGAGCGCCGCCAGGCCCGGTAGTCCGAAGTCGAACCCGAGCTGCACGGGCACGGCAACGAACGAACGGATCGGCGGTGCCATTGGTACGAGGCGTGCTCTCTTGTCCTGAGGAAATTCGAGGAAGTGTTCTTGGGTCTCGCGCACGAGGAAGTCCTGTAGCTCCTCTGGGGCCACCGACACCGCGGCGGGATCGTCGAGTCCGAGCGCCTCCAGGCCGTAGGGCCGAATCCAGGAGGGCGAGTCGCCGTGTTTGCCGGTTCGACGCAACCAGCCGTCTTCGCTCGCGGCGCGGAAGATCCGGAGGTGGAACCGCAGATCGCGGAGGATCGGCACGGGCGATCGGCGATCGAGAAACGCGGCGAAAAGGGTGGCCCGCGCGGCGTCCAGAGGGTCGTAGGAGGCGTCGCCCGAGTCCACCGCAAGCTCGGCCACCTGCCGTTCGAGCCAACGGCGGGCCGGCGCGAGAACGAAGCGAAGCGGATCGGCCAACTGCCCGGTGGGTTCGAGATGGAACAGGTCCGGCCGATACGCGACCGCCGCCGCACCGCCGGGCACTTTCTGCCAGAGCCAGCGATACCCGGAGCGCTTCGGCGTCGCAAAGGTATCCCAGCTCCCCTTGAACTTTCGCCCGGCCTGCGCGTTGGCGACGAAGGGCCGCAGCTCGGCCTCCGACCCGAAGAACGCAATCCAGGACGGATCGACCGCCGCATCCTGACCCCGCGCCTCCCACGCCACATCGAGAGACCCCAACAGACGCGCCGAAAACGACCGTCCCGCCGGCTTGCCCGAAGTCCGCCCCCCCTTCTTCCCCTCCGTCACGATCCGCACCATCGGGTCCGCCACGATCCTCACCCCCGGCAGGAAGTCCGACCGCGAGGCCCATCCCCGCTTCGCTTTCCCACCCGAGAGCCCGTCAGGGCCTCTTCGCGAAGCGAGCCGGGCTCTACTCTCGGGTGGGTGGTGGGGTGGATTTCGGTGTTACTCGCGGTAGAATTTGGACCTCAACTCGGAGGAGTCCATGAGCCGAACTGCCCCGCATCCGAGAGACTGGATCAGCCGAACGGCGAGCTTTGCTGTCGGTTTCGTGTTGCTCGTGGCCGTTGTGGTGGTCGTTGGGTATTTTTTGCGGGAGCTGTGGGGGTAGGAACCCGCGAGACGTGGCTCTGAATCTACATTGCCAGCCTCGGCCGTTTGGCGAACGCGGCTTCGGAGTCCTGGCCAGAGCGTCCCAGTCGTTTCCACGCCTTACCGGAGCCCCGAGTTGGTCGGGCGGGCAGCTCTCAGGTCGCCACGGCCCGTCAATAGTAGGATGTCCTACCGCTGCCTCTCCCAGAGTGTGATGTCAATGGCGGTACTCATGCATTCAATGGCGCTTGCGAGGAGCTGGTTTGAAGACGGACAAGATCACACTGACTGACCTTGAATCCTTCCTCTTGAAGGCCGCGGACATTCTGCGCGGAAAGATGGACGCCTCCGAGTTCAAGGAATTTATCTTCGGAATGCTCTTTCTGAAGCGGCTCTCCGACGAGTTTGACCGCAAGCGTGACCAGCTCCGTAGGAAGGATTTCGCCCACCTGAAGGGCCAGACCGAGCTGGTCGCCGAGCTGCTGGAAGACAGGGCCTCTTACGGTGAGACCTTTTTTGTGCCTGTCCGCGCCCGATGGCACGAGCCGTGGACGAACGAGAAGGGCGAGCTTGTACCGGCGCTGAAAGATTTGAAGCACGACATCGGCAACATGCTGAACAAAGCCATCGCCGCCATTGAGGACGAGAACGATGCGCTCGCAGGAGTGCTGAAGAACAACATCGACTTCAACGCTGTCAAAGGGAAGACCAAGGTCCCTGATCAGAAGTGGAAGGACCTGCTCGACCACTTCAATCAGCCCGGGTTTGTCCTCGTCAACGAGAACTTCGAGTTTCCCGATCTCCTCGGTGCGGCGTACGAGTACCTGATCAAGTTCTTCGCAGACAGTGCCGGCAAGAAGGGCGGTGAGTTCTACACGCCCGCCGAAGTCGTCCGCCTGCTCGTCCAGCTCACCGAGCCGCAGGCCGGCAATATGATCTATGACCCGACCGCAGGCTCTGGTGGCTTCCTGATCCAGGCCCATCAGTTCGTGGAGGAGCAGGGCCAGAATGCCAACGATCTTGCCCTATACGGCCAGGATTCCAATGGCACGGTCTGGTCGATCTGCATCATGAACATGATCCTCCATAACATCACCCGCTTCACCATCGAGAACGGGGACACGCTGGAGGATCCGCAGATTCTCGACAAGAGCGGCCAGCCCCGCAAATTCGATCGTGTGCTCGCCAATCCGCCTTTCTCGCAGAATTACAGCCGGACGGGGATGAAATTCACCAACCGCTTCCGCGAATGGTGCCCCGAGACCGGCAAGAAGGCAGACCTGATGTTCGTGCAGCACATGCTGGCTAGTCTCAAGCCGGACGGCCGTATGGCAACGATCATGCCCCACGGTGTCTTGTTTCGAGGTGGCAAAGAAAAGCTCATCCGCGAACTCTTCGTCAACGACGACCTCGTCGAGGCGATCATCAGCCTTCCGCCGAGCCTGTTCTACGGAACTGCTATCCCAGCCTGCGTGCTCGTCTGCAACAGGAACAAGCCCGACGAGCTCAAGGACAAGATCCTTT
>DATMZU010000654.1:0-22180 GCA_035607435.1 Thermoanaerobaculia bacterium | reverse complement strand
CGGCCGCCAGCAGATACGCCCGCGAGGTATAGGCCTCCCGCGCCTCCCCCAGCGCCTGGTCGCGGGCGGTCGCTTGTTCAGGGGTGGGTCCGGCCGGCTCGGGCGGCGCCGTGGGCGCCTCCCAGGTTTTGATCAGCCCTTGCGCTTTGGCGTACAGGGGATCGGTCGGCGGAATCCGCTTCAGTTGGGCGATCGCGATCGCCTGGTTGCCCTGCTCTTGGAGCTTTTTCGCCCGGGCGATCGATTCGGCGGAGGAGGACTGGACCGGCCCCTCGCTGTCCGAATTGGGGAACCACTGGTCCCAGTTCTGGAACAGGAGCCAGCCCGCGGCCAGCACCAAGAGGAGCACTCCGGCGCCAACCAGCACGAAGGTCCGCTTCGCTTTCGCGGGCGCGGCCGGAGTTGCCGTGGCGACGACTTTTTCTTTCCGTTCCCTGCGCGGCTGCGCCACGGCGCCTTCGGGCGGCACCAGGATCTCTTCCTTGAGATCGGCGGTGCCGGGGCCGTCGAAGCCCGAGGGCAGCGGTTCGAGCATCTCGCCGCCGCGCAGCGCGGGCTGCGGCGCCTGGCCGGCGTCCAGCAGCTGCAGTTGCTCTCGCGCCGCGAGATGGGTCGGTTGAAGCTCCAGCACCCGCTCGAACGCCCGCCTTGCCCCGGCAAGATCGCCCGCCTCGCCGGCCGACAGGCCGTCGTGGAAAACCTCTTCGACCTGGCGCTCGCTTTCGGCTTTGAGCCGCCGCGCCCGCTCGATCCGCCGAGCGGCCTCGTCGTGGTCGATGTCGATCAGGAAGATCCGCGACCAGGAGTCGATCGCCGCCTGCGGGTCGCCCCGCTCGAACGCGGCATCGCCCTCGGCGAGCAGCTGGGCGATCCGGCGGTCGCTCTCGGAAGCGTAGGTCTGCACCGGCGGCGGCGCGGCCGGCTTGGCCTCCAGCGACGGCATGGCGGCGGGGGCGGCGGATTCCAAGGTGAAAAACGACGCCTCGTCGTCCGCTTTACCCGGCCCGCGAGCCTGCATCGACCGGGTCATCTCGCCGATCTCCGGATGGTCGGGATCGAGCGAGCGGGCTTTTTCCAGGTTGCGCTCCGCCTCCGCGCTCTGGCCGGCGGCGAGGGCCGTGCGCGCGGCGACCAGGAACTTCTGAACGTAGGGCGCCGATTCGAGCTTCTCCTGCGCGCTCATGGCGAGCTGGCTCAAGGCCGGATCCGCGGCGAGTGCCGCGCCCTCTTGATGGGCGCGGGCGACCAGCTCGGCGTAGCGGCGTTCGGCAAACAGCTGCTCCAGCTCGTCGCGCAGCCCGTCCTGAACGGCAAAATCGGCGAGCCCGCCACCTCCGAAATCATCCAGATGGGGCAGGAAACCGAGGTCGTCGTCGGCCGCGGGCTCCGCCGCCCGAGGCATCAGGTCGGCGAGCGCCTCGTGCGAGAGCGCGCCGGAATGGGCGTTGATCCGTTCCTGCAGGCGCCGCGCCGGTTCGAAATGCGAATCCATCCGCAGGACGAAATCGCAGCCGAGCAGGGCTTCCTGCCGATTGCCGGCGATCGCGAGGTCGAGCGTCTGCTCGAACGTCGCGACGATTCGCTGCTGCACGTCGCTGCCGAGCGCTGGATTGCCGGGATAGTTCATCTCGTCGGAGGGGGCGCCGTTTTCTCAACCGTTTCTGAGGAGCCTGCCGCTATCGTAGCAAAGCGGACGGGTAGGGCCAAGGCGGTCGCCGGGCGGAGACGGACCGTCGGCGTCAAAGCGTGACCTCTTGGGCGGCCGCCGGTTGCCCGGGATGCCAGGCCGCGCTCTCTTGAGCCTGGTACTGCAGGCGGTATAGCCGGTGGTAGATGCCGCGGGCGGCGAGCAGCTCCTGGTGGGTGCCCTGCTCGCGCAGCTCCCCCTTGTGCAGGACCAGGATCTTGTCCGCCCGTTGGATCGTCGAGAGCCGGTGGGCGATCACCAGGCTGGTTCGGCCGACCAGCAGCCGTTCGAGCGCCGCCTGAATCAGTTGCTCGGTCTCGGTGTCGATCGACGAGGTCGCCTCGTCGAGGATCAGGACGCGCGGGTCGAACGCGAGCGCCCGGGCGAAGGCCACCAGCTGCTTTTGGCCCACCGAGAGCCCGGCGCCGCGCTCCTGGACCAGGGTGTCGAACCCCTCGGGCAGGCGCTCGATGAATTCGAGGGCGTGAACCTCTCGGGCGGCCCAGCGCAGGCGCGCCTCGTCGATCGACGGCTCGCCGAGGCGGATGTTGCCGCCGATCGAGCCCGAGAACAGGAAGACGTCCTGGAGCACCAGGGCGATGCTCTTCCGTAGCTCGCGCAGGTCCCAGTCGCGCACGTCGATTCCGTCCACCTTCACCGTGCCCTGCTGCACGTCGTAGAAGCGGAGCAACAGGTTCGCGAGAGTGCTCTTGCCCGCCCCGGTATGGCCGACCACGGCGACCGTCTGTCCCGGCTCGACCCGGAACGATACGTCGCGCAGCACCGGCTCGCCGGGCTTGTAGGAGAACGTCACCCGGTCGAGCTCGATCGCGCCACGCGCACCGGCGCCCGCCCGGTCCGGTCCGAGCGCCGCGTCCGGCCGGTAGGCCGTCTCCGGGCTGACGATCGCCACGGGGGTGTCGATCAGCTCGAAGATCCGCTCCGAAGCGGCCATCGCACCCTGGAGGATGTTGTACTTCTCGGCCAGGTCGGAAAGCGGCTGGTAAAACCGCTGGGCGTATTGGAAGAAGGCGACCAGCGCGCCGACCGAGGCGAACCCTGCGGTCACCCTGCCGCCGCCGTACCAGAGCAGCAGGCCGAGGCCGAGCGTGCTGACCAGCTCGACGCCGGGAAAAAACACCGCGTAGTAGTAGATCGAGCGGACGTTGGCTTCGCGGTGCTCGTCGTTGATAGTGGAGAACTGGGAATAGGCCTCCGCCTCGCGGCCGAACAGCTGGACCACCGACATGCCGGTGATGTGCTCCTGAAGGAACGAGTTGATCTTCGCGATCTTCACCCGGACCTCGCGGAAGCTGCGCTGCACCCTGGAGCGGAACCAGAACGTCAGGACGAACAGAAGCGGCACGATCGCGAACGCGATCAACGCCAGCCGCCAGTCGAGCCAGAACAGGACGCAGACGATGCCGGCGAGAACCGTGAGATCGCCGAACGCGGCCACGAGACCCGAGGCGAACAGCTCGTTCAACGCATCGACGTCGGTGGTCACGCGGGTGACCAGCCGGCCGACCGGATTAGCGTCGAAATAGGAGATCGGCAGGCGCTGGAGCTGGCGGAAGATCTGCCCCCGCAGGTCGCGCATGATGTACTGGCCCATCACCTGCATCACCCGGCCTTGCCAGTAGGTACAGACGAACGACAGCAGGATCGAGACCAAGAAGACCGCGGCGGTGGCGGCCACGCCTTGAATCCGCACCGCGCCGGGATCGACCCCGAAACGGTGCAGAGCGTCGCCGGTTGCGACCGCGGCGGGCGAGATCCCGCCGGCCGCGCCGGGAGGGCGGATGAACAGGTCGATCGCGATCGAGGTGGCGAGCGGCCCGATCAACTGGAGCAACGAACCGCCGAGGATCAGAGCCACCGCCGCCACCGTCATGCCGCGGTACGGCCGGACATAGCCGAGCAGCCGGCGCATCAGCCGAGAGTCGTACGACTTTTCGATCGCCTCTTCGGCGTGCGGATCGGCGGCCATTAGGGTGCGAAAGATAGTAGCAGGCCCGAACCGGTCCGAAGGTGGCGGACGAGGGACCTAAAGGACAGCAAGGACAGCAAGGACAAGAGAAGCTGCCCCGTCCGGGCGTCCTTGGTGTCCTTGGAGTCCTTTAGGTCCTTTTGTCCTTTGCCCCCGGGGGACTTATTCTCTTTGGTCGATCTTCTGAATGGTGTAGAATCCGTTCGCTTGAAGCCCTTAAGTCTTAGGATCGAAGGAGTTGCGCTCATATGCCGCCGGGTTTGACTCAACTGCTCAAGTCCATGGTCGAGCAGGGAGGCTCCGACCTCCATGTGACGACGAACTCGCCGCCCCAAATCCGGGTGGACGGCGTGCTGCGGCCGCTCAACCTGCCGCCGATGACGCCGACCGAGACCAAGCAGCTCGCCTACTCGATCTTGACCGACACCCAGAAGCATCGGTTGGAGGAGAACTTAGAGATCGACTTCTCGTTCGGAATCAAAGGCTTGGCCCGTTTCCGCGCCAACGTGTTCCACCAACGCGGCGCGATCGCCGCGGCGTTTCGACAGATTCCGTTCGAGATCAAGACCTTCCGCGACCTCGGCCTGCCGTCGGTTGTCGAGCAACTGTGCGAAAAACCGCGCGGCCTGCTGCTGGTCACCGGGCCGACCGGCTCGGGCAAGACGACCACGCTCGCCTCGATGCTCGACAAGGTCAACCGCGAGCGCCACGAGCACATCGTCACGATCGAGGACCCGGTCGAATATCTGCACAGCCACAAAAAGTGCATCGTCAACCAGCGTGAGCTGCACGCCGACACCCACAGCTTTTCAAACGCCCTGCGCTCCGCCCTGCGCCAGGACCCGGACGTCGTGCTGATCGGCGAAATGCGCGACCTCGAAACGGTCGAAGCGGCGCTGCGCATCGCCGAGACCGGCCATTTGACCTTCGCCACCCTGCACACCAATTCCGCGGCGCAGACGATCAACCGGATCATCGACATGTTTCCGGCCCACCAGCAGGGACAGATCCGAGTGCAGCTGTCGTTCGTGCTCGAAGGCATCCTGTGCCAGTCGCTGCTGCCGCGCGCCTCGGGCAAAGGGCGCGCGCTGGCGATGGAAATCCTGGTGCCCACCGCCGCGATCCGCAACCTGATTCGCGAAGACAAGGTGCACCAGATCTACGGCATGATGCAGGCGGGCCAGGCCAAGCACGGCATGCAGACTTTCAACCAGTCGCTGGCAGCCCTCTACTTCAAGCGGCTGATCAGCCTGCAGACCGCCCTGGCGCGCTCCTCTCACGCCGACGAGCTGCAAGAGATCATCAATCGCGGTCCGGCGGCGGTCGCCATCCCCACCACGCCGACCCGGGGCGACGGGGCGCGCGCTTAAACGCGCGGCGTTCCGAGGAGTCAGTCGATGCCCAATTTCGTCTGGAAAGGCCGAACGCGGACGGGCCAGGCCCAGGAGGGCCAGCTTCTCGCGGACAACCGAGAGGCCGCGATCGCGGTTCTGCGCCGGCAGCAGATCCAGGTCACGACCATGCGCGAGAAGGGCAAGGAGATCAAAGTCCTGCCCCGCCTGCCGCGCGGGATCAATGCGAAGCGGATCTCGATCTTCACCCGCCAGTTCTCGGTCATGCTCGACGCCGGCCTGCCGCTCGTCCAATGCCTGGAGATCCTCGGCGAGCAAGAGGAGCACCAGGGATTCCGGGCGATCATCAACACCGTGCGGACCGACGTCGAGTCCGGCTCGTCGCTCGCCGAAGCGATGAGGAAGCACCCCAAGGCGTTCGACAACCTGTTCGTCAACATGGTGGCGGCGGGCGAAGCGGGCGGTATTCTCGACATCATCCTCCAGCGCCTTTCGACCTACATCGAGAAGATCGTCAAGCTCAAAAGCCAGGTCAAGTCGGCCCTGGTCTATCCGGTGACGGTCATCCTGATCGCCGCGGGCGTCGTCACGATCATCCTGTGGAAGGTCATCCCGGTGTTCGCGCAGCTGTTCGCCGGCCTGGGCAGCGAAATGCCGTTCCTCACCCGCATGGTGATCGGGGCGAGCAACTTCGTGGCGCGGTTCTTCCCGTTCATCCTAATCGTGGTGGGCGCGCTGGTCTTCTTCATCCGCCAGTACCACAAGACCTATCGCGGCCGGCGCGTGCTCGACGGCATTCTGCTCAAGGTTCCGGTGATCGGCATGCTGCTCCGGAAGATCGCCGTGGCGCGGTTCTGCCGCACGCTCGGAACGCTCACGGCGTCGGGCGTGCCGATCCTCGACGGCCTGGAGATCACGGCGAAGACGGCGGGCAATTCGATCATCGAAGACGCCGTCATGTCGGTGCGCAAGAGCGTCGAAGAAGGGCGGACGATCTCCGAGCCGCTCGGCGACACCAAGGTCTTTCCGCCGATGGTCGTCCAGATGATCAACGTCGGCGAACAGACCGGCGCTTTGGACCAGATGCTCTCCAAGATCGCCGACTTCTACGAGGAAGAGGTCGACACCGCGGTCAACGGCCTGATGAAGCTGCTGGAACCGTTGATGATCACCATCCTCGGCGTCGTCATCGGCACGATCGTCGCGGCCATGTACCTGCCGCTCTATTCGATCCTGTCGAAGATCGGCTGATCCGAAAGCCACCGAGGAGCGCCCGGGCGTCTCTGCCGCCCGGGCGCTGCTCCGACCCGCCACCCGCCGATGCCCGCTCTCGCCCGTCAATTACGGTGGTACATCGCGATTCGCCTGGTGGCGATCGGCAGCGTGCTCCTGCTCTTCTTCCTGCTGCAACTGGCGGACACGAGGCAGCCGGCCGAGCTTTCCGAGCTGAGCACCCCCGCGGCTTCGGCGCCGGTCCATGCGCCGGCCGAGGCGAGCCCCAGCGCCCCAGCGGTCACGCCGGCCGACAACGGGTTCCCCTACGGCTTCCTCTACCTCATCGCCGCTCTCACCTTCGCCGCGACGCTCGTCTACCTGGCGCTCCTCCGCCTGCTGCCGGGGTACTACCAGCTTCAGGCCTACATTCAGTTTTTCGGCGATCTGCTGCTGATCACCGCGCTGGTCTATCAGGTCGGGGGCATTTCGAGCCCGTTCTCGATGCTCTACCTGATCGTCATCGCGGTCGCCGCGACGCTCCTGCGGCGCCGCGCCGGGCTCGCGGTCGCGACCGCCGCCTACGTGCTCTACGCGAGCCTGCTCTTGTCGATCCATTTTCACTCCGTTCCGCTGCCGGCCTTCGGCGGCGACGAGGCGACGACCTGGCGCCTGGCCTACAACCTCGCGGTCCACCTGTTCGGCTTCTACGCCGTCGCCTTGCTCACCTCCTATCTCGCGCACAACATCGCCCGCGCCGAGCTGGAGCTGGAAGCGAAGAAAGAGGACCTGGCGGACCTTCAGGTGGTTCATCGCGACGTGATCGAATCGATCAGCAGCGGCCTGGTGACCGCCGATCTCGACGGCGTGATCAAGAGCATCAACCGGGCCGGCACCGAAATCCTGCGCCAGGGCGAGAGCGATCTGGTCGGCGCGCCGATCTGGAGCTCGGGCCTGTTCTCGGCCGTCCGCTGGACCGAGCTGGCCGACGCGAGCGGCCAGAGCGGCCGGGTGCGTTCCGAGGTCGAGCTGACCTACGGCGGCACCGCCGGCTACGTCGGTTTTTCGATCTCGCATCTGGCCGACGCCGACGGCGTGCAGCGCGGCTACATCCTGATCTTCCAGGACCTCACCCGCTGGCGGCGCCTCCAGGAGGAGATGCAGGTGAAAGACCGGATGGCCGCGGTGGGCGAGCTGGCGGCGGGCCTCGCGCACGAGATCGGCAATCCGCTCGCGGCGATCTCGGGCTCGGTGCAGATGTTGGCGGCGAACCTGCCGACCGAGTCCTCGCAACGCCGCCTGCTCGACATCCTGCTCAAGGAAAGCCAGCGCCTCGACCGGACGATCAAGGGGTTTCTGCGCTTCGCCCGGCCGCGCGAGGTGTCGGCCTCGGCGTTCGACGTCGGGCATCTCCTGACCGAGAATTTCGAGCTGCTCCGAAACAGCGGCGAGGTCTCCGAGCGCCATCGCTTGAGCCTCGATCTCGACCCGGCGAGCGTCACCCTGGTGGCCGACGCCGACCAGGTGAGCCAGATCTTCTGGAACCTGGCGAGGAACGCCCTGCGCGCCATGCCCGAAGGGGGCGACCTGCGCATCTCGGGGCGGTCGAGCGGCGACCACTATCGGCTGCGTTTCGCCGATACCGGCCGCGGCATGTCGCCGGAGCAACGCGCAAATCTGTTCCATCCGTTCCGCTCGTTTTTCGACGGCGGCACCGGGATCGGTATGGCGATCGTCTACCGGATCGTCCAGGAGCACGGCGGCCAGGTCTCGGTGGAGAGCCGCCCGAGCGAGGGGGCGACGATCACGGTCGAGCTGCCGATCTCACCGCCGAGGCCGACCACCGCGGAGCTTGCCCTCGTGGAGGCAGACCGATGAGCTCGACCCCCGCGCGTCTCCTGGTGGTGGATGACGAGCCGAGCATGCTCGACATGCTCACCCTGTTGTTCGCCGACGAGGGCTACGCGGTCGAGACCGCGCGCTCGACCGAAGAGGCTCGGCGGGTGCTCGCGCTGGGCGGTCTCGACCTCGTCCTGTGCGACATCATGATGCCGGACGGCAACGGCCTCGATCTGCTGCGCGAGATCAAGACCTCGAACCCGGACGCCCCGGTCATCATGATGACCGCCTATACCTCCACCAAGTCGGCGATCGACGCGATGAAGCTCGGCGCCTACGACTACATCTCGAAGCCGTTCGACGTCGATGAGCTGAAGATCATCGTCCAGAAGGCCCTGGAGCGCGCCGAGCTGGTGGACGAAAACGTCTACTTGAAGAAGGCGCTCGAAAAGAAATACACCTTCAACAACATCATCGGCCGCAGCGCGCGCATGCAGGCGATCTTCTCGCTGATCGAGCGGATCGCCCGCACCGCTTCGACCGTCCTGATCCAGGGCGAGAGCGGCACCGGCAAAGAGCTGATCGCCCGGGCGATCCATTACGCGAGCCCGCGCGCGGCGAACCGGATTCTCGCGATCAATTGCGGCGCGTTGCCGGAGACCCTGCTCGAAAGCGAGCTGTTCGGCCACGAGCGCGGCGCCTTCACCGGCGCGGTGCGCGAGAAGAAAGGCTTGTTCCAAGAGGCGAACCGGGGCACCCTCTTCCTCGACGAGATCGGCGAGATGTCGCTCACCATGCAGGTCAAGCTGCTGCGCGCATTGCAGGAGCGGAAGATCCGCAAGGTCGGCGGCAACGCCGAAGAGTCGGTCGACGTGCGGGTGATCGCCGCGACCAATCAGAACCTCGAAGAGCGGATCGCCAAAGGGGATTTCCGGGAGGACCTGTTCTACCGGATCAACGTCATCCCGATCCAGCTTCCGCCCCTGCGCCAGCGGCGCGAGGACATCCCCCTGCTGGTCGATTTCTTCCTCCAGAAGTATTGCGAGGAGATGAACCTGTCGCCGCGCCAGATCTCGATCGACGCGATGCGCATGCTCGAAGGGTACGACTGGCCGGGCAACGTGCGGGAGCTGGAAAACATGATCGAGCGCACGCTCGCGCTCGCCCATTCCGACACGATCACCACCAAGGACATGCCGGTGCAGCTGCTGACGCACCGCAAGAGCCACGCCGAGATCGTCTCGCTGCCCGAGGAAGGCCTCGACCTCGAAGCCTACCTCGAAGACATCCGCGCCCAGCTGATGGTCCAGGCGCTCGAACGGACCGGCGGCGTCCAGACCCAAGCCGCCGAGCTGCTCGGCATGAGCTTCCGCTCGTTCCGCTACTACGCGAAGAAAGCGGGATTGAAGGGCGGCGCCGACAGCGACGACGAGTAGGCGATCGAGGGCGGCCACGGGGGGCCGCCCCTACGATTCGTCGGACTATTTCTCGAACATCTGGTCCACCGGCACGATCTCGATCGCGGCGGGTTTGATCTTGGTGCGCTGGATCAGCTCGTCCTCGGCGAGCAGGTCGGCCGAGGCCTCCGTGCCGTATTTCTTCGGCACCGGGAGGTCGCGTTCGAGCGCCGTCTTCAATGGCGCCGCGTCGGCGGTGACCAGAACGATGCGCAGGTTGGCGGTTTGCAGGTATTTGCGGATCACCCGGTTCACGTCATCGACCGTGAGCTTCGCCAGGCGTTGGTCGATCTCGTCGACGAACGGCGACATGCCGTAGTAGCGGCTGTCGAGCGCGAAGCCCAGGCGGTCGGCCAGCGTTTGAGTCCAGAGCTTCGTGTAGTTGGTGAGGAACGAGCGGGTGAGCTCGAAATCGGCGGGTTTCATGCCGTCCCGGATCAACTTGTCGAGCTCGTAGAGGGCGCCGCGCAGGGCGAACTGCGCATCCGCCGGCTTCACCGGGCGCAACCAGAGCGAAAAATACTGCTGGCGCCGCGGCGAGCCCGGCGTCGGCGCGTTGGTGAACGGCGGCACCGGGTAATACTCCAGGTAGGCGTAATCACCGTAGTTCAAGCCCCGCTTGGTGCGCAGCTCCTCGTAGAGCACGCCGTGCGAGGTGCGATGCTCCCCCAGGAAGCTGGTAGCGACGAGCAGCGGGTAGTAGTCCGCGTCCGCCCGGGTGAGCGGGATCGGGAAGCCGAAATGGATGCCCACCGAATCGGTCGCCTTCTCGATCAGGGTGATGCGCCGGCCCGAAGGGAGCTGCGGTGCCGGAAGATCGCGGGCCACCGGGCTCCCTAGCGGCAGCTTGGCCAGGCCGGTCTTCAACTGCGAGATCCACCCTTCGGGATAGCCGCCGCCCAGCCCCAGCAGCAGGCGGCTGCGGGTGAAGCTCTCCTGATAGAAGCTCTTGACGTCGTCGAGCGTGATGTTCTTCAAGCCCTGCACCGTGCCCGCGGGAGCATGGGCGTAGGGGTGGCCCGGGAAGATCGCGCCCTGAATCGCTTCAAGGCCGAGCAGCTCGTCGTTGGTGGAGCGCAGCGAGGTCGTGAGGCTGACCAACAATTGCTCTTTGTTGCGCTCGAAATCGGCCGGGGCGAAGCCGGGCCGGGTGACACTCTCGACCAGCAGCGCGGTGTACTCCGCGAGCTTGTCGCGATGCACCTGGCCGGTGATCGTCGTCACCTCGCGGTCGGTCGAGACGTCGATCGTGGCCGCCATCGGGTAGAGCGCCCCGACCAGATCGGCGTAGCTCCGCTCGGCCGTACCGGACTGGCCGAGCATCAGCCCGGTGAGCGCCGCGAGCCCCTCCTTGCCGGCGGGATCGTCCATCGAGCCGACCCGGAACAGCAGCCGGACGGCGACCATCGGCGAATTCGGGCTCGGCACCGCGGTCGTCTCGATCTTCGGATCGACCGGCGCGGCCTGCACCGTTTTGGGGGCCGGCTTGGGAACCGGCGGCTTCTTCTTCGGGGCGGCGGCCGCCGCGGCCGGGCCGACCAGGGCGAGGACGGCAAGGACACCCCAGGCCCACTTGGTGATCGTCATGTTCAGTTTCCTCCCGGGGCGGCGTTCGGTGCCACGTAGACCAGATTGACTTTCGTCTCGCCGGCAGGCACCAGGATCTGGCGCGCGACCCGCTGGACGTCGGCGGGCGTCACCTCCGCGTAGCGCCGGTAGAGCTGGTTCAAGCTCTGGACGTCGCCGGTGGTCGCGAGCATCACAGCGAGCTGCTCGGCCACCGTGCCCGGGCTGTCGAGGCTCGCGGCGAAGGCGTAGCGCAGGTGCGACTTGATCCGGTCGAGGCGCACCGGATCGACCGGCTCGCTGCCGAGCTTCGCCAAATGATCGGCGATCGTCTTTTCCACCTGCGGCATGACGTCCAGCGAGCGAGCGCGGACGAAGATGTTGAACAGCGAGGGATCGCGCTGCACCGAAATGCCGCCCGACAGGCTGTCGGCCCACTGCTTTTCGACCACCAGCTCCTGGTAGAGCGGGGCCGATTCGCTGAACAGGAGCTGGCTGATCAGGTCGAGCGTCGCCCAATCGACCGACGCGGTGGAGAACGCCGGTGCCCGGTAGCCGTAGAGGACTTGCGGCCGCACCGGGTTCGACCAGTCGAGCTGGGCCGATTTCGCCCCCGTCTGGGGTGGCTCGGCCGGCACTTCGACCGGCTGATACCCCCGCTGCCAGTCGCCGTAGTAGCGCTCGGCGATCTGGAAGACTTGCGCCGGATCGACGTCGCCCACCACCAGGACGACGCAGTTCTCGGGCCGATAGAAGCGCTGGAAAAACTGCCGGCTGTAGGCATACTGCTCGGGCATCGCTTCGATGTCGGCCAAAAAGCCCATCGCCGTGTGTTGGTAGGTGTGGCGGGAAAACGCCAGGCCCCGGAGCTTTTCGAACAGCTGCCGCAGCGGGTTCGAGGCGTTCTTCGCGTACTCGCCGCGCACGGCGAGCGCCTCGGTGCGGAAGACCGGCTCGGTATATTTCAGGTTCTTGAACCGGTCGGATTCGAGATCGGCCATCGTCTCGAGCTCCCGTTTCGGGCCGACGATGTGGTAGAGCGTCAAGTCGTCATCGGTCGAGGCGTTCGAGTCGGCGCCCATCCGCTTCAGGATCTCGGTGTACCGATCCTTCGAGTACTTGTCGGTGCCGCGGAACATCATGTGCTCGAAGAAATGCGCGAAACCGCTCTTGCCCGGCTCGACCTCGTCGCGCGCGCCGGTGCGGACCACCGTGTAGTAAGCCACCGTGCCCGGGCTGTCGAACGGCACCGCCACGACCTGAAGCCCGTTGGCGAGCGTCTTTTGCGCGACCGGGAAAGGGAAGATGTCGGCGCTGGGCTCGGCGGCGCGCGCCGAGAGGGCGCAGGCCGCGAGCGCCAGGAGAGCCAGGGGGACGGCAAAGCGGGTTTCCACGGTCGAATCTCCTTTTTCCTACATTCACTCGGGGCTCCGACTTCCACTTGGAGCGCGACGTATCCTAATGTACGGGGAATGAAGAGGTCGGTTTTCGTCACGGCTCCCCTGGTCCTTCTCCTGCTGCTCACCGCGCTCGGCGCTCTCGTCGCCCTCCGCTCGGGTCCTCGCCCGGCGGCCTCCGCGGCCTCTCCCGCCGCACCGCCGACCGCCACCGCAGCCGCAGCTCCCCGCTCCGCCAACCTCGCCGCCCGGCGCACGCCCGTCGTCGCCGTGGTCGAGAAAGTCGCCCCGGCGGTGGTCAACATCTCGGCCGAGTCGATCGTCCGCGAGGTCGATCCGTTCTTCGGCCAGTTCTTCGGCTCGCGCAGCCGGCGCTCGCAATCGCTCGGTTCCGGGTTCGTGATCGACCCGACCGGCATTCTGGTCACCAACGCCCACGTGGTCGAAGGGGCGTCGAAGATCGTCGTCACCCTGCTCGACGGCCGGGAGCTGGACGCCGACGTGCTCGGCTTCGATCACGACGCCGATCTCGCCGTGCTCAACGTCCGGGGTGGCGGCGGCCTTCCCGCCGTGCCGCTCGGCACCAGCGGCGATCTGATGATCGGCGAAACCGTGGTCGCGATCGGCAACCCTTTCGGGCTCTCGAACTCGGTGACCTCCGGGGTGCTCTCGGCGCGCGGCCGGTCGGTCCCGTCCGAGAGCGGCGAGCGGACCTTCACGGATTTCCTCCAGACCGACGCGTCGATCAACCCGGGCAATTCCGGCGGTCCCCTGGTCAACATCCTGGGCGAGGTGATCGGCATCAACACCGCGATCGTCTCGGGGGCCAACAGCGTCGGGTTCGCGATTCCCGCCGACCGGGCGCGCCGGATCGTCGACGACCTGCTCCGCTTCGGCGAGCTGCGGCCGCTCTGGACCGGCCTTAGGCTGCTCACCCTGGACGCCGAGCTCGCCCGCCGCTACGACCTCGACGCCTCCCGCGGCGCCCTGGTCTACAAGGTCTACCCCGGCTCCCCCGCCGCGCAGGCCGGCCTCGCCGAGGGCGACCTGGTGACGGCGGCCGGGGGGCGCCCGGTGGCCGCCCGCGAGGACGTGACCACCGAGCTGTATACCCTCCCCGCCGGTCGCGGCTTGGCGCTCGATCTGCGCCGGGCCGGCAAGCCGATCAAGGTGACGCTCGCGCCCGCCACCCCGCCGCGCGGGCTGGGTCTCCGCATCCTCGAAGATCAGATCGGCCTCTCGGTCGAGATCGACCGCGGCTCGATCCTGGTCAAGCAGGTGACCCGCAACAGCGCCGCGGAGCGCGCCGGTCTGCGGGCCGGAGACGGCATCCTGGGCGCCAACGGCCGTGAGGTGCAGAATCTCGACAACCTGGGCGAAGAGGTGCTCCGCGGCTTCGACCGGGGCGGGCTGCCGCTGGTGGTCCAGCGCGGCCGGTACTCCTACAACCTGGAGTTCCCATTCTAGGCCTGCGAGAGAGGGCTCGATGACCAAGGGCCACAGTCGCTGGGTTCTCGGCACGGGAGTGCTCCTGCTGGCGGCGGGGGTCGGCTTCGGCCTCTGGCGGGAAAACCGCCTGCAGGGAATCGGCCGGCTCCGGATCGATCCTCGCAATCTCTGGTCCCAACCGTTGTTCGATCTCGGGAGCCTGCCGGTCTCGCCCGCCTTCCTGCTCAAGGCGGCGGTCTTCCTGATCCTGCTGAACCTCCTCGCCCGGGGGAGCGGGCGAGTCCTCCAAAAGCGAATCCTCGCGCGGACCGCGATCGACGAGGGCCAGAAGTACGCAATCGCCCGTGGCGTCGGCTATGCCGTGTTCCTCGGCGGGCTGTTCATCGGCCTCCAGGCTGCGGGCATCGATCTCTCCAGTTTCGCCATCGTCGGCGGCGCGATCGGTTTCGGCATCGGCTTCGGCCTTCAGTCGTTGGCCAAGGACTTCGTCTCCGGCCTGATTCTGCTGATCGAGCGAGGGGTGAAGGTGGGAGATCGGATCGAGGTCTCGAACCTCCTCGGCGACGTCAAGCAGATCGGCGCGCGCACCACCTGGGTGCAGACCAACGACAACGTGGTGATCCTGGTGCCGAATTCGGAGCTGACCGCCCGGGTGACGAACTGGACCGCCCACGGACGTCTCGCCCGCTTTTCGCTCGAAATCGGAGTCGCCTATACGAGCGATCCCGAAAAGGTGCGGGATACCCTGACCGAAGTCGCCCGGGCCAACGAAGGCGTGCTCAACGATCCGGCCCCGGACGTGATCTTCACCGGTTTCGGCGACAGCGCCCTCAATTTTCAGCTTCGGGTCTGGACCTCGCGCCACCTGCGCACGCCGCAGACGCTCAAGAGCGAGCTCTACTTCGCGATCTTCCGCCGCTTCCGCGAGGACTGGATCGAGATCCCCTTCCCGCAGCACGAGGTGCGCGTGATCCAGCCGGACGGTGCCGCTTCGGTCCTCTCTTTCGCCTCGGGAGCCCCTCCTCCCGAAGCGGGGCAACCGCCCTCATCCCCGCAATCGTCCGAATCCCCATGACGCACCGCGTCGCTCTGCTGGTCTCCGGCGCGTCCGGCATGCTGCTGCCCCGCCACGTGCTCGGCCGGCTCGCCGAGCATCCGGGCATCGAGCGCATTCATCTCGCGGTCTCGGCGGGTGCCAGCCAGGTGCTGCGCCACGAGCTGGGGCCGGAGAAGACCGGCGCGGCCGACCTGGTGGAGGCCTCCGGCCTGCCCGAGGCGCTGCGGGCGAAGATCCGCATCCATCGCGACAACGAGCTCGACGCGCCGATCGCCTCCGGCTCCTATCGCTTGACCGGCGCGGTCGTCCTGCCGTGCAGCGCGGGAACCTTGGGCGCCCTCGCGACCGGTTCGGCCCGGACGCTCGTCCACCGCGCGGGCGCCGTGGCGCTCAAGGAACGCTGGCCCTTGATCCTCGGTTTCCGCGAGACCCCCTACAGCCTGGTCCACCTCGAAAACATGCGCCGCCTGCTGATCGCGGGGGCGACGATCCTGCCGCCGGTCCCGGCGTTCTACATCGGAGGGGAGGATCTGCCGCGCTTCCTCGACCATTACGCGTTGCGCATCCTCGACAAGCTGGGCATTGATGCCGAGGGCGACGGGCTGCGCTGGGGGAGCGAACCATGAAGATCGTCCTGCCGGGAGGCTCCGGCCAGGTGGGCACCCTGACCGCGCGGGCCTTCGCGGCCGAAGGCCACGAGGTCGTGGTGCTCGGCAGAAACTCCGGCGGGCAAGGGAAGTCGCCCGCCGTACCCTGGCGCACGGTCGCCTGGGATGCCAAAACGTTAGGCGGCTGGGCACAAGAGATCGACGGCGCCGACGTGGTGTTGAACCTCGCGGGCCGCAGCGTCGATTGCCGCTACACCCCGGAAAACCGGCGCCTGATCGTGGATTCCCGCGTCGATTCGACCCGCGCCGTGGGCCAGGCGATCACCCAAGCGAGCCACCCGCCGCGAGTCTGGCTCCAGATGAGCACGGCGACGATCTACGCCCACCGCTACGACGCGGGGAACGACGAAGCGACCGGAATCCTGGGCGGCGCCGAACCCGGAGCGCCGGACACCTGGCGCTTCAGCATCGAGGTCGCCAAAGCCTGGGAACGAGCGCTCGCCGAAGCCCAGACCCCGCAAACCCGCAAGGTCGCCCTCCGCTCCGCGATGGTGATGAGCCCGGATCGAGGAGGCATCTTCGACGTCCTCCTGGGGCTCGTCCGGCGAGGGCTCGGAGGAGCCTCCGGAGACGGCCGGCAATTCGTCTCCTGGATCCACGGAGATGATTTTCTCGCCGCCCTCCGCTTCCTCCTCGATCACGACGAAATCGACGGAGCGGTCAACCTCGCCTCCCCGAACCCGCTCCCCAACGCCGGCTTCATGCGCGCCCTCCGCCAAGCCTGGGGAACCCGCATCGGCCTCCCCGCCAATCGCTGGATGCTGGAGATCGGAGCCCTCTTCCTGCGCACGGAAACGGAGCTGATCTTGAAAAGCCGGCGCGTAGTGCCGGGCCGGCTGCTCGCGGCGGGGTTCGAGTTCCGGTTTCCGGAGTGGCGGACGGCGGCGGGGGATTTGTGTGGAAGGTGGCGGGCGGGTCGCGAGTGATTTAAACCGCCAGGGGCTTCGCCCCTGGCTGGTATAGAGCGCGCCTTTGGCGCTTGAAAAGCAACACGTCCCGGCAGGGACGTCGTGACCTAGCGAGTGAATTCATTCACTCGCGGCTCTCGCGGGCTCTGGGTGAGCTCGGGCGTTCGGTTCCGGCCCCACCCGCCGTTCGAAGCGCACGGCCAGGCGCATGATTTCCCGCCGCTGCTCCGCCGCCCATTCGCATAGACGGCGGTCGGCCGGATCGAGCGGCGCCGCTTCGCCGGAGTCCGCTTGCCGCGGCAGGTCCGCCACCTCTTCCGCGCAGTCCTGAAGATGCCGCAGCTCGCGCCCCATGGCGCGCAGCTTCGCCCGGGCCACGGATTCGCCGAGCCGCTTGGGGTCGAGAGGCTGCTCGCCCGTCGCTTTGAACAGCGAATCGGCGAAGTACTCCATGATCTTGCGGACGTTGGGCACCCGGTGGAGTTTCAACAACGCCGTCTCGCGCAGCAGGCCGGCCCGGTGGCGTGCTTTCTCCATCTTCTCCAGCTGCTTCTTGATCTTTTCCTTGATCGGGGTGGTCTTCTTCACGAAACCGTCTCCTGGCCAGGCCACGTCTCGTCGCGCAGAGCGCGCCGGGCGCGGCGGCGTATTTGGATCAGATGAAGCAACGGACCGGGTTCGATCTCGCCCCGGCGCAGGATCACGGCCCAGACGCGCATCGAGATGCGGCCTCCCTCCGGCAACTCCGCGCTCTCCCGCACCAGGTTTTCGATCCGGCCGGCGAGCGCGGGCAGCAGCTCGCCGTGCTTCAGATAGAGAAGGCAGCGTCCCAGTTCGAGCGTGGCCTCCGCGGCGGCGAGCGGATCGTTCAGATACTCGTACGCCCAGGCCGCGCGCTCGAACTGGACGGCGGCCTCGGTGAAATCGCCGTCTTTCGTCGCGCCCACTCCCCGGTGCATGAGCATCCGGCCGAAGCGGCGAATCCGGGAGAGATCGGGAGGGCTCGTTCGCGCCCTGCCGCAGGTGGGTGCGTCGGCCATGCAGCGAAGGCTAGGACCGAAAAGAGCACGAATGCGCAAGATGTCTTTCGCGCACATGATCTGTGATACTTCCGGCGGGAATTCCAGGGAGCCGATGGCGGTCGGCGGCACTTCAACCGCGCCGCCGGGCGTTTTCGTGACCTCGGTTGTCCCGAAAAGGGCCGTCATCGGCAACTAAGTTCTAAGGAAACTCCTGACCGAATCGACAGCGATGCCTAAACCCCGGGTACCTGTGACGAATGCCGCGCTCAAAAACCTGCGCGAGGCGAAGGGTCTGACCCAGGCCGAGCTGGCCGCCGCGATCGGCCTGACGGAGGGAACGGTTTCGGCCTACGAGTGCGGCGAGCCGACGCTCCCCAAGTCGCGCCTCGACGAGATGATGGGAACGATCGGCGTCGCGCCGGAGCTGGCCGACGTGTTCGTCGAGGCCCAGGAGATCTTCGACCGGCAGTTCGTAGAGCCGACGATTCCGCTCGCCGAAGGGGTGCCGGCCGCGATCTGGACCCTGGCGACCGCCTCCGGCCGCGCGATTCACGAGGCGCTGTTCGACGGAATGATCGCGGCGCGCGCGAAGCTGGATCGCCAGGAGGCGGCGGAGGTCTGGGAAAGATTGCGGGCCGTCGAGGAGAAAAAGCGACGCCTGATGATCGAGCGGATACCGGGAGTGGCCACCTGGGCTCTCGTCGAGCGGTTGTCGATCGAGAGCATCGAAGAGGCGCCCCATCGGCCGGACCAGGCGATGCATCTGGCCCGGCTCGCCCTCCGCACGGCCGAAGTGGCCCCGGCTTCGAAGGAGCTTCGGGGCTGCCTCATCGGCTTCGCCCACGGCCACATCGGAAACGCCTGGCGGGTCGCGGGCGATCTCCACGCGGGAAAAGCGGCGTTCGTCCTGGCCCGCCGGTTCTGGCCCGTGGGGGTGATCGCGCCGGCCGGCCTGCTCTCGGAGGCACGGCTGTTCGATCTGGAGGCGTCGTTGCAGCGAGATCAGAGGCTGTTCGAAGATGCCATCGCCTCGCTCGATCGGGCTCTCGCCTTGACCGGTGAAGGGTGGGCAACCGGGCGGCTCTATCTGAAGCGGAGCACCATCCTCGAACAGCAGGGCGACCACGAAGGGTCCCTCGAAGCCCTCCGCGCCGCGAAGCCCTGGATCGACGAACGCTCGGAGCCGAGGCTCTACGGCAGCCTTCTGTTCAATCTCTGTGCGAACCTTGTGGATGTCTCGCGCTTGGCAGAGGCCGAAGAGATCCTCCCGCAGGTGAGAGAGCGATTCGTGGCGCACGGGAAGGATTTCGAGCTCATCCGGCTCTTGTGGCTCGACGGCAGGATCCACGAGGGCCTGGGCCGTACGGAGCAGGCTATCGCAGCGATCGACCAGGCTCGGCGGGAGTTCACCGCGAAGAAGAGCTATTACGATGCCGCGCTCGCCGGTCTCGACCTCGCTGCCCTCCATCTCGGAGTTGGGCGAACCGTAGAAACCCGCGACCTGGCTCGCCAGATGGCCAAGGTGTTCGATTCGCTTGGTATCAAGCGCGAGGAACTCGCCGCCGTGCGCCTGTTCGTCGAGGCCGCGGAGCAGGAAGTGGCTACGGTAGAACTGGCCCGGCGAGCAGCGGCCGCCCTGCGCGCCGTTCGCCGAGCCCGAGAGGCCGATGAGTTTCGCGTCTGAGTATCGGCCCGTTTCAGGCTATTGCCGGCAGCTACCGTTCGGATCGATTATGCAGCCGACACTGATCGTGACCACCGCACCGTCTCGGCATCGGCCGTCGGGATCGATGATGCAGCCAGCGTCGGCCGTGACCACCGAACCGTCCCGGCATCGGCCGTTTGGATCGATGATGCAGCCATTGTTGGCCGTAATGAAGGTTGGACCTGGTTCCTCACGACATCCCCCATTGGGGTCAAGGATGCATCCCTCCTCGGTCCAGATAGCCGAAAGAGCACCCCAGAAGCGGGCGAAAAGCCCCGCGGCAGCTCCTCCATCGGGCCAGGAGGCGGCTGCCGCCGGAGCTGGGCTGAGGACCAGAACGAACAGGGTCAGGCTAAGCAGGAACGGAACGAGCGGGCGAGGCGTCGGTTTCGACATCGCGGTTCTCCAGTCGTCGGGCGAGCCGACGCGTCAGGCGGCGGTCCCCGGGCGATCGATCGGGTTCGATAAAACCGGGAAATTCCGGTCTGGAGATCATGAATCATGACAAAGGCGGCTGCCGAGGCAACTTTTGGGGCGGTGGACGAGAATCTTTTCCACCGGGAAGCCGTCGTCGTCCGCCTCCTACTCGCGCTTCCCGAGTGGTCGCAGGCGCGGCTGGCCGCGGCGTCGGGAATCGACCAGAGCCTCATTTCGCGGTTCCAGCTGGGCCACCGAACCCCGACATCGGAGGCTTTGAACCGGCTGGCTCGGTCTGTGGGCTGGTCCCTGCCGTTCGTCGAGCAGCTGGCGACCGCCGTCGTTCGCGTCCGCGAGCTCCGCAACACAGTGCCGCCGCCGCTGGATTTCGTGGAGCCCTCGGCCGAGGCGATGAACCGTGTAGCCCTCCGGGTCGAAGCGGGGATGGTCGAGATTGGACGGTTGATCTGGGCCGACGCCGAGCGGAGAAAACAGGCTCCAAAGGGGGCACCCGCCGCCTCCGACCGCGAGGTCGCTGAAGATCTCTGGTCGCGGCTCGCCGATCTCGACGCGAACGACCGCCGCCTGCTGATCGACTTTTCCCCGGTGTTCCACCTCTGGAGCCTCGCCCTGCGCCTGGCAGAAGAGAGCGAAAGGGCGGCGGCCCAGGGTGCGAAAGATCCCGCTCGGCTGACCGAAGCAGTCGAGCTGGCCCGGCTGGCCCTCTATGTCGCAGAAAAGTGCGAAGGACCGCCCACCTTCATGGCCTGCCTGCGGGCCTACGCCCTCGGCCATCTCGCCTACGCCCACTGCGCTGCGGGCGAAACCAGGGCCGCCGATACGTTTTGGCAAGAGGCCTGGGCGCTCTGGCGGGACGACGACCCGCACGCGGCGGACCTTTTGCCCAAGGCGCGGCTGGTCGATCTGGAAAGCTCGCCGCCGCCGGAAGACCGCGCACACTAGCTCGCGACCTCGCCCTCCGCCCCTGACCGGGCGCTTCGACCTACCGCGGCCGGAGGTTCTTGGAGATCAATTCTTCCGCCGCTTCCCACTCCGCGGGGGACGCGAAGAAGCGGGGCAGCAGAAAGAGCGCCTGGTTCATTCCGCTATAGACCAGCAGAATTTTGGCCCGGCTTCGGTACCCGTAGAGGGCATCCCACGGATATTTTCCTTGGGCGAACGCGCCCTGCCAGGAGAGTCCGGTGCTCGACAGACTGCCGGAAAACGGCTCCCGAATCGCCACGTTGGTCTGCCAGGCCTTGCGCGCGGCGCGACGCGGTACGACGAGGAGGAAAACCGCCAGGGCCAGGAGAAATAGGGTCCCGGGAAAATTCTGAAGGGGGTGCGCGACGAATTCGTGGAGATCGGCGGTGAGCAGGACCATGACGATCGCGCTCAGGTACAGCCAAGGCCAGAACCGGAAGAGCCGGGGAAATCCGGCGATCACGATCTGGCGAAATTCCGCCTCGGTCAGCTGGCCGGAAAAGGGGATCTCGTTCGGGTCGTCGGCGGTGGACATGGCGGTTCCTCGCGCGGAGGACGATAGCGCAGAAGGGCGGGACGCCTCCGCCGAACCCGGGATTCCGCGGCTCGTCCCCAAGGAAGGGGCGTTGGCGTCGAGCGTGCCGGCGCGGCCCGATGGGGAGGGGACCGCGAAGCTAAGATGGCGCCGATGAGTGCCGCTCCCTTCGAGGTTTCGATGCGCCGATTTCGTAACGCAGCTTGTGCCCTGGGGGTCTTTTCGCTCCTGGGCCTCCTTTTCGTCGCCCGGCCCGCCGCGGCGGGTCCCGAATGTTGGACGCCGTTCGGTCCGGCGGGGGGAGGTGCGAGCGCGGTCGTGGTCGATTCGACCGATCCCTCGACGATTTGGATCGTCTCGGGCGGAGCGGTGTACAAAAGCACGGACGGCGGAGTCTCCTGGCGCTCGGCTTCGCGGGGTCTCGTGGGTGTCGTCGCCTACCTGGCGGGCGATCCGGGCCGGCCCGAGACGCTCTACGCGGCGATGTCGAGCGCGTCGCCCGGGATCTTCCGCAGCGACGACGGCGGTGCGAATTGGATTCGAGTCGTCGGAAGCCGCCGCGATTTCACCTTCGTCTGGTCGCTCGCGGTGGCGCCGAGTGAGACGCCGGGAGGGCGCGGGGTCGTCTGGGTGGGCACGGTTCTTTCGGTCTTCCGCAGCCGGGACGGCGGCGCCACCTGGAAAGAGGTCCTGGGCGACCACGGTACGGCCGAAATATACGTGAGCATGGCCCCGGATCCGCTCCATCCGGGCACGGTCTATGCCGCGAATCTCAACCACCGGTACAAGACGATCGACGGCGGCGACACCTGGCAGCAGTTGCAAGAGATCCCGAGCGAATTCCAGCCGCGCATCAACGCCTTCGCGGTCGCGCCGAGCGATCCGCAGACGCTTTACGAATCGGGCGGCCCGTTCTATCGATCGCACGACGGCGG
>DATMZU010000628.1:0-15060 GCA_035607435.1 Thermoanaerobaculia bacterium | reverse complement strand
AGGAGACGTTCGTGGTGGTCGCCGGGCGGGCACTCGAAACCGCGAGCGTGGTACGGCTGCAGAATGACAAGTACCAGCGCTTCACCGAAGATCCCCAGCTGGGCCAACTCGGCAACGCCGATCCGCGCCGCTCCTCGCCCTACCTGGAGCTGGTGCCGCGCGGCATCGACGCGGCGCTCGCCGCCCTACCGGAAGAGCGGGGCAAGGACCTGGCGGAGCACTTCGATCTACAGCTCACGCTCCGCCGCGACGCGCAGGTGCGCCTGTCGCGGGCGTTTCGCGAGCAGTGCCGCATCGAGGGGGGCAAGAACGGCGACGGCCGCCCGTTCCCGGCGGGCATGGCGGTGATGGACGGCGTGAGCGGCGAAGTGCTGGCGCTCGCCACCTATCCCGGCCCGGAGGATCTCGACGCTCTCCCGGAAAGCGCCGTCGATCCGCGCGAGCGGCGGCGCCTGCTGCGCAATCAGAATCTGATCCGCCATCCGATCGGCTCGGCGGGCAAGCCGTTCCTTTTCGCGGCGGTGGCCGACGCCCATCCTTTCCTCGAAACCCTGGTGCTCGACCCCTACCCGGAGGAAGAGAAACGGCGCGACCTGTTCCAATGCCAGATGCCGAACGGCTATCGCGTCCCGACCTCGACCGGTGGACCGGTGGACTTCCGCACGGCGCTCCAGATCTCTTCGAACCGCTACGTGGTGGAGCTGGCCACGCTTTCTCTTGCCGCCGACGGCGGGCAGGAAGGTTCCGGCGATCTACGAAGTCTCATTCCCCCCGCGCCGGGGATCGCCTGGCCGCTTCCCGGGGAATCCTCGGGCGCCCAGGTGCTCGGCCAGCGGCTCGACTACGCGCCGGATCTGTCCAACTACCTGGTGGCCGAGCCGAACCTGCAGCTCAAACCCGACACCGACCCGACCGTGCCGCCTTCCCGCGCGGCGATCGTCTGCCGCACGCTAGATCGGGTGGAGAACGCGCATTTCCGCCGGCCGCTGGAAGAGGTGACCGGCGCCTGGACCTACTTCGGACGCAACCCGAACGGCGAGCAGCCGGTCGCGAACCGCGGCAACCTCAACCTCGGCTACAGCACCAACCGCTACGACCTTTCCCCCTGGCGGCCGTTGCTCGATCTGCTGCTGCCGGGAACGTCGGACGATCAAGCCTGGCGGATCCGCGGCGCCCTTCAAGAGATGTCGCCGGAGAGAGTCAACCTCGCGTTCAACCAGATTTCCGGCCTGCGCGAGCAGTTCGTCAACTTGACGCTCGGCACCGAGCCCTCGCTCTGGACCAATCTTCAGCTCGCCGAAGCGATGTCGCGCCTGGTCACCAACCGCGCGGTCGAAGCCCGGCTCGCCGCCGCGATCCTGCGCCGCCCCGCCGCCCCGCCGGAAACGGCGGTCCCGGTGCCCGAGCTGAAGATTCGCCCCGAGGCGCGGCGCGCGGTGCTCGAAGGGATCGCCCGGGTCGTCCAACCGGGAGGCACGGCGGCGCAGCTGCAACCCGCGCTCGCGCGCCTCAGCACGAAATTTCCCGGCGAGGCGATCGACATCTATTCGAAGACCGGCTCCCCCTACCTGGTGCGGGCGACGCCCAAGGCGACGGCCGAGGCGCTCGAAAAGCTCGTGCGGCGGCAGCGGCTGATCTACAAAGATCGCAGAATCCAGGTGGCGCTCGACCGCGGCGCCGTCGAGTACGCGGCCCGGAACACGCCAGGACGCGCGCCGTTCCGCACCGCTCTCGCCCAGGCGCTCCGCGAAGTGCGCCAGCCGAGCTCGACCTGGATGGTGAACGTGATCGCCAACTACGTCGATCAGCTCGCCAAGGGGCTCCAGCCCCGGCGAGGTGAAGAAGAAGGAGAGATCCGCGGTCCGCTCGGCTTCGAGCGCGGCTCGATCTTCCTCAAGAAGGACCATCCGCTGTTCACCGATCGGCTCGATCCCTACAAAGGCGCGATCTATATCTTCTCGCTCGTCCGCCGCCCCGCCGCCGAAAAAGGAAAGATCCCGGAAGCGGCGGATTTCGCCCAGCCGAACCACCGCGTCCTGACCGTCGCGATCTATCTCGGCGTCGGACCCGACAGCCATACGGCGGTGGAGGTCGCGGGGCAGTTACTGCCGGAGTTGGCGGCTTATTTGAAGTAGGGGGCGGCGACTCAACGTCTTATGCGGCTGCGTCGATAGGCTTTAACCCGTGCGCCAGCCTTGCTACTATCCGACCATACGGTACCGCTGGCTTAACGGCAGTCTATTTAATTAAGGTGTTCAATCATCATGCGCCAAAAGTTGCTGATCGCCCCTCTGTTAGCCATTTGGTGTCTCGTGCCGCTATTTGCCATATTATTCGTTTTCTTCTTCTCAAATTACGTCCTGAAGATTTCCTCCATCTTTTTAGTTGCCGCCATCATTTGGTCGATCGCTTCACTCGTACTCTTCGGCGTACTTCTTGCTGACAACAACCAACAGCTACCCGACCGAAAACAGCACCTGCACGGACTCCTCGGGCTAATCTTCACTCTGATGCTTGGACTACCGGCAATCGCTTTCAGCGTTGCTCCTCTCATTGGCTCGCAGATGGATTACATGCAAAGCATGAGCACCAAGGGCACAACGATAGATCTTTCTCAGCTCGCAGAAAACAACAATAGCAGCGGACCAGCCCCAAAACCCATACTCTACATTGTTGGAATAGATGTTTCTACAAGCTTCATCGACGGCTCTGAGGACGCCCAAGTAAAAGATGTAGTTGAAACCCTTACTGTCATTCTCCGTGACTTCCCGTCAATAATTCAAGGCGGCGACAGCATGATGATCTTTCTTTTTGCGGGTAATTCGCTTGAACTGATGTCGATTACCGGACAACAACGAGTAATCGATCTTCAAAACGATCTTCCAGGCAGAATTATAGAAGCACTAGACCAAAAATCACCTCGGAAGCTGGACAGATCACAAAGTGATCTGCTTGCATTCCTGCTAGCAAGAGCGTGTCCAGCAATAAACGATAGCAGAGCATCCTTCCATGAAGCGAAAGTGATACTCTTTTCAGATTTTGTCCAATCCACGAGAGACGAGGACTGGAGCGACGGCAGAAAGCTCTCTCGCAGCGAGATTCTCCAAAAGATCGAAGGCTGCCTACGTCCCTCATCGCAGGAATTCTTGCCAGTTACAGTTACTGCCTTTCGATTTTCACCTCCAGAGCAAGCCGATAAAGCAGACTGTCCTGCTGCTTGTACAGCAGCAGAAGCAGAGCCGGCAACAGAGCAGAGAGAAGTAGAAGAAGGTGCATCGGAAGCTAGGACAGGAGAAGAGGTGGAAGCAGGAGAAGAGGTGGAAGAACCTGAAAAGATAAATGAGGACTCTCGGCCGCAGTCCGACTTCCCTGTTGATCGTTACATGGCAACTAACTGTCCCGACCAGTGGTTCAACGTTGATCTCGATGTCTTCCTACGCAAAGATACTCCGGAAATCAGACGATTACGCCTTACAGCACTGTACAGGAGAATAGTGCCGACCGAGAGAGTGTATCTGAAATACGTAGCATTCCCCGACTTCAGGGCTATTGATTCGGAGATCAAACTCCCTAACGGAGAAGAGCTTGACACACTAACCTATGGACTCTTCCGCTCTTCGGAGACAACTCCCAATTTCCGAGTGCGATTCTTTCCAGGCAAACCTGAGGACTTCGTCTTGGCACCGGAGGAGGGACATGAGAAAAGTAGGGCTGCGAGCGAACCTGAGCCGCTTAGACTAAGGCTCGACAATCGATTTGATTCGATGCAATATGGCCGCTGCGACCTATTGATCGCAATCCCTCAGACAGGCCTGCTTTTCAAGGTTCCGATAGTGGCCCTTCCTGTCCTGGACAGTGGCGCATCGCAAATCCTTGGAGCCGTGATCTTCGTACTTCACCTGTTCCCGGTAGTCTTAGCTCTTGTTGTATTCCGCGATACTTGCCTGCAACCGAGGCAAGACATGGCTGCTGTCGATACGTCGGCTGCGGCGCCCTAGTTAGTTAGTTAGGTACTCACGGAGTGACGGCTGCCGCCCGCTATCGTGAACATCTCGTCGTCCAGGTACTCGCTTTTCCTCGGCTTCCCGGTCGAGTGCCCTCTCGCCTATGATTCGCCATTATGACTCCTGGTATTTAACGTACGCGACCGGCCCGGGAGCGTCAGACGAACCCTTTGAACGGTAGAGACCCTACGCCGTCTTCGCCGCTGACCGCCAGGTCATGGTCGGCCGCTTATTCGCCGCCGCGCACTCTTTGAGGAACAGGTTGATCAGCGTCTGGTAGGGAATCCCGAGTTGCTCGGCTAGCCCCTGGAAGTAGGCGAGCACTCCGGGGTCCAGCCGGATAGTGACCTGCTTCTTGAGCCGCTTGGCGTACGGGTTGGGCTGCGCTTGGGAGAAGTCGTAGGTCTTTCTCATTGGTTGAGCCTCCGATAGTACTGCGCTCGCTCCGAACGATCGGCTTTTCGGGCCGAGATGAGGCGAATCGTCAATCGTCTCGCGAGTCTTGCGATAGCAGTGGCAGACGACGAGAGTCCGGAAGGTCGAGCTCGAGCCCATCAGGATGAAGCGATCCTCGAAATCCGAGTGGTCAGGGTCGGCCACCAAGAGGGCGTGATCATCGGCGAACACGGTTTCCGCCTCCGCGAACGATACCCCGTGCTTTCGGCGATTCGCCGCTTCTTTGATCTCGTCCATTCGAAGCGGAGCGCCGCCATGGAACCTACAGCGTAACTACAGGGCCGGCGGTGGTCAAGGCTTTCGGAGGGCGGAGCGACTGCAGCGGGTCCGCAGCCCCGCCGACGACGCGTGGCATCCGGGAACGGAGGGGCCGGTATGTCCCCGCCGCCCAACGACTGCGTTCACTTGCCGGGCCGGCTTGGCGCTCCGTTTGCGGGGGCTAGCAGCCCGTGGTGGAAATACTCGATCGTCGGAGCTTCAGGCCCATTGAGCGAGTAGCGGCCGGTCGGATAGCTGCGGCAAGATCAAGACTTGGAGACGGTCGAAGGTGGTTCGTATGCCGGCGAGGCGCTCGCCATGGCGGGGCAGGAGTCCGAGACACGCGAAGAAACGAGCCCACAGGCCCCGCGGGGTCCCCGCGCCCAGCCTCTTGCGGAGGACCAGACCCAGATTGAACGCGCCAACGTGGATCATCAGCCGCTTCGAGATATTCGCGTGACCGCGTAGATGAGTTCGCCTCATGGCACCCGTGTTGTAAACGTGGGCGAAGCTGCGTTCAATCCGTTCTCCTCGGTGCCGCATCAGGCCTCGGCCCCGAGTTCCCTGGATTCGCCTTCGGTTGGCGTAAGTCACCTCTTGCTCGCCCGGCCGTTTCTTCCAGTTGCGCCGACCACGCTTCGGTTCGGCAATATAGGTTCGAAGGCCACGCTGGGATTGCGTAACCAGCACCGCGCCACTGTGGTACCCCCGATCCGCGACCAGATCCTGGAACGGGGTCTGGCTCATCTGTTGTGCCGCGGCTTCGTCGTCCGCCACCACCGCTAGGTTTTCAAGAGCCTCGTCCAACGTGTTCTCCAGGCTACTCGTGTCACCGCGGTCGGCCGGCTGAAGGGTCACGGCGACTACCGCGCCGGTCTCCAAATCCACTGCATGCTCGGCCTTGTGTGCGAGATGCGTTCGGCCATCCTTCATTTTTGTGATCCGCGCGTCCGGATCGTGCGGGCTCTGCCAATCCTGGTTTGAGCCCTTTCCCCTTGCGGCCCCGATCCACTCGCGACAAGTCCTCTCGGCTCGGCGTCTCGATGCCCGACGACTTCGCCAGTCTCACCAGGAAGTCGTGGTAACTCTCGCCGCTATCACGGCGAACGATCGAACGAAGAGCCGCATTGGCTTCAAGGGTGGTTGCATCAACGCCGAGCGTCTTACCCTTCAGCAGGCCCTCGCGACCCAGGACCGTAAGCACCCAGGCGAAAAGCTCTTGATGGACCTCCACTGGAATCAGGCGCCGATTGCGCGAAATCGTCGAGTGATCGGGCGTCTTCTCCGACAGCTCGTAGTCGATGAATTCACGGAGGGTTAGGGAGTCAGCCAAGCGCCAGGCGATGCCCCGTTCGGAGTCGATCCCCTCGAAGTAACCGATCAGAAGGAGACGGAAGTAGACCGCCGGCGGAAGCGAAGGCCGACCCCGGCGCTGTGCGTAAAACGGCCGGCAGTGCGCTTCGACAAAGGCGTCGAATCCTTGCTGCCGAAGCAGCCGATTCAGCGCCTCGTAGAAAGGATGCCCTGGTCCTTTACTGACGCCATCCACATCAAGCCAGATCGGCCGCTGCTTCTCACTTCGCTGTCCCATCGCCATGATCGAATTCTCTCGCAGAACTCATGCCGCGGGAAGCCGATTTTCACCACGGGCTGCTAGGCAGCACTTGCCACCTGCGCCAAAGGCACTAGTATTTCTACTGACTCGTACGGCACTGACACTAAGCCTTCTTCGGTACGCTCAACCAGGCCAATCTCTTCGAGGCGCCCGGTGTCCGTATGTACGTTTGAGTAGTTTCTCTCCGCTGCCTTCGCCAGCGCGTAGACGCTACAAGGTCCGACGCGACGAAGAGTGTCCAGAAGCTCTAGCCGCGCCGGAGTCAGATCGGCAAAGAGCGCCCGGGCCGATTCAAAGCTCAGGCGATAGTCTGGCGTTTGGCCCCGACGCGATGCCGCAATCTGCTGCCGAGCTGCACGAACGGCTGACCCGCGCTTTGCTACTTCGAGGATGGCCTTCATGGCGAGCTCCAGTTCTGAACATCGCGCTCAAAGTCATCAAGCAGCTGATCCACGGACACGAAGACGTAGGCCAACTCTTTCCCGGCGACGTGGCGATGATCGCCTTTGCCGCGCTCGTTGTCGTAGCGCACCCGCTCCTCCAGGGGCGTCCCGCGCCCGGAAAGGTGCCACGCGAACCTCTGGGCTCGCCCATTCCGCGCTTGCTTATAGGAGGTACAGAGATTACCTCACGAAACCCGCCGAGCCACGGTGACGGCGACCGGAGCGCTACGCGCTCTTGGCGGCCGGCCGCCAGGTCATCGTCGTCCGCTTGTTGGCCGCCGCACACTCTTTGAGGAACAGGTTGATCAACGTCTGGTAGGGAATCCCCAGCTCTTCGCCGGGCCCATCCCGGCGACCATCGGCGATGTCGTCGTGCTCAGGCACTATGTCGCAACTTCGGACTCCAGAACTCCCCTCTCGCAGAGAAACGCGCCCAGCGTAAGGCACCGAACCTCCGTGGACCGATCTGGCTTGAAGACCGGCATTCCGAACTCATCCTCCACTGGGACGATCAGCTCCTGTTGAAGGTCGAGTGCCGGATAGATGATGTACTCTGCAAGATAGGAGACGAACCGGTCGAAACTCGCGCCCGCACTCTGGCACCACTCCGTGAATTGGCTGACTTTGCAACACGCCTGTTGCTCGAAGTGCACCTTGTCACTATTCCGACGGAACCCACGTGCAATAACAACCGGATCGGCGTCGTCTCCGGCGACGGCGATGCAGGAGTAGTGGACCCATTCCGTCCGGAGTTCACGAATTCTTGCGTACCAGGACATGTCGCCGAGAGCATCCGCTCCGAGGCCTGCGAGCTTGCCAGAGCCGACGTTCTTGCGAAGGTCATTGAAGTGCGTCGGGTAGGCGGGGTCGAGGCGGTTTGCGAGCGTTGCCGTAATCTCACCCATCCCGTAGATCAGCCCCGCGGTCGCAACGATTGCGTTTCCGAGCCGGAACGTGGGGGTCGCGTCGACGAACGTGATGCCAGCATCCCGGGGATGCGGGTTCGAACGCCGTAGTTGATGCGCCAGGACGAGAGCTGGCAAATCGGCCAGCTGGACCTGAAGTTCCAGGCGCCGGGTGCGCCACTCCAACGCGAACTCGTGATAGCGAAGTCGTTCGTCAATGAATAGAGCCAACTCGTGAAATCCGTGCAGGCCGCGATCACGTCTGAACTGGTAGCCCGGCACTCTTGGTCACCTCCGGGAGTGCGCCAGCTTCGGGGCCGGCGCGTGCTGCACGTTACCCTTGTTTCGGCCCTACTTCCACTGTTGAACGTGCATTAGGCAGATTTTGCATAAATACTACCACCGCGTGTTTTCCGCTGCAATGACGGGTTAGGCGACAACTCGCACCGCTCAGGTCGAGGTCTGCGGAGGTCGTGGCACGCGGAGAACGAGTTTGCTCTCGTGGCCCGTGAGGAACGCGACTAAATCGCCTAGTCGGAGCACTGCTTGAAGAGCCTCGGCTAGCGTATCCAGGAAGACAGCCTTGGCTGCATCTGGCGGCAGTAGGCGTGTAACGGCCTCGAGCCGAGCTTGCTTGTCTTGGTCACGATGGTACTCGTGAGCATTCAGCCAATAGAGTAATGTGGGGAAGCTGTTTAGCACCCGTGACAGCGGCTTGGCGGGTTCCTGTGGGTCGGGGCCCTCGCCCTTGAGGACCAGGATTGACTGCGAGTGCTCGGAAGAGTAGCCGCGTCGGACACTCTTCAAGAATGACGTAATGTAGGGGTCTCGGAGGCGTTTCCCAACGAGGCCACAGATGCAAACGAACGACGCCGGTTCCTTCTGCAGAAGGAGAGGTCGTGCCCAATGAAGGACGGCCGCTACTGCCTCGGCATTGGGCAGTTGAGTATCGTATGTGAGTGCGCCGTGGTCAAAGTTGATCTCGAGGGAAACGCTGCCACCCGACCTGACCCAGTCGCTCTGCATCAAGGTATCGCAGTGTTCTACGTACTGATCTAGGAGGGCGAACTCAGCCTCTGTGAACGGGATGGGTATTTCATGCGGTCCACTGTCAAGCTGGAGAGTGGCCTTAGTGGGTCGGACCAGTGGTGTCCTGCTAGTCACTTGTCGGATACCATGATATAGGCATCTTCGATGCCATCGTTATTTTTCTTGTCTACTAGAACCTACCGGAGTTCCTGAAGTCAACCGCCCTTTTCTCCCCTTATTGCAGTCTGACGAAGATCCTTTCCGCGGCCCACTACCTGGCGAGAATTCTCGCGTCGAAAACGTCGAAGCGGACGTTCGGGTGATGCGCCCGCAGGGAGCAGCGCGACCACTTGTTCTCAAGCTCGCGGAGAACTTTCTTCCCCTCCTCGGCGCTCAGGCGACGCCACTTCACCTCGGCCACGAGCAGTCGCTCGGGGTCGTCGGGGTCAGGTGCGAATAGATCGAGCTAGATGTCGCCTTCCCAGTACCGTTGCGCGCCAGGGTAGAGCGCCGCCCGAAAAAGGTACCACGCGAACCTCTGGGAGCCAGCCCGCCTGGTAGCGATGGTAGGCGAGGCGCTTGTGACTAATCAACGTACGAACCGCTTGAGTTCATCGTCGGTCGGTATGAACGACGAGTAGCGAGTCAACGGCGACTCGCTGACGCTGGCGGCGAGGCCTGCATTGCCGAGAAGCGTTCGCACCGCGCCTAGCCGGTCGTAAGGGGCGAAGGGGCTCACGACAACTCCGTAATCAAGGATGCGACATCTATGTCGCGGCGAATTCCCTCCGGCAACGTCGGGGGCGGATCGTAGATCGGCCGATCATGCGGTCGGTTGGACGAGTCGAAGTGACGATCGATACCTTCGCCGCTATCCGTCTGCCAGCGCCCAGCTCGCCTTACTCGGCCCCGCTCGCCGCTTGAAATTCCAAGGCTCCTGCCTCCGGCAGCCGTGCGCGGATTGAGCTCAACCCAAGATGACTGCCGCGGCTCCGCGCGGCAGTCATCTCTCTTTCGTTATGCCGTCCGTTGCCGCACCTTTCGGCGCGGCGTGACGCGAGTAAGCCTGGCGAGCGTGCGAAGCGCCTCGTTAACCGCCCGGCTGTCTGGAAAAAGCTGAGCAACGTCCGGCTCGAGAAGCACCACATTCGTACCCTGCGCATACCGCGCGGCCGTTACGCCCCGCGCGGCGTTGGAAAAGTCGTACTCTGGGCGCATCGTGTCGGCATCGGCCTCTGGTGTTCTTGCCTTAGTCGTTTTCATATTTCCGTCTCTCATGGCCCGTGGCCAGTCGGGCGCTGATGATCCGTGTCCGTGGAGGCCGCTCGCCGTACGAGACCACCACGAGCCTCGAAGCGCCTGACATCCCGACCACGAGAAAGGGCTCTTCGCCCTCGGAATGATCCGGATCCGGCATATTCATGCTCAAGATGTCACCGAAGACGGTGGTGGCCTCATCGAAGGAGACACCGTGATCCTTGAGATTCGAAGCCGCCCTCTTCGGATCCCATTCGAAACTGTACGCCACCTCGCCATCTCGATCGGAAAGCCCAAAGTAGTATTCCGGAGGAAAACACCGGAGCGTCGGCCCGGAACGCCGGTTGCCCGGTGCCGGACACCGGCGCAACGAGCCCGCTCACCGATGAGCCGACCCCGAACAGCCGTGCGCCGGGCCACGGCACCAGAGAGCCGAACCGTGACACCCGTGCGCCGGGCCGAGGCACTGGTGGTACGGACCAAAACACCGGTGCGCTGGGCCAGGGCACTGGTGGTACGGCCCAGACCACCACTGCGCTGGGCCAACGCACTGGTGATACGGACCAGAACACCGCTGCGCTGAGCCAGCGCACTGGTGGCACGGACCAGAACACCACTGCGCTGGGCCAGAGCACTGGTGATACACCCCAGAACACCACTGCGCTGGGCCAGCGCACCGGTGGTGGGAGCCGGCACACCGGTGCGTGGGGCCGGAACACCGGTGGCCGGAGCCGTAAGAGCGGTGGCCGCGGCCTCACCAGGGGTGAGCGCGGCAGCGCCACCGGTGGGCAGGCTCGTTCGACCGACTCTCCGGCTCGGCGGAGCGGTGGCGGCTCTGCGGTAGAGTTTCGCCCGCCTGAAGGAAGGAGCGCCATGAGCCCGAAAACCGGCAGGAAGTCCGGAACCGACACACCCCGCGAGCGCGCCGAGGCGCTCTCGGCTCTGATTCGCCGTGCTGACCATCTTTACTATGTGCTGGACCGGCCGGAAGTGTCGGACGACCAGTACGACATCTGGTTTCGCGAGCTGGTGGCGCTCGAAGAGGCGCATCCGGAGCTGCGGAGCCGCGATTCTCCCACCCAACGGGTGGGCGGCGCCGCGGTCGAGAGCTTTCCCACGATTGAGCACGCGGCGCCGATGTTGTCGCTCGAATCGGACAACGCGGAGGCGTCGCTGCGCCGGTTCGACGAGCGGGTACGGAAAGGCCTCGGCCCCGGGGTCGAGGTGCGGTACGTCTTGGAGCCGAAGCTCGACGGGCTGTCGCTGGAGCTGGTGTACGAGCAGGGGCTGCTCGCTCGGGCTGCCACCCGCGGCGACGGGCGGAAGGGGGAAGGGGTGACCGAGAACGCCCGGACGATTCCCTCCGTCCCTTTGCGCCTGCGCGGCGAGGAGCGGGCGATTCCACCGTTCCTGGCGATCCGCGGTGAAGCGATCATGCGGAACGCCGAGTTCGACAAGCTCAACGAACGTCTGGTGGCGGCGGGCGAGGAGCCGTTCGCGAACCCGCGAAACGTCGCGGCCGGCGCTTTGCGGCAGCTCGATCCGAAGCAGACCGCCGCCAAGCCGCTGGAGCTGTACGCCTACGACGTGCTGTCGTTCGGCCCGGAGGCGGATTCGGCGCCCCCGGACATTCGGAGTCAAAAGAACGTGCTCGCCGCGCTCCGCGCCTGGGGCTTCCGGGTCAACGACCGGATCTCGGAAGGGGCCGACGTCGAGGCGATTCTCGCCTACCACGCGGCCACCGAGAGCGCGCGCGACGATCTGGGCTACGAGATCGACGGCATCGTGATCAAGCTTGACGACCTCGCGGAGCGCGAGAAGCTCGGCTTCACCGCCCGGCATCCGCGCTGGGCGTTCGCCTACAAGTTTCCGCCGCGCAAGGAGATCACCCGCATCCTGTCGATCTTCCCCTCGGTCGGCCGCACTGGCGTGGTCACGCCGGTCGCGTTCCTGCTGCCGGTGGAAATCGGCGGGGTCACCGTCGCCCGCGCCACCCTGCACAATCGGGAAGAGGTGGGCCGCAAGGACGTGCGCGAAGGGGATCGCGTGCGGATTCAGCGCGCCGGGGACGTGATCCCCCAGGTGATCGAGCGGATCGAGGAGCCGGAGCGCGAGCGGAGCGCCCCCTGGCAGATGCCCGCGGATTGCCCCTCGTGCGGCACCGCGCTGATCGAGAGGGGACCGTTCACGGTCTGCCCGAACAGTTTCGAGTGCCCGGCGCAGCGGGTCGGGCGGATCGTCCATTTCGCCTCGCGGAACGCCTTGGACATCGAAGGGCTGGGCGACGAAAGCGCGAAGCTGTTCGTCAAGGAAGGGCTGGTCCGCCAGCTGCCCGATCTGTTCCGTCTCAAAAGAGAGAAAGTGGCACCGCTCGAAGGGTTCGCCGAAAAGTCGGCGACCAAGCTGGTCGAGGCGATCGAACGGGCGCGGAAGACCGAGCTGGCGCGGTTCCTCTATGGGCTCGGCATCCCGGAGGTAGGCACGGCGGTCGCCCGCGATCTGGCGCGCCATTTTCGGACGTTCGAGCGCATCCGCTCGGCGAGCGCCGAAGAATTGCAAACCGTCCCCGGCGTCGGCCCGCGGATGGCCGAGCAGATTCTCGCGTTCTTCGCCGAGTCGCAAAACGCCGCGGTGCTCGATGCCCTCCGCGAGGTGATCGAGCTGGCCGAGGTGACCGCGCCCGCCCCCGCCGCGCCGAGCGCGCTGCTGGGCAAGAAGTTCGTTTTCACCGGCGGTCTGGAGACGCTGTCGCGGGACGAGGCCAAGGCGCGGATCGAGCAGCTCGGCGCCAAGGCGGTCTCTTCGGTCAGCAAGGCGACCCACTATGTGGTGGTGGGGAGCGATCCGGGGTCCAAGGCGGACGACGCCGCGAGGCTGGGGGTTGCGACGCTCGACGAAGCGGGCTTTCTCGCCTTGCTGGCTGAAACCGCGGCCGCGGCAAATCAGTAGAGAGGTGCGAGAAAAAAAAGAGCCGGGGTGCCGTCCACACCCCGGCCATCGCATCGCAAGTCGAACACCGGGTTGCCCCGATGTCCTCTGCTTCGGACCAGACCCTCAACTTCTTGGTGGATTTCCTAGAGCAAGAGACGTGCCCGAAACTGCGACGCCTTGGGCCCGCGAGCCTCTACGCAAAGCGACCGCCGACGCCCGGGAAGGGTGAAAAAAAGGGAAAACGAACCGGCGGGTGGGGTGAAAACGACCGAGGCACCCGCCGGTCCCCTCGCGCCGCGAGATCGAACTAGGGTTTCTTCGCCGCCTCGCCGATCGGCACCCGGACGACGCCGGTCGAAAGCATCCGAAACTCCGCCAGCCAGACCGAGCTGGCCGCCGCCGTGCGCCGGTCGGTCCAGGCCGCCCACGAGCGGGCACCGTGCGAGACCATCGACTGATAGTCGCCGTAGATCTGCGGCGGCCCCGAGAGCACGTTCGAACGCTCGGTCGATAGGGGCTGGGGCTCGCGCCAGGTGAGGCCGAAGTCGTTCGAAATCGTCACCAGGCGCTGGGTGGTGAAGCCGGTCGGATCGCCGGTGGTGTCGGTGAAAGAGAGGGCCAGCCGCCCGGTGCGCGAGTCGACGGTCAGCGACGGATGAAACTGATCCTCCGCCCCTCCCTGCGGCCGGACTTCGAGCGGCGCCGTCCAGGTCGCCCCGCCATCGCTCGACGCGGCGAACCAGATGCGGGCGCCGGTGCCCGGCGACTTCGCCGGGTCGTACCAGGCGACGAACGCCCGGCGCGTGCCGGAGCGCTGCCAGGCCGCCGCCGTCACGTGGTTCAACGGGCTCTTCCCTGCGGCCAGGACGTACAGCTGGCTGAACGGCTTGTCGATCGGCGCCACCGCGACCGGCGGGGAAAACCCGACGCCCCCGTCGTCGGAGGTGGCGACGAAGATCGTCTTGCGGTTCGTATCGGGCCAGAACGCGTAGATCCTGCCCGAGGCATCGGTCTTCAAGTCGCCGCCGAAGCCGTGGGCGTCGGTCGGGCTCAAGAGCACCGGAGCGCTCCATTCGGCCGCCCCCGGGCTCCGCCGGGTGACGTAAACCGCGCCGTTGTGCCAGATCACGTAGGACGAACCGCGAAAGCTCGACGACGAGGAGGAGTCGATCCACAGGGTCGGCCGGTCGGAAATCCGCTCGGAGCCAGAAAACGAACCGGCGTAGGTCCACGTTGCGCCCTCGTCGGCCGAGCTGAACGTCTGCCCCTTGAGGTTGAGACCGCCGGCTCCGAACTGCCCTTCGATGGTCGCCACCCAGAGGGTGCCGTTCTTCCCCCACGCCAGGGTCGGATCGCTCTGGAGGAAAGCCGCGGACGAGGTGAGCGGCAGGAGGCTGTAGCGGAACGTTCGGCCGCCGTTTTTCGATACGAACAGGGCCTGGCGCAACCCCGCCTCCGTGCTCGCATTGGCACCGACGGCGATGCGCCGCGGCTCCGCCCCCGAGACCGCAAGCGCCACCTCGTTGAGCTGAAAGGTGACCTCGCCCGAGACCTTGCGGTTCAGTCCCGAGACCGGGAGCCCCGCCGGCTCTTCGGGAAAAACCACCCGGGCCTTGCCGTTCTCGGCCTCTTCGAGCAGCTCGGTCAATCGACTGGAGTACTGGGACTTGCCGGTACCGTCGCCGAATACCTGATCGACGACCCTCTCCCCTTCGATCGCCCAAGGAGTCCACTCGGGCCGCCGGTCGCCCTTTTCTTCTTCGCCCCAGGCGTACGCCATCGAGGCCAGGGCGAAAGCGCCGAGTCCACAAGCCATCCGAATGGAGATTCGCCCTCGATTCATCTCGTACTCCCGTCGCGCGTTTCTCGGTAAGATCTTCCCACGGGTAAGGGCGCGATCCCGTCCCAAACCGGATCAAGGGTATGCGAAGGGTCCTCAATCCGCCTCGGCTCAACTGTGCGTACTCTCCAAGGACCGGTGGATTCGTAGTTGATCCCGGGAACTTTGGCGATCGGCTCTTCGTTGTAAGGGTCGAGAAAGCGAGGTAGCTACAATGAAAGTCCTGATTCTCCTGCTCGTGGTTCTCGCGGCCGGCCTGTTCGCAGCTTTCGCCTTCGGGCGGACCGGCGCGAAAGTCGCCGCCAAGTCCCCGACCGATGAA
>DATMZU010000619.1:0-2486 GCA_035607435.1 Thermoanaerobaculia bacterium | reverse complement strand
GACATGGAGGCACAAGCGCTCACGAACCTCGGCATGGCTGAAGTCCTTGCCGGCGCCAGGCCCGCCGCGAAGGGTTACCTCGCGGAGGCAAGGAAGATCTATCGCGACCTTTCGCGGAAGCTCCCCCTGCGTTATAAGTTCAGCCGCGCCTTGCTCGTCTTCCCCACCGTTTTCCTGGACGTGCTCGTCCCGCTGCTCAAACGGATGCGCCCCGCTCTTCTCTCCCGAGGAATACGGTATCGGGTGGAACACCAGCGCTCATAGCCGGGACGGCGAGGATCTCTCGAGCGCCGCCCTATCCGAGCACCGCCTGCACCGGGGCCTTTCTCCAAGGAGCCCTCCGGCTCGAGGATCCCCCGGAAAGCGCTCTCGCCTCCTCGCTTGGATGCGGCGCAACCCAGATCCCGCGCTCTCCCGACGCTTCGCGCCCTGATCCGCCGTTCAATGGCAGCTTTCGAGAAGCCCGTAGGACCCTCCGGAAGTTTCATAGGAGAGCGCGAAGGAACGGACCGAAGGGCTCGAACGTTCCTTGGAGCGTCTTGGAAGCCGGATGGAGCAGCTGAAAGGTCGATTGGGACCATTCAACGGCCGATGGATCCCTATCGACGACCGATGGATCCCTATCGGCCGTCCAGCTATACCTATTGGATTTCAAGCTACACCAACGGGAGTTCAAGCTGCTCCAACGAACCGTCCAGCTACTCCAACCGAGTTTCAAGCTACACCAACGGGGTTTCAAGCCAGTCCAACCGAGTTTCAAGCTGGTCCAACGAGCCGTCCAGCTCCTCCTATGGGAGCTCCAGCTTCTCCAAGCGACCTTCCAGCCGTTGTAACGGGCTGTCCAGATACTCCCACCGGCCGTCCAGCGACTCGAATGGGTTCTCCAACTGCTCCTACCGGCTAGCCAGCTCTTCCAACCGGCGCTCCGGATTTGGCTGGCGAGGTGAAGAAGTGTACCCAAGACGGATCACTGGTGCTTTTCGCGGGGGCGACCTATCATCGCAGAAGGAAATCTTTCCTCAAGGAGATCGTCGATGCAAGTGAAGCGGACGCCGAAGAAGCTCCGAATCTCGAAGGAGACGCTGGGAATTCTCAATGGGAACCTCAAGACGATCGCGGGTGGCCTCATTGCCAGCGACGGTCCGGAGCACCCCTGCAACTACACGGACGGTGGAAGCTGCGGAGAGTGGACCTGCCTCGGCGCGACTTGCGACTATCTCTGCGCGACGGATTGGTGCTGAGGGGACGCGCGGCCATCTCCCGGCGGTCCGGCCGCATCTTGGCGACGACCGGCCGCCGGTGAATGGCGCGCGAACGGGACCAGGGAGTCGGCCCTTCAGGGCGTCGGGAAGATCAGGAGTCCGCCGTGACCTCTTCGGCGGAGGTCGCCAGCGAGGCCCGAACCACCCACCGGCTCAAGCGAGGCACGTCGGAACAGCGCAAGATCTCCTCCCTCTGAGTTTGGTTCACGGCGACCCCGCGCGCCGCCAAGATCTTCAGAATGGCCTCGGCCGTGCCTCTGGCCTCTCCCTTGGATTCCGCCGCCGCTTCCAGCTTCAGGATCTCCGGGTTGCGCTTTGCCTTCAAGGCTGCCACGACCGCGTCGTCGGCCTGGGCGGCATCGAGCAGCGCCGAAACCGCCAGCGGGGTGATCAGGCAGGGATCGTCGATCCGGCCGCCGGCCTCGAGAGGCATCCAGCGCCGATTCTCGGGGGACCACTCGCAGACTCGCCGCGGTCCTTGGACGAAGATCGCGAAAATCCGCCGCACCCCGCGCCGGCACATTTCCTCGGCCTTCTCCGCCACGTTCCGTTCGTTCTGCGTGGACACCACCTCGAAAGCGATCTCCTCCAGGTACCGCGAGCCCGTGGCCGGGTCGTCCCCCTTCCTGCGGATGCTGGAGTCGCTGGCGAAGTCCGAGTCTCCGGCCACTCGCGTCAGGAGGTCGGTCGAGACCTGGTAGCCGGGCGCTACGAGACCTCGCACGACGAAGTCGATCTCGCTGTGCTCGTCCCCGTGGGCAGGCAGGGCCGGATGCGCCACCACCCGACGGCCCTTGATGACCTCGTCGCGCGTCACCTCCGGCACGACCAGATGGTCGTCGAGGCCCGGAAAGTCGGCCCGGCTCGGCAAGCGCAGGGAAGCAGCGCCCGAGGCACCGGGCGCCGCGAAGTTGTAGCCCGCGCGTTTTTCGTCCATGCCATAGATTCTAACAGCTCGGTTCGTCTGGTTGAGACAACTGGCATAGAGAAGGCGGACCCTACCCGAGCACCACCCGCACCACGTGCCGTTCGCCGTCGTCGATCAGCGGCACTTCGGCCGCCGCGAGCGACTCGCCGTCGAGCTCGGTCGTCGCGATTCCTTTCATCGCCCCGTCGGGGTTCTCGACCTTGATTTGATAGCGGGCGGCGCCGTAGCGGAACTCGATCTCGAAGCCTGACCAGGCGCGGGGGATGCACGGGTCGAGGTGGAGGGTGGCGCCGCGG
>DATMZU010000604.1:0-6779 GCA_035607435.1 Thermoanaerobaculia bacterium | reverse complement strand
GGCGATGCCGTCCTCCCGCATGTGGGTATGGATGAAGAGCCCCACGGAGGCGTCGCCGCCCTGCTTCTCAATCTCGTAATACGTCGAGAGCGGAACGGCGACCTCGTACCCTACGCCGTGGACGTCCAGCAGAACCCGCTCGGGGCTCACGGTGAGCAGTGCGCCCCGAAGGAAACCGATCATCCGGTCGATCTCAGCTCTTCGAGGCCGCCGCCTGATCGGGATCGATCCCCAGGCTCTGTAGATAGGTGCGGCTGAAGTTGACCCCGATCTCCTGACGCTTCCTTTCGATCAACGCCTGGAGCAGGCGAATCGTCTTCTCGCGACCGACCGATTCGCGCGTGGTGTCCTTCTGCTTGGCGAACTCGACCGGGTCGAACGCCTTCTTGGACTTGACCTGGAACAGCACCGCGCCCTGCGGATCGGAGAACGGACCGCCGACCTGTCCGGGCTGGAGCGCCAGCGCGGCCTTCGCGACCTGCGGGTTGTTGCCCAGGCCGGGAATCCCGCCGGTGGCGCCGAACTCGGGCGAGTCGACGACCTTGACGTTTAGAGCCGCGGCGACCTGATCGAGGCTCTCGCCGCCGTCGAGCTTCTGCTTGGCCCGCGTCAGCTCCTCGACCGCCATGCGGCTCTGCTTTTCGTTCGCGGCGGCGAGCCGGACCTTCGGTTCGACCTCGGCGAGATCCGGCAACCGCGGGGGCAAGACGTCCTTGACGAAGGCGATCACCCAACCGCGCGGTACCTGGAGAGCGGGCGTGACGGCCCCCTTGGCGAGCGAGAACACGGAGCTGGCCAATTCCGGCGCGAGCCCCAGGCCGGGGATCGGATCCTGGCGGCCGAAACGGGCCGCGGCCGTATAGGTGAGCGTCGCATCCTGGCGCGCCAGATCGTCCAGCGCCTCGGGACCCTTCGGCTTGTCCTTCGCCAACCTCTCTGCGAGCCGCTTCGCCTTGGCTTCGCTCTCCTTCTTCGAACGCTCGCCGGAGAGCTGGAAGACGATCTGCGATTTCACTTCGTCCATCGGGGTGGTTCCGCCCTCGCGGCGCCCCTCGACCTTGATCAGGTGGTAGCCGTATTGGCTGCGGATCGGTCCCACGACCTGGCCCGGCGCGGCGGCGAAAGCGGCCTCGCCGAACTTGGGGTCCATCCGTTCCTTGGGGAACCAGCCGAGCTCGCCCCCTTGCGCCTTCGAACCGGTGTCCTCGGAAATCTCGGACGCCACCGCCGCGAAGTCGGCGCCCGCTTTGATGCGGGCTTGGGCGGCTTCGATCTTCGCCTTGGCCGCCGCGTCGTTCTGCTGATCGTTGACCAGGGCCAGGATGTGGCGCGCCTGGGTCTCCGCCTCGTGGGAATAGTCGGCCAGATGGGCGTCGTAGTAGGTCTTGACCTCGGCGTCCGAAACCTGGGCCTGGCCCATCATCTTGCCGTCGTCGACCAGGAGGAAGGCGATCTCGCGCTGCTCGGGCAGGCGGTACTCTTCCTTGTGCGCGGCGAAGTAGCTCGCCTCCTCGGCGGCCGCAATCGGCTGGCCCTGAAGGTACCGGTCGCGCGGCATCAGGAGGTAGCGGATCTCCGCCTTCTCGGTCTGCTCGCGATAGGACTGCTCAAGCTCCGCGTCGGAGACGTAAATCGTGCCGCGGAGCACCTGCATCAACCGGTCGAGCGCGATCCGGTCGCGCTCCTCGCGCTCGAAGTCGGCCGGCGTCATCTGGGCGGCGCGGCGGATCAGCCTCTCGTAGGCGTCGTGGCCGACGAAGTTTCCTTTGTCGTCCTTCATTCCGGGAATCCGAAGAATCGCCTTCTGGAGGTCCTGGTCGGTCGGGGCGAGCCCCATGCGCTTCGCTTCGGCGAGCAGCAGCTTCTGATTGACCGCGCCGTTCAAGGCTTGGAGCGGCAGCCCCAACCTGTCCGCGAGCTCCTCCGAGAACTGGTCGCCGTAGATCTGCTGGTATTGCTGTTTCAGCTGGTCATATTGCCGCTTGACCTCGGCGCGGGTGACGTGCTCGCCGCCGACGGTCGCCGCGGCGGCTTCGTCCGGCGCGCCGGAAGAGGGCACGCGGCCGAAGTCGAGGAAGATCGCCAGGACGAAGACGATCACGATCAACCAGAGAATCCAGCTCAGGTATTTGATGTTCTCTCGCAAAACTTTAAGCATCTGCTACTCCTTGGGCTCGACCGTGGAAACTGCCGAACTGTAGCAGCGGCTCTCTGGTGTTTCAACCCGTGGTAAATTCTCCTTCTCGGATCGAGGAGTTTTACGTGGCTGGCCGCCTGAAAGACCCCCGGCGCAATTGGTACAGCATCTCCGTCGACACCCTGCGGACCTTGGGAGTGTTGATCGTCGCCGCCGGCCTGCTGGCCGTGGGCGTCCGCTATTTTCACCAGTGGGAGCAGAAGGCGCTGGCGCGGGAAGCGAGCCGCGTGATCGACAGCGCGCGCAGCAAGCTGGACGCGGCCGAGCCGCTCGCCCGGGCGACGGAGCGGAAGATCTTGGATCAGGCCCGCCTCGACATCGCCGCGGCCGAGGCGGCGTACTTGCAGGCGAGCTACCGCGCCGCGATCGAAAGCGCCAAGCGGGCGATCTCCTCCCTGGGCGCCGGAATGGGGGGCGGCGCCGGTTCCGGCAAGGGGGCGGCGAACTTCGTCACGGTCCAGGGAACGGTCGAGTATCGGCGCGGCGAGGACGGCGACTGGCAAGCGGCCAAGAGCCGCATCACCTTAGAGCCCGGCGACTACGTCCGCACCTCCTCGGGCTCGGCCGAGGTCGTGTTCGCCGACGGCACCTTCTATACCGTCCGCGCCAATACACAGTTCATCGTCTCTTCCGTGCGCGGGGCCGACGGCGGCGAAGGCCAGTCGATCCGCATGGACTACGGCTGGGTCGATCTTTCGACGCGCACGAAGCCGAGCCAGGTGGCGACACCGGGCGCCCAGGCCCACGTGCGCGAGAGCTCCGAAGCGTTCGTCTCCTACGATCGGGCGGCGGGCCAAGGGCGTTTCGGCGCGGTGCGCGGCGGGCTCGATCTCGCCTCCTCCACCGGATTGAAGCGCAGCGTCGGCGAGCTGGAGCAGGTGGTGCAGTCCGGCGGGCAGCTCTCCGCGGCCGAGCGCCTGCCCGGCGCGCCGCGCTTGAGCGAGCCGGCGGATCAGGCGGAGGTCGATTTCGATCCCGCGCTCGATCGGCGCGCCACGGACAAGCTCGCGCTCGGTTGGGAGCCGGTTTCGGGCGCCGCGCGCTACGCCCTCCAGGTCGGGCGCAATCACCTTTTCGTCGACAACGTGATCGACGTCGCCTCGCGGACCAAGACAACGGCCACGTTGGGGCTCCGCGGCGAGGGAAACTTCATCTGGCGCGTCGCCGCGATCGATCGGGAAGGGATCCAAGGACCCTGGAGCGAGCCGCGCAAGTTTCGCGTCGCCGCCGCGATCTCCGGAAGCCGCGGCGGAGCGGCCGGCGGAGCGGGCGCGCCGCGCGATAAAACGCCGCCCCGGCTTGACCTCGAAGACGTCAAACCGTACGGTACGGTGCTGATCGTCGGCGGCAAGACCGAGCCGGGCGCGCGGGTTTCGATCAACGGCGAGCCGGTGGAAGTCGATCTGGACGGCACGTTCAACAAAGCGATTCAAATGAATCGGGAAGGATGGAGCACCCTCGAAATCCGTGCGGTGGACCCGGAAGGCAATCCGAACGTCCTCTATCGCAAGGTTTTCGTCGGCGCCTCCTGACGGCCCGCCAAAGTCTCGGCTCAAGATCCGAAGCATCGCGACGGCGCCTTTGAGGCCCGTCGGGAAAGGAAAAACCGGAGTGCCTCTCGCCTCTCTTCTGCGTTACTTTTCAAAGGACCTCGCGATCGACCTGGGGACCGCCAACACCCTGATCTACGCCCAGGGTCAGGGCATCGTGGTTCGCGAGCCCTCGGTCGTCGTGATCAATAAGCTGACCAACCGGATCGAGGCGGTGGGGGCCGAAGCCAAGGAAATGCTCGGCCGCACCCCCGGCAACATCGAATCGATCCGGCCGATGAAAGACGGCGTGATCGCCGACTTCGAGGTGACCGAGCGGATGCTCGAACACTTCATCAAGAAGGCGCACGGCCGAAAGATGTACGTCCATCCGCGCATCGTGATCGGCGTTCCGTCCGAGATCACCCAGGTGGAAAAGCGCGCGGTGCGCGACTCCGCGATGCGCGCCGGGGCCTCGGAGGTGTTCCTGGTCGAGCAGGCGATGATGGCGGCGATCGGCGCGGGCCTGCCGATCACCGAGCCGTCGGGCAACATGATCGTCGATATCGGCGGCGGCACGACCGACGTCGCGGTGATCTCGCTCGCCGGCATCGTCTACAGCCGCTCGGTGCGGGTCGCGGGCAACGAGATGGACCTCGGCATCATTCAGTACCTGAAGCGCAAGTACAACCTGCTGATCGGCGAACGGACCGCCGAACAGATCAAGATCGAGATCGGCTCCGCGTATCCCCTCAAGGAAGAGATCCGGATGGAGATCAAGGGGCGCGATCTGGTCGAAGGCGTGCCCAAGACGCTCACGATCTCGGACGAGGAGATCCGCGAGGCGCTCGCCGAGCCGGTGGCGGCGATCGTCGAGGCGGTCCGCATGGCGCTCGAACGGACCCCGCCGGAGCTGTCGGCCGACATCATGGACAAGGGGATCGTGCTGTCGGGCGGCGGAGCGCTCCTGCGCGCCCTCGACCAGCGGCTGCGCGACGAGACCGGGCTGCCCGTCCTGCTCGCCGAGGATCCGCTCTGCTCGGTGGTGCTCGGGACCGGCCGCGTGCTCCAAGACATCGACCTCCTGCGCAAGGTCTCGATCCGCTGACGTCCTCCCGTTTTTCGGGACGGACGCCCGGGCGAACGAGGGCGGGATAGCGTGGACGAGCGGCGTGCCGGCTGGCTTTTGCTCGTCACCCTGGTGGCGCAGCTCGCCCTGCTCGGGCTCCAGGTGCCGGGGGCGGGCGGCAAGGGGACCTTTCTGGGGGTGCTCGGATTGCGTTTGATCGGACCGTTCGCCCGCGGCATCACCGGCGCGTCGCGCACGATCGGCGACTCGACCGAGAATCTGCGCTTCCAGCGTCGCCTGGTCGCGGAAAACCGCCTCCTGCGGCGCGAGGTGGAGGATCTGCATCTGCGCCTGTTGCAGTTCGAGGACGTCCGCGGCGAGGCCGCCCGGCTGGGCGCGGCTCTCCGCTATGCGCCGCCACCGATCGGCGACCTGCGCGCGGCCGACGTGGTCTATCTCGATTTTTCCTCCTGGCTGACGACGCTGGTGATCTACGCCGCGGGGCCGCCGGTCCGGGTCGATCAGGTGGTGCTCGCGCCGAACGGGCTGGTCGGCCGGGTGGTCGAGGTCGCCTCGCCGTACGCCAAAGTGCAGCTGTTGACCGACCGCTCGGCGAGCGTCGGCGCCCTGATCGTCCGCACCCGCCGGCAGGGCGTCCTGCGCGGAGCGGGAAGCAGCACCCTCGACCTCGAATACATCCCGATCCAGGCCGACGTCCGCACCGGCGACCGGGTGCTCACCGCCGGGATCGACGGGATCTTCCCGCGCGGCATCCCCGTGGGCACCGTGGTCTCGGTCAAGGAGCTGGGCCAGCTGTTCCACGAGATCCGCGTCGCCCCCGCGGTCGATCTGGGCACGCTCGACCAGGTCTACCTGCTCGATTGGAAACCCGTACCGAAGGATCTCGAAGAGAGCGCCGCCGATGGCCGCCCTTAAATACCTGGCCGCGCTGGGCGCCGCCCTGCTGCTGCACCTGATCGGCGCCCGGATCCATCCGAACCTGCCGCAGGCGATCGACTGGTTCCTGCCCGTGCTGGTGCTGCTCGCGCTCAACGGCTCGTCCTTCGCGGGAATCGGCGGCGGCCTCGCGGCCGGTCTCCTCCAGGACGGCCTGACCGGCGGGCTCTACGGCCTGCATGGCTTCGCCGATACGCTCGTGGGCTATGCCACGGCTCGCCTCGCGCAGCGCCTGGTGATCCAGCGCGCGGTCGGGGTGTTCGCGATCGCGAGCTTCGCCTCCGCCCTCCAGCAGGTGATCCTGATCGCGCTGTCGCTCTTCCTGCTCCCCCAGGCGAGCGTGCCCGAGCCGTTCTGGGTGGTGGTACGCGCGCTCACGACCGGCCTGGTCGGCATGTTGATCTACTCCGGCTCCGACCGCTTCCGCAAGGCGGCCGAGAGCCACCGCAAACAGCGCCTCTCCCGCCTGCGAATGGATGCCCAGCGATGAAGATCGTCCGCGAGCTGCGCCAGGATTTGATCGGCCGGATCTGGCTGCTGAACGTTCTGGTGACCGGGCTGCTCGCCGCGATCGCCTGCGCCTATTGGTTCGCCCAGATCGTCGAAGGGGAGCACTATCGCGAGCTGGCCGAGAACAACCGGCTGCGCAAGCTGCCGATCAAGGCGCCGCGCGGCCTGATCTACGATCGCACGGGCAAGCTGCTGGTCGAGAACATCCCGAGCTACAACCTGCTGGTCGATCGGAGCCGGAGCGACGACCTGGGCAAGGCGATCGCCTTCGTCGCGGGAGTCATCGGCCGGCCGGTGCCGGAGCTGGCCGCCATCCTGGAGCGCGTCCGCTCGACCCCGGACTTCAAGCCGGTCCTCCTGGCCGAGCATCTGACCCTGGAGCAGGTGGCGGAGGTCTCGGTGCGCGGGCGCGAGTTTCCGGAGTTCGAGGTCGAGGTGCAGAACCTCCGCCTCTATCGCCACGGTCCGCAGACCGCCCATGTCCTCGGCTATCTGGGCAAGGTGACGCAAGGGGAGG
>DATMZU010000577.1:0-3847 GCA_035607435.1 Thermoanaerobaculia bacterium | reverse complement strand
CCCGAGCTCCCGTGGCAAGAAGCCGCCCCCGGGGGCCTGGAAGTCCACGACGTTCCGGGAGACCACGAGTCGATGTTCCTCCAGCCGAACGTCCTCTACCTGGCGGAGATCCTGAAGGCGGCCATGGCGGCGGTTCCCGAGGTCGCCGCGGTCACCGTGCCGGCGGAGGAATAGCGCCACCCTCCCCTTGGAAAGCTACCTCACCCGGCCGCCGCCCGCTCCATCGACCCGACCGAAGCCGCCCCCGCCGCATCGCGGAACCGATGGACGATCGTCGCGGTCGGCTCGATCGAATGAATCCCCGCGACGCTGCGTCCGGCTTGCAGGTAGTCCTTCGAGGAGTAGGCCTTGACTCCCTTCTTGAGCTTGGAGAACGCCCGCACGGTGTAGATCAGGCGCATCCAGTGCTTGGTCTTGTGGCCGCGCAACATCCAGCGGGCGATCGGGCCGGCTTTGGTTCCGATGCGTTCGACGTAAGGAGTGCGGATCACCGCGACGGGGACGCCGGTGAGGCGCTCGGTGAGGACGATGTCGTCTTCTTCCGAATCGAGGATCGCCTGCTTGTAGGCGGCGGGCGCGCTGCATTCGGTGGTGGCGATGAAGCGGGTGCCCATCTGGACCGCGCCGTAGCCTAGGCGGAGCGCATCGACGAAGCCCGTCTCGTCGCCTACACCTCCCGCGCAGATCAGGGGGACTCCCAAATCGGCCAGCTCGTCGTACAGAGCTTCGACGCTGCGCGGCCCCGCGTGGCCTCCTGCCCGGCGGTTGACGCCGATCAGGCCGTCCACTCCCGAATCGAGACCTTTGAGCGCCCATTTCCTTTCGGTCGCGTCGTGGTAGACGACTCCGCCCACGGCGTGGGCTTTGTCCACCACCCAGCGCGGATTGCCGAGCGAGGTGAGGAAGAAGCGCACGCCCTCCTCGATCGCCTCATCGACGTAGCGTTCCATCCGCTCCAGGTAGGTCTTGGACGACTTTTCGACGATCACGTTCAAGCCGATCGGCTTCTTCGTCAGGCTCCGGATCAACCGCAAGCCGGCGCGAAACTCGTGGCCGTGGACGTAGGTGAGCGAGAGCGGCTGGACCACCCCCATGGCGCCGGCTTCGGAGGCCGCGGCGACCAGCTCGGGATTGCTGCATGGGTACATGGGGCCGCAGATCAGCGGGACTTCGATCCCGAGTTGACGGGTGACGGGGGTGTCTAAGAGGTTCATCGTGGCGGGAGGCTACAATGCCGGGGGGATTCCGGTCGAGAGCGCATTCGCGGCCCGGCGGGAAAACGCCAGCTATAATCAAGGAATGAGGCCCCGTTTCCAAACGACCCGCGCGCATGCGCCGAAGCTCTCTTTCTTCGGACTGGCGGCCGTGGCCTGCCTGGTCCTCGGAGGGTTGGGAATCGCACTCGCCGCTCCCCCGCCTGTCGGCCTCTCGGGCGAGGTGATCCTGCTGCGCGCCTCGTCGATCGTTCATCCTCTCCTTTCGGAGTACATCTCCCAAGGGATCGCCAAGGCGGACGAGGTGGACGCGCAGGCGGTGGTGATCGAGCTCGACACCCCCGGCGGGTTGATGGATTCGACGCGCGAGATCACCACCGCGATCCTGGGCGCAAGAACGCCCGTCGTGGTCTGGGTCGGTCCGGAAGGGGCGCACGCCGCCTCGGCCGGCTTCTTCATCCTCCAATCGGCAGACGTGGCCGCGATGGCGCCGGGGACCAACACCGGGGCCGCCCATCCGGTCAACGGCGACGGCGACGACATTCCCGGCGTGATGGGCAAGAAGGTGGAGGAGGACGCCGCGGCGCAGGTGCGCGCGCTCGCGGTGCGGCGGGGGAGGAACGTCCAGCTCGCCGAGGCCGCCGTCCGCGAGAGCCGCTCGTTCACGGCCGGCGAGGCGCTCGACGGCAAGCTGATCGACATCGTGGCGCCCGATCTAACTTCTCTTCTCAAGGGGATCGAAGGCCGCGAGATCGTTCGCGGCTCGAAGCGCAGCCCCCTCCGCGTGGCGGGGGCGACGATCCGCGAGATCGAAATGCCGGCGTTCCGCGCCGCGCTGTCGAACCTCGCGAATCCGAACATTGCGCTCGCCCTCCTGGTGCTCGGCGGGCTCGGCCTCTACTTCGAGCTGATGCATCCCGGGGCGGTGCTGCCCGGCGTCGTCGGCTCGATCTGCCTGGTGCTCGCGTTTTGGGCGCTTTCGGTGTTGCCCTTCCGCAGCGCGGGCATCGCGCTCATCCTGCTTGCCGTGCTGTTTTTCATCGCCGAGGTGAAAGTGACCAGTTATGGCCTTTTGACCGTCGCCGGCATCGTCTCCCTGGTGCTCGGCTCGATGCTGTTGTTCGATTCGCCGGAGCCGGCGCTTCATGCTTCCTCCAGCCTGGTCGCGATGCTGGCCACGTTTGCCGGCGCGATGGTCGCGTTCCTGGCCTGGATGGCGCTGCGGCGGAACCGCCTGCCGGTGCGCACGGGGAAGGAAGGGATGATGCACGAGCGGGGCACCGCGCGCACCGCCCTCGATCCCGCGGGTAAGATCTTCGTCCACGGCGAGATCTGGGCCGCCGTCGCGGATGCCGCCGCCGGTCCGATCGCGGCCGGCGAGCCGGTCGAGGTGATCGGGATCGAAAATCTCACCCTCCGTGTCCGTTCGGCAGGATCCGGCCGCCCGACGGCCGTGGGCGCCCAACCGTAGAAATTTAAAGGGAAGGGATCTATTCACATGGAAAACTGGGTCGGGTGCGGCGTCGTCGCGATCATCGCGCTGTTCTGTTTCTCGCGGTGGGTCAACGTCATGAACGAGTATGAACGGGCGGTGACGTTCTTCCTCGGCCGGCTGGGCAAGGAGCCGAAAGGGCCGGGGCTGGTTCTGATCTTCTGGCCGTTCGAAAAGATGGTGAAGGTGTCGCTGCGCACGGTCGTCCTCGACGTGCCGTCCCAGGACATCATCACCAAGGACAACGTCTCGGTGAAGGTGAGCGCGGTGGTCTATTTCCGCGTCGTCGATCCCTCGCGGGCGATCGTCTCGGTCGAAAATTACCTCTACGCGACGAGCCAGCTGGCGCAGACCACCCTGCGCTCGGTGCTCGGCCAGGCGGAGCTCGACGAGCTGCTCTCGGAGCGCGACAAGCTGAACGCGCGGCTGCAGGAGATCATCGACCACCAGACCGACCCGTGGGGGATCAAGGTGACGATGGTCGAGGTCAAGCACGTCGATCTGCCGCAGGAGATGCAGCGAGCGATGGCGCGCCAGGCCGAGGCCGAGCGCGAGAAGCGGGCGAAGTTCATCCACGCCCAGGGCGAGCTCGACGCGTCGATCGCCTTGAGTCAGGCCGCGGAAGTGGTGGCGACGAACCCAGTCACGCTCCAGCTGCGCTACCTCCAAACGCTCACCGAGATCGCGGCCGAGAAGAACTCCACCATCCTGTTCCCGCTGCCGATCGACCTGGTGCGGCCATTCCTCGAAGGTTTCCCGAGAAAGGATTCCGCGGGATGACCGAGCGGTTGGGTAAACTCGGCGTGCCGGGCGATTCGAGCCCGGCGAGGAGCAAGGCTTGAGCACGAACGACGAACCGAGTTACTACGAGATCGCGCTCACCAACCGCCAGGTGGTGAGCGCGTTCGTGATTCTTTTAGGCTGCCTGCTGGTCGCCTTCCTCTCCGGCGTCTGGATCGGCAAGGGGCAGCTCGCCTCGGTGGAGACTGCCCAGGTGCTCGCGACGCCGCCCGAGAACGCGACGGTCGAAGCGGGCAAGCCCGAGGCGCTCGATTTCTTCGAGGACATCCAGACGGCGGGGAGCGACAAAGGGCCGGAGCCGAAAATACCGCCCAAGCCGGGCACCGCGCCCGCGGTGGTC
>DATMZU010000556.1:0-2603 GCA_035607435.1 Thermoanaerobaculia bacterium | reverse complement strand
ATCATCTGTCGATTCCCCTTTGGATATGGATCGATCTCTAGACCCCGCTATCCACCGCGGCGAGACCCGAATCCGAAAGTAACGTCCGAGAGCTGGCCGGCAATGGTAGCGCGCTCTGGGCCGGCGTCAAGGGGCGGTCGGCGGCGCCTCGGTTTGACGAAACTTCTCGCAGCGTTCAAAGTTCCGCCCGATCTCATTGGCTGGGGGAGGCAATCATGTCGGCGAATCGTCGGCGCCCGCCGGGCTGGTCCGGCTGGGCGTGCCTAGGGATGTTGGGTCTCGCGGGCCTGATCGGCTCGGGCTGGGCCTGCGCCGGAAGCCTGGCGCGAAGCGCCGCGGCCGGCCGAAGGGCGGCGGAAATCGACTGCGCCGAAGGCGCGGGGCTCGCCGTGGTGCCGCTGCCGCTGCCGCAGGCCCGGCGCCGCGCGCGGTGGACGCGCGAATACGTGCGCGAGCGGTACGACGCCCAAGCGACCTCTTTGAATTTCGAGCCGCGGATGATCGTATTGCATTGGACCGAGCTGCCCGATCTGGCGGCGCTCTGGCGGGCCTTCCGTCCCGCGCGGATTCCCGCCTCGCGCCCGGAGCTGCTGCGCGCCGGGCGGGTGAATGTCGCGTCTCAGTTTGTGGTCGATCGCGACGGCGCGATCTACCGGCTGCTACCCGAGACCGCGATCGCCCGCCACACGATCGGGCTCAATCGCGCGGCGATCGGGATCGAAAACGTCGGCGGCAGCGACGCGCCGCTCACCGAATGCCAGGTGCGGGCGGACGCCAAGCTGGTCGTGGATCTCGCGGCGCGCCACCCGACGATCCGCTACCTGATCGGCCATCATGAATATGGCCGCTTCCGCGGCACGCCTCTCTGGGAGGAGCGCGACCCGACCTATTTCACGACCAAGGTCGATCCGGGAGATGAATTCATGGCCGCGGTCCGGAAGCGGATCGAGCCGCTGCGGCTCGCCGCGGACTACGTGCCCGGAGTGCCTTGACGGCCGAGGCGACGAGAACGGCGAGGGCCTCGTCCGTGGCTCATCGCTTGAATACTTGAAAAAACTGGGCACACTCTTCCCCGATTTATCCACCCCACGGGTCCGCATATTTCGTGCGGCCGAATCAAACTGCCGTACTAGAGGAGACGAGACATGTCTGCCATCACCCCAAGAATTCGCCTTGCCAACCTGCTGTTGATCGTTTGGGCCGGTCTGCTGTGGGGGGGCGCCGCCCCTCTGACGGCGCAGCCGATCGATTTCGGGAATCCCGTCCGGACTCTTTCCACCTGGATCGATGATTTCGGGGGTTGGTTCCAGCCGGCGGAAAAGCCGACGCCGCCGGAGAGCGGCACCTGCATCGACCCGAACGGCAAGCCGAAACCCTGTGATTTCGCTCCCCCCGGGGCGCCGGGGGCCTGACGGCGAGTCCGGCCCACCCCCGATCGCGGTGGTTTGGAGGGCGGGGGTGGGCACATTGGGGATCTTCTACCGCTTCTCGCAGGAACGCGCGCATGCGAGAATGCGGACATCACCGATTCCCCCGGAGAGCCCCGCAATGCGCGATCACCCCAAATCCGAGAGTTTCGCCGCCCTGATCGCGGGAAGTCTCGGCCGAACCGAGCGGAAACGGGTGATCCGTCATCTGATCGCCGGCTGCGCCGACTGCGGAGAGGCTGCGGCGTCGGCCTATCAGGTGCTGGAAGATCGGCGGTTCGGCACCGCCCGGCGCTACCGGCCGGAATGCTACGAGTTCCCGGTCCGCTACGCCCTGCGGGCCGCGCGCGCCTCGTTTGCCCGCCTGGAGCGGGAACGGGACACGGCGGCGCGAGAGGTGAGCGCGGTCCTCGAAGGCGATCTGTTCCGGCTCCAGGCGCTTTCGCCGCGGGAGGCGGCCGGCGTGCGCGGCTGGGCCCGGGCGGAAGCTCTGTTGGAGTCCGTCGAGCGCTTTCGCACGGAATCCCCGGCTCGCGCCTTGGAGGTGGCTCGCCTCGCGGTTGGTGTGTCGGCGCGGCTCGACGTGGAAGCTCATCCGGACGGCCAGGTGGCCGATCTTCAGTGCCGGGCTCATGCGGAGCTGGCCAACGCGCAACGGTTGATCGGCGACCTCGTCGCGGCCGAGCTGTCGATGGCCGTCGCGCAGGAGCGTTGCGAGGAGGGGACCGGCGACCCCGGGCTCGCCGCCGATCTGATCGATCTCGGCGCCTCCCTCCGGATCGACCAAAGGCGGTTCGCCGAGGCGGTGGAAATGCTCGATCGGCTGATCCCCCTCCGCCGCGCCTTGGGACAGCCGAGCCAGGTGGGCAAGGCGTTGGTGCTCCAGGGCATTGCCGAGGTCTACGGCGAGGATCCGGCGGTGGCGCGCGTGCGCTTCCAGGCCGCGCTCGAGGAGCTCGATCCGGCGGTCGATGGGCGAATGGTGTTGATCGCGCTCCACAACCTGGTCGATTGCGAGATCGAGCTCGATCGCTTCGAGGAGGCGCGCCGGGCGCAACGATCCCTGGCCCCTCTCTACGATCGCCACGCCGGAGAGATGGACCTGCTCAAGCGCCGGGGCCAGGAGGGCAAGATCGCCGCCGGCCTGGGGGACTTCGGCGCGGCGGAGGCGATCTT
>DATMZU010000544.1:0-2036 GCA_035607435.1 Thermoanaerobaculia bacterium | reverse complement strand
CCGGCCCGCACCAATGGCTGCCAGCTCGACCCGAACGGCGTTTGCGCCCCGGCTCGCCCCAACGGCTGCGAGATGGATCCGAATGGCGTGGGGTGCTCTCCGGTCCTTCGGGACAACGGGTGCCAGCTTGATCCCGATGGGTTTTGTCGAAACTGAGGAGGGGCCGATCACAAAAAGGTCTCACGCGGAATGCGACGAAGTTCCGTGAGGAGGCGGCGAGCGGCAAGGGACGTCGCCGCCTCCCGCTGCGCGGCTTGCCAGAACAGTTGAACGCTCGCGAGCAGCTCGCGAGGGATCATCTGCGCTGCGAAGATCGACGCGGCGTCGGATGCGAGAGCCTTTACCTCCCGCGTGCGGCCCCGCTCCAGCTCGAGTGCTGCCAGTTCCAAGACGGCGAGCCCTGCATCGAAGATGATCTTTTTCCGGGCGAACGCCTGCCAGACTTCCCGGAGTCCCTCGGCCGCATCGTCCCGACGCCCAAATCCTTCAGCCACCCGTGCTTCGAGCCAGCGCACGCGCAGGCGATCCAAGTCATGCCTAAGGTCGATAGAAAGTCCACGTAGGATCGCAAGCTCTTGGTCGGCTGTTTCGAACTGCCTCAGGTGACAAAGATTGACAATTCGGTTGAAGCGCAGAACGCAGCGCAAGCGGGCCGGTCCGAAGGCCTCAATCCAAGGTTCAGCTTGCGCAAGTGAGGCCAAAGCGTCGCCATAGCGCTCCAGATATTCGAGGGTTGCAGCCCGTTTGAGGAGAAGCCTTGAGATGGCCTCCCCCGAGCCTGCGTCCTCGAGGGCGTGTTCAAGAAGCTCTACGGATTCTTCGTAACGACCCTGATAGCGGTGGAGTGATGCTTTCAGATCCAGCAGGCGACTGCCATCGAGCGGCTCGGCGGGAGATGCCTCGCCCGCGTCCCAGAGTTCCTCGGCCCGAAGAAAGCCCTTCTCGGCCTCGGGGAGATCGCCCGCGACCCGCCGGGCGTTGCCGAGGAACCCCCAGGCATAGCCCTCGCGCCGGAGGCGGTGCTCCTCCTTCCCCGGCGACCGCTCGGCGGCGAGGAGCGCGAGACCGGCGAGGTGGAGCGCCCGCTCGGCGTCGTCCGCCGCAGCGAGGACGCTTTCGGCACACAGCCGCTCGCTCATCGCCCAGGTCTGGTAGCGCTCGACCGCGCTCACAAGGTCCCTTTGGAGCTCGGCCGGCTGCTGCCGGCGCAGGTGCGCCCAGAGCCGGCCCGCTTCCTCGCGCTCCCTCCGGACCCGCCGGCGGACCAGCTCGGCCGACATCGCCCGGCGTGCGATCGAGGCGGCGGTTCGGGCGAGCTCGCTGGCCAGCTCCTCGACCCTTTGCCCTTCGAGCGGGGTCAGGATCTCGAGGCCTTGGCTCGCCCCTCGCGCGCCCGGCGCTTGCTCGAGCGCGGCGATCGTCCGACCGATCGAGGCGGCCGGAAGCCCGAGCGCCGCCACCAGGTTTTCGAGCGTTGGGCGATCGAGCGCGTAGGTCCCCCTCTCGAGCTTCGAGACCCGGCTCACGGGCAGGCCGGCCTCCCGTTCGAGCCGGCGCTGGGTCCAACCGCGCACGTTCTGGCGGAGGTGGCGCAAAACGGCGGCGAAGAGCGGCGGGGGATCGTTCCGCGACACGGTGGCGCTCCTAGAGTTTGTGAGGTCTCTGGAATGTTACGGTGCTTTCTCGCCGTTAGGCGGGACAAATTTCGATTTCGGGCATGTCGGGTCCGCTCCGGCAGCAAAAAGTAGCTCCGGACCGCCCTCGCCGGTCGCACTTTGTGGCCGATCGGCCAAGCATCCCGCCGCGAGGGTTCTCGGCGGCGTTAAAATTCGCTGTGCTGGCCCTCCCCTCGCCGGCACTCGCCCGCGCCCGGCGCGCGCCCCGGCGCCAAAGCCCTATCGTTCCCCCACATGACCGCATCCACGGGACCGCGGCGCCCGCCGTCGCACTCGGCCCGCGGCGTTTCGCGCGGGCGCCGGCCCCGCGAGGAGGCCATCCGCCCGGGCGGCGCGCGAGATCCCATCCTGACCCGCGCC
>DATMZU010000537.1:0-3196 GCA_035607435.1 Thermoanaerobaculia bacterium | reverse complement strand
AGTAGACATTCGTCCGTAGCGAAGCCTTCGCCAAGGGATCAGGGCTTGGCCGAGGTCGGAGGAACTTGTTTCGCAGGCAGGTAGTGATCGCCGCCCACGGAGACGAGAAACTGCGGGCCGCTGTACCTCGAAAGAAGGGCGGCTCGAGAGGAGCCCGGGCGTGCAAAGTCGGCCAGGTGAACCGCCGGCCCTCCTTTGGCATCGAGTACGAACAGCTCATGCCTACGCCATAGGTACTTCTCGCTACCGTCCTCAAAGGCGACACAGGGCTCGGTCTGCGGGCAGAGGAGGGTGCCGTACTGAGTCACGTACTGCAATCGCGCGGCGTTCTTGCCGAATCGCCTGGCCGCATCTTGCTTCACTTCATCCAGGGTAACGAACGCATTGATCCACCGTTTTCCGGCACCTGGCGCTTCTCTCGTCACGTTGCCGCTTTGGTAAAACGCAATTACGCCGGATTCTTGGATCCCCACCCGGCCCACCTCGCGACCGTCCGCAGCGTAGATGCGCAGAAAATAGAGGAGTTTGCTCGCTCGTTCCGCCTTGCACCGAAGAGGGCTCCAATCCTCCACGGTGAAGACTTGGAAAGTGCCGTCGTGCCGAATCAACAGATCGGCAAGCTCAAGATCTTCCGAAGGAACCCGCTCGCGAACCTGCCAGGAGCTCCAGAAGTCCGACCTGAAATCTTCGAACACTTCGCGAGGAGTCTTCGGGAAGGGATGAACGACATAGATAGGTGATCCTGGTTCGGCTGCCAGGATTTCCGCCCGAAACTTCGCAGTCGATTCGATTTCCGAGGCGCTGCAATCCGTGAGCGACCAAGGGAGGCCGGGAGTCGAGGTGAAGAGGCCAAACCAAGAGACCATCGAAACGAGCGCTCTGTAACGCATCAAATTCCTCTCCTTGGTCAGATTTCAGGCGGCCAATCGCTGGGTGGCCACCTGGCTCGTCCCCGTACTTGAACTCTGTCACCGTAGGTGAAGAAGTCCGAGTCGGCGCTTAAAGTCGCTCGGTTCGAGATGACGTGGCTACAGCTCCCCCGCAGACGAGGTCAATCCAATTACTGGCTCCAAATCTGGCATCCGGCCCCGTCGTTGTACCCGGTCCGTGAGTCCAGGTGCAAGGCCCCTCCGTCCGCGATTGACAAGGCCGCTCGACAGCATGAGGTCAGCATGACGGGACGCCTTGCCGGGGGAGAAACCGACGGCACGACGTAAGAAGGCTCTAGATGGCGGCGCGCCGGTCCCCGTAAGAGGAGGCAGCAGCAATCACCGAAAGGAAGGTTTCGATGACCAGGCTCCGAATCTTCGGATCTCTTGCCCTTGGCTTGTCTTTCGTACTGCCCGCCTTCGCGAGCGCTGCGCCGCCTGTTTCCGGTGCGCGGTTCTTTGGTTTCGGCGCATCGGTCCAGCCGGCGCAGGGGCCTTCCTTGAGTCTCGGGATGGTCTTGCACCGTGACGGCCTTTCGGTCCACGACTTGACCGAAGGCGGCGAGCACGCCGCGCGCCGGATCGTTCGCTCGGTGGCTCCTCCCCGAGAGCTGGCCGCCTTCCGACGGACCCTCACCGACAATCAAATAGGGCGGCAGATCGGCACTTGCCGATTGGAGGAAGCGGTGCCGCTGGGCGGCAGGATCGTGTATTCGTTTCTCTGGATTCAGGCCGATGGCGAGTTCAAGAGCTTCAGGGCCCACAATGCCTTTGTGGCCAGCCCCTGTCCGGCGGCGGTCTCTCGCCTGATCGCAGCGAGTCTGGCCTTTGTGCGGGCGCAGGAAACTCGTGCCGGTGCGGTAAGAGTCGATTTCCCCGATCCGGCGATCCCGACCGATGCGGACTTCATCCCCGCGACCGCCGGTCCCGATCACCGTCTGCTGGTCAGTGCCTCGATCTCCAAGAACGACACGCTGTTCGAACGGTCGGATTCGGTGGGGGCCTATGTCTTCCGCGACGGATTGGTCGTTTCGTCCCTCACATCCTTCGACAATCGATTTTCCAGGATCGAATACACCCGCGGCCAAGCGACACCCGCCGAGATGGCCCAGTTGACCGCTTCCCTGGCGAACGGCCGAGTTGGCCAGCTCACGAGCTGCAGCCTCTACTTCGATGGCAATCTGAAGCTCAACGACTCCTACGCCTGGGCCGGACTGAGAACCCGCACCAACCAGTTTCTCGCATCGACCGAATCGACCGAAGCCGCCTGCCCGGGCGCTCTCGATGGCCTCAACCAATCCATCGCAAGGATCGAAGCCCAGGTCAAATCGCATCCCGGCTCGTGGGTTGTGTTCTTTGTCGAGGGCGATTGAGGGGGCGGCGGAGGCTTGGAACCCCAAGAAAAAGGCCCCCTCCCCTGAGGGGGAGGAGGCCCGGAACTTCTACCTACCGGTACGACGAGCTTGCCTTACGGCGTGCAGGCCGTGACCGCGACGTTGTCCAGGAACCAGCCGTCTCCGGTCACCGAGCAATCGGTGATCGAAGTGAACGCGATGCGGACGCTGCGGCCGGCGCAGCCGGTCGTCGTGCCGGTGACCACGTTGCAGGCGGCGTCGAGGTTGACGGTGGTGGTGGTGAACGTCGAGGACGTGCCGGTCCAGACGCTCGCACCCGCGGAGCCGGCCGGAGCGCAGGAGGCTGCGATCGTGCCGTTGTAGCTGTTGGTGAGGATCGCCGAGGCCGGAACGAACTCATAGTTCGTGCCGTCGACGGAGACCGCGAGAGTGCCGCCGTCGAAGCCCGACTCGAACGCGCGGCGATGGCCGAAGGAGAGACGGGTGACCGTCGAGCCGGCCGGAACCGCGATGCCGGTGGAGCCGTTCGGCTGGGCGTAGGCGAAGACGTTGGAGCCGTAGTCGGTCGTGCAGGTCGTGCCGCCGAAGCGGAAGATCTTGGACCCGGTCTGCGCCGTGCAGGTCTGGATCCCGCGCCAGCTGGCGGCCGAGCCACCCGAGACGAAGGTGCCCGTGCCGAAGCCCGCGAGGCCGGTTCCGGTCTCGAAGCCGTTGGTGAAGAGGGTGGTCGTCGTGCAAGCCGTGCAGGCCGAGGTGGTGGCCGACGCCTGGGCGGAGTTGACCGAAGCGCAGGTGGGCGCGTTGGTCGCCTGGACGACGTAGAAGTACGTGGTGTTGCAGGTGAGACCGGTGTCGGCGAACGAGGTGGTCGCCGAGGTGCCGACCTGGGTGTACGGACCGCCCGAGGTGGTG
>DATMZU010000374.1:0-5150 GCA_035607435.1 Thermoanaerobaculia bacterium | reverse complement strand
GCCGGCTCACTGGGCTGGTGCTCGCGGTCCACGACCGGCGCCCCAAGTGTTTCGAGATCCGTCCGATCGAGGAGATCGTCGATCTCGAACCGGTGGTGCCGGCGGACCTGCTCGAACTGGCCCGTTTCGCCGCCGACTATTACCTGGCGCCGATCGGCGACGTCGTCCGCGCCATGGTGCCCGGCGATCTGCCCCCCCAAGGCAACCGGAAGGTCTGGACCACCGACGCCGGGGCGTTCGCGACTCCGCGGAACCCGGACGAGGAACGGCTGCTCGACGCCCTGCGCGAGGGGGGACGGGCAAGCCTCGCGGAGCTGGTGGAGCGGCTCGCGGCCTCGTCGGAGACGCCGCTCGACCAGCCGATCGGCCGGGTGATCCTCGACCTTCAAGAGCGGGGATGGATCGCGAGCGAGGAGCGCACCGCCCGCGGCGCGCGCTATATTTCGGCGTTCGAGCTGGCGCCCGGTCCGAAGGAGGCGCACCTCGCGGCCTGCGGGCGTTCCGCGCCGGGCAAGGCGGCGATCGAATACCTCGCGGCGATCGGCCGGCCGGCGACCGGCACGGAGATCGCGGCCCTCGCCGAAGCGAGTCCGGCGGTGCTCAAGCGGCTCACCGATCTCGGGATCGTGCGCAAATTCACCCAGGTCGAGCGCCTCGGGCTCGATCGCCACATGTTCGGCGAGAGCGAGGCGCCGAGCTTCGAGCTGCGCCCCGATCAGGCGGAGACCGTGGCGACGCTTCAGGCCGCCATCGAAGCGGGCCAATTTTCGCCGTTCCTACTCGTCGGGATGACCGGCGCGGGCAAGACCGAGGTCTACCTGCGAGCCGCCGAATCCGCGCTCGCGGCGGGCAAATCGGCGATCCTCCTGGTGCCCGAGATCGCCCTCGTCCCGGCGCTCGCCCGGGCGGTCGAGCAGCGCTTCGGCGCCGACCTCGCGATTCTCCATTCGGGGCTCGGCGCGGGAGAGCGCCATCAGGAATGGGAACGGGTCCGCCGCGGCGAGGCGCGCGTTGTGCTCGGTCCGCGCTCCGCCCTGTTCGCCCCGGTCGAAAACCTCGGGCTGATCGTCGTTGATGAAGAGCAGGACCCGGCCTACAAGCAGGAATCCGCCCCGCGCTACCACGGCCGAGATCTCGCGCTGGTCCGGGCGCGCGCCGCGGGGGCGGTGGCGCTGCTGGTTTCCGCCACGCCCAGCCTCGAAAGCCGGCACAACGCCGAGCAGGGCAAGCTCACGCGCTTGACGCTCACCGCCCGCGCCGGGCAGGGGAGCCTGCCGGAAGGAATTCTGGTCGATCTGCGCACCGAGGCGCCGCGCCGGGTGCCGGGGGAGATCCACTTCTCGGAGCGGCTCAAGGTCGAGATCGCCGAGACGCTCGACCGCGGCGAGCAGGTCATCCTCCTGCGCAACCGCCGGGGCTACTCGCCGATGCTCCTCTGCCGCGCCTGCGGCGAGGATTTTCGCTGCGACGACTGCGGCCTGCCGCGCACCCTCCACCTGCGCGACCGCGAGCTGGTCTGCCACTACTGCGGCTCGATGCGGCCGATGCCCGCGATCTGCCCGACCTGCGGCGAAGCGGCGCTCGAACCGATCGGAGCCGGCACCGAGAGAGTGGAGGAGATGTTCGCCGAGCTGTTTCCCGGCGTCGAAGTCGCGGTGCTCGACCGCGACACCGCCCGCCGCCCGGGGGGACCGGCCGCCCTGCTCGAACGCTTCTCGCGCGGCGACTCGCAGGTCCTGATCGGCACCCAGATGGTCTCCAAAGGGCACCACTTCCCGAACGTCTCGCTCACCGCGGTGCTCACCGCCGACAGCTACCTCGGTTTCCCCGATTTCCGCGCCGTCGAACGAACCTACAACCTCCTCGTCCAACTCGCCGGCCGCGCCGGCCGCGGCGACCGGCCCGGCAAGGTGATCTACCAGACCTACCATCCGGACCACTACGCGATCCAAGCCGCCCTCCACGGCGACGACGAAGGCTTCGTCCGCGAAGAGCTGCGCTTCCGTCGCGCCTTCCACTACCCGCCCTTCTCGCGCCTGGTCCAAATCCTGGCCGAAGACAAGAACCGCGACCGAGCCCACGACCGCCTCGCCGAAGTCTCCAACCGCGTGAGCGCCCACCCCAAAGCCCGCGCCATCCGAATGACCGGCCCCGCCCCCGCCCCCTTCGAACGCCTGAGAGGGGAGTGGCGCTTTCAGCTGCTCCTCAGATCCGCGTCGCTCCGCGACCTGCACGCGATCCTGCATGACGTGTTGGGGCAGGTCGCGTTCGCGGGGGATTTGATTGTGGATGTGGATCCGCAGCAGCTGCTGTGAGATCCGAAATTCAGAAGAATACGGGCGAACGCCAGCCTAGGCTCACGTATTTAGGAAACGGTCTTGGCACGAAATCGATAGTCAGGGATAATTCCAGCCAGCCGATTTCCAGCCAACTTTGGTGAAGTACCTATTCCTCTGAGCGCCAACCCTATAAACTTCAAGCCTTCAACGGAATTTGTAGCTAGGTAGGGGGCCCGACTTGAATCGCAAGTTCCATCCCGGCGCCAAGATTGTGCTGGCCTCTAGGTCCAGCGACGACTCTGGTTCCATGCACCGTAACTTGATCGCGGGGGTTGTCGCCAAAAGCCGGTTTACCTTCTCGGGTGTGCCGAGAGAAACGAACATGGCCTCTGTAGTTGAACGCAGCTATGCAGGTGGGGCCACCTGGCTGCTTGAGCAGTCCCATAACGTTCCGATTCAGCGGCCATGACAATCGGTACAGAGCGCAGCAACGGCGCGGCCGAGTCCGTCCCGAATTCGGATCGACTCTTCCGGTTTTCGGCAATCGCCACGATCGTAGGCGTGGCGATCGCCCTCGGAGCGTGGCTTTTCCCTCGTCCTTGGGGAAGCCCTGAGCCACCGACGCCCGAGGCCGTTAGCGGTGTTAGGGGGATGCCGAGCGCCCCAGTCGCCAGTACGGGAGGAACTGCAGCAAGTCCGGGGATGGAGGAGATCCGCAAGCTCCAGGAAGACGTCAAGCAGCACCCGGAAGATACGGACGCGGTGAGGAAGCTCGCAAACCTCAACTTCGATGTCGGCAACTGGACGCGGGCGCGCGATCTGTACCTTCAGGTCGAGCGATTCGGCAAGGCTGACGCCGACCTGCTGACCGACCTCGGCATCGCTCACCGGGAGCTGGGCGAGTTCGACCAAGCGGTGGCCCGATTCCGCGAGGCGGAGAAGATGGCTCCTGAGCACTGGCAATCCCGCTTCAACCAAGCGATCGTAATCGGACTCGATCTCGGACGATACGACGAGGCGATTCCCATTATCGACCAGCTTCGCCGCATGCAGCCGGCCAACCCGGAGATCGAGCGACTCGCGGGCGAGATCGAAAAACGCCGGAAGGCAGCGTCCTGATCTGGCCTGGTCGAGCTCGCGGTCCTCGGTTGGATCATTGCGACCTGGCTCCGGGGACAACTTCAACCGACGCCTCTCGTTCCGGCTCCGTCCTGTTCCGGCCGTCCGATCCCTCAGAATCCCCAACGCAGGCCGCGATGACTCTTGTGCGCTGCGCCGTTTTGGGGCACGCACGTTCCAATCGGGAGCGCTGTGGTGATCGGCACCGGCGGCCGAGCGTTCTGCTCGACCGCGAAGAGCTGCGCTTCCGCCGTGCCTTCCACTACCCGCCCTTCTCGCGCCTGGTCCATATCCTGGTCGAAGACAAGAACCGAGACCGCGGCCACGACCGCCTCGCCGAATTCGCGAACTGGGTGAGCGCACACCCGAAGTCCGCGCGATCCGCATCGCCAGCCCCGCGCCTGCACTGTTCGAGCGATTGCGGACGAGTGGCGCTTCCAACTCCTCCTACGCTCGGCGTCGCTACGCGACCTGCACACGATCCTGCGCGACGTGCTGGGGCAGGTTTCGTTCGCGGTGGAATTAATCGCGGATGTGGATTCGCAGCAGTTGTGACGTGCGAGAATTAGAACTATGGGAAAACTGCCGATGAGAGCCGAATACGACTTTTCGACCCTGGAAGGGCGCAAGAACACCTACGCTCGGCGGCTCAAGAAGCAGGTTGTCGCGGAAGGCGACAAGGATGACGATTTCGATGGCGGATTGACCGAAGCCCGGGCGGCAGCCGACCGCGGCGAAGGAATCACTACGGAAGAGCTTCGCAGGCGCCTTGGCATCGCGGAATCACACCAGAAAAGCCCTAAATAAGTCATCCCGTTCGGGTTCTGACAAAAACTCCGGCTCACCGTAGTAGTCGTCGCTCCAGATCTCTATGGGCATCGTTAGTTCGACCACGCCAGTCCGCCCATCCCAACAACGAATCAATCGCCAAACTCGTATGTCTGCGATGGCGTTCGCCGACTGAAATCGGCGAGCCTCCCACTATTCTCGCCGGGCAATTAAACCCGCAAGTCGCTCGTCATCCTCACTGCCTATCACGGCGGAGCCGATATCGCTCTGTACATGCTTGCTCAAGGGTCCGCTGCAAGCGGGGCAGAGCATCATTTCTGTGTCTTTCATAGGCCCATTATGGAATCTCAACGTCGTCACCGCTCCCGCGGGAACCTCGATCTACGGCGGCACGTTCGTGATTCCGCCCGCCCTGGGCGACAAGACCATCCACCCGTACAGCGACTTCCTGCTCCACGACATCGGCACCGGCGACTGGATCGTCCAGAACGGCGGGCCGCAAAGCCGCAACCAGCTCCGGCATGGGGACCTGCTAGGCCACCAGTCCACCCGGTGCTTTTTTCGCGCAGCGAGTGACGCCGGCAGGCGTCGCCTCGGGCAACGGGTCACCGTTGCGACCCTTGCCCGAGAAAGGAAGGAAAGGGCGCGGAACGCGCGGCCCGCGACGGCTCGCCGCCGCGGCGCGTGAGAGATCGCAGGGGAATCCCCGGACCGGACGCCGGCTGCATGGCGGAAGACCGGAGATGTACCGGAGAGCCCGATCCGGGCGAAGCTCGGGGCACGACCGTCAGTGGTTGGCCTTCTGTCGCGAACTCTTCAGCGGCGGCGAGCCGACAGCGGGTGAGACCCGAGGCGGGCTTGCCCTCTATCACGAATTTCCCGGTCCTTACGTCATGAGCGGGGAAATAGAACCTGCGCCGAGGCGGCAGGTACGGGACGGGAGCCCGCCGGGAGTGGCCGGGG
>DATMZU010000512.1:0-2949 GCA_035607435.1 Thermoanaerobaculia bacterium | reverse complement strand
GTGCCCCGCTCGCCGCTGTCCTGCTTTTGACCTTCCTCGTTGCCGTTCCTGGCCACGCCGTGTCGCTCCGGTTGGCCGAGGGTGCCTTCGCCCCGTGGCATTGGCTCGCCTCCGCCTGGGGGCGGGTGGCGGGGCTGTGGGCGGAGCAGGGGGTGGAGATCGATCCGCATGGCCAGCCCGCAGCCGGGCCGCCGCCGACTTCCGTCCTGGCGCTTCAGGATGAAGGGCGCGCGACCGTCGACCCGTGGGGCCGGCCCGCGCCGGGGCCGACCAGCGATGAGGGTGTGGACATCGACCCGACTGGCAAGCGGTGATTCGCCGGCCGCCGTGCCGCGTTTCCGGGTAGGAAAAAAGACCGAGCGGCTGTGCGACAATCCCGCATCGAAGTTGCTCAATCAGAGGCAGCCCGAGTGGGCTTGGCGCACGGCCGCTCCGGGAGCCCGATCTTGGGAGGACGACGGATGATCGACACTCCGCACCCCGACCCGGAAGACTTGGCCGCCTTTCTCCGCGGTCGGCTCGGCGCCCCGGAAGATCGCCCCAAGCGCCTCGCGATCTTCGATCACCTGATCGGCGGCTGCCCGCTCTGCCGGGAGGACGCCGCCGAGCTCGCCCTGCCGATCTTCCATCCGGAGCGGGCGGCCGACGAGGAGCCGCCTCCGGGAAACGTCGTCAGCCTGCCCTGGCAGCGCACGAAACGAAAGGTGCTCCGCCTCGCCGGCCAGATGGCCGCGGCGCGCGCCCAGGCGGAGCGAGAAATGGAAGGTCTCTGTCAGCCGCGGTACCCTTGCTCCTCCGCGCTCCGCTGGGCGCGGGCCGAGATCGCGCTCGAAGAGGCCCGGCGGCTCCGGCACGACGATCCCGGCTTGACGCTCGCCATGGCCTCGATCGCCTGGGGCCATGCGGACCAGCTCCTCCCGGAAGACCACCCGCCGCAAGAGATTGCGCGCCTCCATTACGAGATCTGGGCGGAGATCGCGAACGCGCATCGAATCGGCGGGGATCTCGCCGCCACCGAGCGTTCCCTCCGACGCTGCGCGGCGGTCGGCATCAAGGGCAACGTCGGCCTCCTCGAAACCGCTCAAGCCGCTGAAGTCGCGGCTCTTTTTCTCAAAGATTCACGGGCCTACTCGGAAGCCAGCGAGCTCTTTGAAAGAGCTTGCTTCGCCTACCTGAGACTCGGAGAGAAGCACTTCGCGGGACGTACTCTGGTCTACCGGGGCCTCGTCGCTGGCAGACTCCAGGATTTCGAGACCGCTGTCGGCTATTTCCAGGAGGGCCTGGCCCTCCTCTCAACCGACAGAGACCCGGAACTCCTTCTCGCCGCCTACCACAACCTCATCTATTACCTTTCCGAGTTGGGTTACCCGGACCAGGCCACAGAGTTGGTCAAGAAGGCACGACCGCTCTATGCGGGTCTGGGCGGCGCGATCGATCTCATCAAGCTCCGTTGGTTGGAAGGGAAGATCGAGGCCGCGCGCGGCTCGCTCGCGCGCGGCGAGGAGCTGCTGCGCGAAGCGCGGGGCGAGTTCGCGGCACAAGACCTGCCCTACCAGGGCGCGCTGGTGACGCTCGATCTCGCGGCGGTCTGGCTGCTGCGGGGCAAGACACGGGAGATCCGGGAGGCGGTCGCAGAGATGTTCGAGATCTTCCAGGCGCTGAAGATCCGCCCCGAGGCGTTCGCCGCGCTCCGCCTGCTCAAGGAAGCCGCCGATCAGGAGCGCGCCACCCTGGCTCTGCTGCAAGAGGTCACCGCGCAAATGGGGCAGGCGTAGGGGCAGTCACAGGCTCCGAGAAGGCACCCCCGGGCGAAGCCTGCAAGCCGCCCCGGTCAGGGCACTCTCGGCTCCGGCTTGAAGTCTCCGAAGATGTCCGCAGGGACCATCTCGATTTGCGTTCCTGGCTCTTGAGCAGCCGCGAAGAAGAAGTCCGAGATGGCATCCACGGAGCGAACGAAGGCTTCACTGCAGAGCGCGGTGAACGGGTTGCCGAAGGTCAGCGTGACCTGGCGTTCTCCCGTCCGTCCGAACCAGGTCACCGCGGAGCGAAAGACTTCGCCCTGCCCTGGCTGATCGCGATAAAAGCAGCGGCCCGCCTGGGAGCCAAAGCGATTCTGGGACAGCGCCCGCTGGAGATCTCGTACTTCCTGGGGAGTGCCCCGGGCTCTCAGGAGCTCGGTAGAGTCAGGGAATCGCAGGGTTCGAACCAGGAGGCCATCGCGGTAAATGACCATCTCGAGGTCAAACTTGAGGCCACTGATCTCGTCATCGATGTGCGCCGTCCGGCGGACCAGGTAGCTCTCAGGAGCGGGCGCCACGGCCTGGGCGACCAACGGCGGCACCGACGCGAGAGCGCAGAGCGTAAGACGAAGAAGAGCCGGTTTCATTCGAAGAAGCCCCCACGGAATTAATGGCCGAAACCATCGACGATCTTTGGATCGGTCCAAGTCCAGCCTCCTGACGCCCGACCTACGGCGAAACCCGCACGATCGCGGTCTGCCAGTTGCAGCTGCCATTGACGGTCCCGAAGTTTTCGCCGCCAAGCCAGATCCCGGCACCGTCCGGGTCCGCCTGGGCGCCGGAATAGTCGCCCGACTTAAAGGAGCTTCCGCCGCGGGAGCAGGTCCCCGAGCGAAGCACGCCGAGCGGAGAAAAGCCGGCAGAGCCCGGGATCTTCGTGAGGAATCCCGACCCAGGTTGCAGAGTCGCCGAAGAGAGGTGGACCGCCAAGCCGATCCGCGCGCTATTGGTGGCGGCGATCGAGGGCATCCACAGGAAGTTGTCGGACCCGAGGCCCACCGTGGCCTGTTCGGCCAAGGGCGCCTGAAATCCGCTGGTCGTCGGCGCGACACCGAATCGAATCGCCCGGAAGCACGCTTCGTTGTTTCCGGCGGCGATCTGGCAGCCCGTCGTTTGAACCGCCCAAAGCGAATCCCCGATTCCGGCGGCT
>DATMZU010000371.1:0-9132 GCA_035607435.1 Thermoanaerobaculia bacterium | reverse complement strand
CGAAGGCGCGTCCGGCGCAGCCGTTCAGGATGGCCGAAAACGTTCCACTGTGTGCCGCCCGGAGGTGGGTCACCAACGATGCGGGAACCGACGGAGGAGGCAGCTGGCCATTGCACGATGCGAAATTGGCGTCCTGGGAGAAGGGACCCCGCGGGCTGATCCAGTCGGCCGGATCTTGGCCGGCCGAAGCCGTATTCGGAATCAAGCCGTTGAAAATGTCCCTGAGCCGCAAGGTCTGGGCATCAAAGCCGGTCAGGTAAAGATTGAGATCGAACGTCGGCACGGAAAGGTCGGTCCACAGAACGACGTGCGCGAGCGCCCCGCCAGCGCTGGCGTTGTTGATCGACATGACCGTATCGATCCCGTTGGGATTGTTGAGATCGACCTCGAAATAGGGAAGCAGAAGCGTCGCCGCCGGGACCTCGTCCAGGAAGCAGATCCCCGCCCGGAGCGGCGACGCCCCCCAGGTTGCCAACAGAATCAAGATGGCGGCCGTAGCCGTGAGCCGTGACATGCGCATTTGAGCTTCCTCTATGTAGGCGTCCTGATCGATTGCCAATAGGACATCGCGCTTGGTATCGCGCTCTGGCCGGGTGAGCCTGACGAGGACGTGCGGATGGGCAACGACTACAGCGGTCCGGGCGTCTTGTGCCTCGGCTGGCAGGCGGAGTCGAGATGGATCGCGTCGTATCCCATGCTGAGCGTGCCGCCGGTCAGCAGATGGGTCACCCAGCCCTGCGCGCCGGAGGGATCTTCCGGCGGGTTTTGGCCGGCCGAGATCACTGTGGTGTTCAGGTCCAGAAACAACCACCCGGAGGAGAAGGAGACGGGGAAGTCGGGGCCGTCGACCCGCGTCTTTTGAGACTCGGCCGGGAAAGGAAAGTCCGCGGGCGACGCCTGCTCGACGCTCTCGAGCTCGTCGAAGGGGAGGATCCGCTCTTGGGTGAGCGGAAACCAGGAGGGAATCGTGCCGCATTTGAAAGCGTTCTGCTTAACCTTCGAGTCGCGCCAGACGACCAGGTCGCTGGTGTTGGAACCGGTGAGGTAGCGGGTCGCGAACTGGGTGCCGAGCGGTTCACGGTTGTCGGCCGCGGTCCAGTTCACGTAGCGGCCGTAGAAGGTGTACTGCCCAACCACGGATGTTTCGGCGTTCTTGTCCGAAGCCTCGATGTGGACCAGGGTCTCGCCCTCGCTGGAGAGAGAAAACGTTTCGACGTAGAAATAGTCACCCCACAGGATGTTCTGGTTCGTCGCGTCGCCCGCACCGCCGGCCACGAAGTATCCCGCGTCCCCCGGGAACCGCAGGGTGCAGTTACTGACCACATCGACCGTAACGTAGCCTCGGGCGATGCCGTCGCCGAAGTTCCGGCCCGCGCAGCCGTTCAAGATCGCGGAGAAATTGCCCGTGTGCGCCGCCCGTACGTGAGTTACGAAGGACGCCGGGATCGCCGGCGGTGGAAGCTGGCCGTTGCACGACGCGAAGTTGACGTCCTGCGAGAAGGCGCCTCGCGGGCTGATCGCATCGGCCGGGTCCTGACCCACCGAGGCCGTGCGGGGAAGGGTGCCCAAGACGAACAGGTCCCGAAGGTTGAACGTCTGGACGTCGTAACCGGTCAGGTAGATGTTAAACCCGAACGTCGGCACCGAGACGTCGGACCAAAGCACGACATGCGCGAGCACCCCCGCGGCGCTTGAGTTGTTGATCGACATCAGCGTGTTGACCCCGTTCGAGTTATTGAGATCCACCTCGAAATAGGGGAGCAGGAGTGTCGCCGCCGGAACGTCGTCCAGAAAGCAGATCCCCGCCCGAAGCGGCGAGGAGCACCAAGTCATGACCAGAGTCGAAATAGCGGCGACAACCGCGAGCCGCGAGGTGCGCATGATCAACCTCCCTTTCAAGAGTTTTCCATCGAAAGGCCGAAGGCCCGATGGTTCTGAGGGAGGAGATTCCAAACACGCCGGGAAGTGTTAGGCGGGGGTTGTCGGGTCTGGCGTGTTTGACAGAAACATATTTTGATCCTAGGCTACATTAGCGAACATGAAGGATGACATGAGTCTTTCGGAGCCGCCGCCCCGGCCTTCGGCGCCCTACGCGCGCGTAGTGTCGCGGCCGGCCCGGCGGCGAAGCGGTACTTTCTCTTCGTACCTGTTCCTACTTCTTTGCGCCAGCGTGGTGAGCCTGGTGATGTTCTGCGCGAGAACGATCTCCTTATTCGGCGACATCCCGGAGCTGCCGTTTTGGGGTGGCTTTCAATCCGGGCTCACGATGGCCTTTCTACTCGCCGCCTGGCAATGGCGTCGGTGGGGTCTCTATGGCGTCGTAGGGATTACCTTGATCGGCACGGTTTTAAGCCTGGCGTACGGGCAGTCGCTTCTGGAATCTCTGATTCCGTTGCTTCTCGCCGTCGCCCTGCCTCTCCTGGCCGCGCAGTCCTGGGACGAGGTCGGCGATCTCGAGTGGCGCTGGGAACCGGAACCGACGGTCGCGGGTCCTTCGCAGGCTCCGGAGCCGAAACCTAGGGCTTCGCAGCTTCCGGAGCCGGAACCTCCGGTAGCGGGTCTTTCACAGCCTCCGGAGCCGGAACCTCCGGTAGCGGGTCTTTCGCAGCCTCCGGAGCCGGAACCTCCCGGAGCGGGTCTTTCGCAGCCTCCAGAGCCGGAACCTCCGAGACCGGGCCTTCCGCAGGCTCCGGTTGAGCTTCGCGAACGGACGGTTGGAGGCGCCCTGAAAGACGACATGAGTATTTTGGGGATTCCCCCTAGACCTCCTGTCCCTTACTGGGACCACCCGTCGCCTCCTCCGGTCCGCGAACGGACGGGTTGCTTCTCCCTTTATCTGCTGCTGATCATCTTCGGTGGCATTTTCGGCCTCCTCCTGTACCTGTTCCAAGGAGATGCCCTTCAGCAAGCGGTTCCTTCCCTTCCGGATTGGGCCATCTCCTGGAGAATGCTCGAATCAGCCCTTGGTACCGTCTTTGGCCTCGGCGTTTGGTATTGGCGTCGTTGGGGGGTCTTCGGCCTATTTGTTCTGATCGCCCTGGATGTCTTTTTCAACCTCGGTGGAGAGCATTCAGGAGCCGCCCTTCTGATCGGCGCTTGCCAAGCCCTCATCTTTGCCCTTCTCTTGATTCCACATTGGAAACATATGGAGGAGTGAAGAGGGGGAGGGTCCTCGCCCAAGGTTCATGGAAGAATCGCCGCCGTGCAAGTCGATAGCGCCTCCTCCGATGACCCCTCGGCCGAGGGCTTGGCATTTGTCCTGGACATGGTTCAGCTCGCGGCGAAGATGGCCGCCTCCGCCGCCGCCGTCTTCTGCCTCACCTTTCTCGCTCTGGCGGTTCTCCTCGGCATCGTGTTGGGAGGCAGCTCCTATTGGATCGCCGCGGGAGAAGCTTCGTGGCGCGGTTGGACCGCGCTCGCCTGCGGTTTGGTCTGCGCGATCCTGGCGGGCGGCTTCCTGGCAACACGGTTTGCGATCCTCCATGCGGTGTGCCAGCTCGTGCGGAAAGCTGGGGTAGGCGAGGAGATCCTCAAGAATCTACTCGCCGCCTGCGGCGTCTCGGAGGTCCCGGTACGAGAAACCGTGGAGTCTGCCGATGAGCGTGAGGGACCGCTGGCGGCGGTTCGGGAGCATCTCGAATCCGCGGGCCTTGCGAGCGAGTTGCACGGCCTGCCGGTCCGGGAGCTGAAGCCCCGAGTCCAGGTCGTCATCTCCCGCTCGGTCGATCACAAATTGCTCGCCCGCCCGCCTCTCAAATGGATCGCGGCCGGAGTTCGCCGCCTCCTGGTCTGGGCCGTCGTGCGGATCGTGGTGAGAATCGGAGTGGAACCCACGGCAACCGAGCCGCGCATCGACCTGCCGCGCCTCCGGGCTCACCTCGGCGCCAACCTCGACGAGCTGATCATCGATCAGGTCAACAGCGGTCGAGTGCGCCTCGTCCTGATCGTCTCCGGCATCGCGGCAGGGACGGCGCTATCGATCGCCGGGGCGATTCGCGCCTTGCGCTGAGGCTCCTGCCGTCTGCTTCCGGTCTATCCGCCAAGCTCCTGCATGAACTGAATGAGATTGCCGTCCGGGTCGGCCACAATGAACGAGCGCAATTTCATCGCCTGGTCGTCGAACGGCTCGACGACGAACCGAACCTTCTTGGCCTTGAGTTTCGTAGCCGCGACGTCAAGATCGTGGATCAAGAAGGCGTATTTCTTCAAGCCGTGGACCATCATCTCGTCTTTGAGGCCCGGGGCGTAGTGACGGAGCGACGCCGCGCCTTTCTTCTCCACCAGCTCGAGGCGAAAGGAACCCCGTTCGAGAAACGCGATCTTGAGCCCGTGGTCGGGAAGGTCCATCCGGCGGAATGTCTTAAAGCCGAGCATCTCTTCGTACCAGTTGGCCGACGTTTCGACGTTCGCCACGCCGATTCCGATCAGATAGGGCCGAAGGGAGTCTAATGGGTCGGGTGCCGACGCGGCCCCGGGGTTAGAGACCAGAAGTGCGAGCAGGAAAGCAAGCGTCACGAGCGTACCCCCTTTCTTGAAACGTTGATTCTCAAGCGTGCCGCCTTTGAACGGTAGAATCAGAGGGTGGTCCAGGAAGCAGCGAGGCCTGCGCCTCGCTCCACGACGGCGCGAGGGTCCGGCAGAGCACGGAGAGGGTCTCCTCCTTGGCCGCGAGGGGTGTTTCCCCGGCGGTGGGGGAGAGCGCTCCGCCGCGCCGCAGGAGACGGAGACCCTGTTCCGCCCTCAGCTCCGCGGGGGTGCGCCCCGCCCAGTCGCCGGCTTGGCGTTCGATCAGCACGAACAGGCGGTCCTTGACGATCACCGCCTTGGCCACGTCGGGGTAGAGCGCCGAGGCGACGAACGTCGGTGCCGCGATCCGCGAGGCGCTCAAGGCCGCGTCGATTTGGAGCGCGCTCTCCACCTTGCGGGCGAATACGGCGTCGAACAGCCGGACCGCCGTGCGCGCTCCGGAGTTCAGCCGCCGGGCGGCGAGAGCGATGCTCAAATTGACCGAGTCGTCGGCCGTCGCGGCGACCACCGCGCGAGCTTGGGCCAGGCCGGCCTGGGCGAGGATCTCGTCCGAGCGGGCGTCTCCGGTGATCACCGGGGCGATCGTTCGGACGTTCGCGATGAGAGCGGCGCCGGGGTTCATTTCGATCGCCGCGACCGGCACGCCCACGGAGTGCAGTTCGCGCAGGATGCGATATCCGACCCTTCCCATGCCGACTACGATGACGTGTCCGTTCCGGGGCATCGGCCGGCCGCCCAGGATCTTCTTGAGCCGCGAGGTGACGAGATAGTCGGTGATCATCGAATAGAGCGTGGCGACGGTGACCGAGCCGAGGACCGTGAGCAGGATCTCGTACAGCCGGATCTCCGGCAGATCGGTCGCAAGACCGATCTCGCCGTGGAGGTTCCTCACGGTGTAGAAGACCGCGTCGATCACCGAAAGCCGCAGGTAGTAGTGGAAGAGCAGGACGGACGCGGGAATCAGCAGGCAGAGGCCGAGGAAGACCAGCCGCAAGAGCGGCGGTTCCTCCTTCCAAGCGGTCAGGGCGCGGCGAACGGCCCGCCACGAGCGGCGAGGCCAGGACGGCCTTGCCGGCATTGCGCGCCGCGGCGCCGGGCCGGCAGCGGGGCCGAGCAGCCGATCCCAATCGTCTTTGTGGCCCACCAGGGTCACCCGGTCCCCGGGCAGCAGGCGCACGTCCGGTCCGGGAAGCGCCTCGCAGCCGCCGTCCGCGCGCTCGATCAGCAGAGTTTGAAGCCCGTGGCGCCGTTCCAGGGTTTCGATGTCGGGGATGTCGGGAGCGCCGGGAAACGGTGCGTCCGTTGACTCCGCCAGGGGACTGCGGCCGACGACGAAAGGAGCGCCGGCCGAGGTGAAGCTCGCGAGAAACGCGTCGCCCAGGGCCGCCGCGGCGAAGCTCGGCGCGGCGAGCGAGGCCATGCCGAGGGCGCGGCGGACTTCCAGGGTCTGTTCGAGCTGTTGGGCCAGCTCGGGATCGAACAAACGGAGCACGATCTCGACATCGGGCCGATAGCGGCGGGCGTCCAGCGAGATCTCGATGTTGACCAAATCCTGGTCGGTGGCCGCGATCACCCTCCCCGCCGTGGCAAGACCCGCCTCCAGCAGCAACCGGTCGTTCCGCGCGTCTCCCCGGAGGACGCGGATGCCGCGGTGCAAAGCCTCCGCCAAGCGCTCCTCCCGCGCCTCCTGGGTGACCACCACAACCTCCTCGCCCAGGCGATGGAGAAGCTCGACGATCCGATAGCCGACGTCGCCCATCCCGCAGACGATGGCATGCCCCGGCATGGCGGACCCTCGGGGAATCCTTAGGCCTACGCCTGTTCATCTCCGGCCGGTTCCGGCCGCAAGACGGAGAAGGCGCGATCGAGGAGAGTGCCTAGGGCAAAGCCCAGCGCGAGGAACAGGATCGTTCCGCGGCTCTCCCAGATGAAGAAATAGGTGTAGAGGGCGACCGACATGAGCGCTACGAGCACCAGGACGACGAAGGGAAAAGCCTTGGTCCCTTTGAGCCTCGCCACGAACCGCGAGAAGCCGAAGCCGGCGAGCGCGCCGAGGGCGGTCACCACGATGGCGGTCAGGTCGAAATGATAGTCCGGCATTTTGCTGAGGAAGGTGTCGCCGTGGTCCTGGCGCCAGAGGACGAACAGGACGAACAAGATCAAGCCGGCCCAGCGCGCCGCCCGCGCGCCCTTGGTGGCCTGCGGCGGCACCGCCTCGTCGGGCAGCTGAAAGAAGCCGTAGGTCCACAGAAGGACCAGAACGAGCGGGACCAGAACCCATTCGATCACCTTGGCCAAGGCCGAACCGATGTCCCCCATGCGACGGGTCTCCTCCTTTTCCCGCAGGTCCGGCCGATCTGCCGAGCCCCTGAGGTGAGCATTGATACCACGCCCCGCATTCGACCGGTTTGACCGGATCGGCTCTAAGCGGCGGTGGGGCGCCAAGTCTGACCTGGCGCCTTAGCCTCACTCTCCCCAAGACCGGAGAATGTGCCGCCCAAGGGCGATGCCCGCGACGATAAAAAGGATGAGGGCGGTCGAAATTGCGGCGGTGTGGTCGCTGAACAAGAGGCCGCCGTCCGGGCCGCCGAGCGGACCGAAATCCTTGGTGGCGATCTGGGTCGTCCAGGAGTAGTAGAAACCGGCCAAGGCCGATGCCGCGGCGACCGCGAGGCGCCACTCTTCCGCGCGGCGGGCGACCCAGGCGAGCAGGAATCCGCCGAGCGCCGCGATCAGGAGTCCCGCCACGAGCCGGCCGGAGCGGCCGGCGATCAGGCCGTAGAGAATCTGGCGGAGGGCGGCGCTACAGAGCAGGGTGGCGAGCCCCGCCAAGCCGAGGCCGGCGCCTGCGGAGATCGGTTCGGGAGGCTGGCCGTCCGCGGGAGACGGCGGGCGGAAGGGCACGGTCGCGGTTCCTTTCGAAGGGGTGCGGGGCGGGGTGCCGCGATCTTAACCCGCCCGGCGAATCGGCGAGAGCCGGCCGGGCCGACGGCGAGCCGCCTATACTCCCTTCGGTGAATCCCTCTTTTCTCGATCATCGCGGCTGCCGCCTGGCTTGGAAGGTGACCGGCGACGGACCGGCGATCCTCTTCATTCAAGGCACCGGCGTTCATGGCGACGGCTGGTCGCCGCAGGTGGAAGCGTTCCGGGATCGCTTCTCCTGCCTCACGTTCGACAATCGCGGCATGGGCGAGAGCCAACCGGCGGACCCGAAGCTGAGCGTGGCGCAGATGGCGGACGACGCGCTGGCGATCCTAGACGCCTGCGGTGTCGAATCGGCGCACGTCGTCGGGCATTCGCTGGGCGGCCTGGTCGCCCTGCAACTGGCGCTTTCCGCCCGTTCCCGGGTCCGCAGCCTGGCGCTGCTCTGTACGTTCTCGCGCGGAGCCGACGCGACCGGCCTCACCTGGCCGAAATTCTGGCTCGGCCTGCGCAGCTTCGTCGGCACCCGCCGGATGCGCCGCCGCGCTTTCCTTCGCATCGTCATGGCGGCGGGCGATCTCGAAGCGATCGATCCGGAGGACGAGGCGGCCCGGCTGGAGCCTCTGTTCGGCCACGATCTGGCTGTGCATCCGCCGGTCGAGATGAAACAGCTCGCCGCGATGAAGCGCTGCGACCTCACGCCCCGGCTCGGCGAGTTGGCGGGCCTGCCGACGTTAGTCGTCGGCGGGGAGCTCGACCTGATCGCCCGGCCCGCTGTGGTCAAGGCGCTCGCGGGCGCGATTCCGGGCGCCCGGCTCCGGGAGCTGCCGGGCGCCGCGCACGGCTTGCCGATCCACCGCGCGGTGGAAGTCAACCTCGCGCTCGCGGCGCATTTTTCGCGGTCGGACTAGAGCGGCCGCCTCCACGAAGTCCCCGCGAGGAGATCGGCGAAATCGACCGCGGCGCTCGCCGGTCCCGCGGTCGAGACCCGGTAGGACGTAGCGGGCGGAATAACTCCCGGCAGAACCGGTTTGAACAGGGCGAGCGCGGCGGTTCCGGTCACATCCGTGCAGTTGGCCGTCTGCCCTGCGGTACAGCGATCGAGAATCCTCAGCGTGCCGGTCGCCAGATCGCCCGCGGGGGTGAAGGCGACTTCGAGCAACGCCGAAAGGCGACCGCGGCCGAGGCCGTCGGCGCCGATCGGCAAGGCGTCGATCCGGTAGGTGTCGGGCGCCTCGCCGCGATAGATCGCCATCTCGACGCTTTTCGCCCCCGCCGCCTCGCCGCGCACGACTTTCTCCAGCACCCGGAAGACGTGAACGTCCGATCCGCTGAAATCGTCGTGGCAGGGGGCGAGCAACGGCGCAAGACCCCGCCCCGGCTTGGCGTCAGCCAGCCGGCCGGCGGCCGCCGCCAGATTGTCGATCGCGAGCAGGTTGCCGGCGGGAGGATTGGCGTCGAGCGTCGGGTTGACGGAGAGGCGCAGCTCGTCCGCGTTGCCGGCTGCCACCAGGTCGGAGTTCAGGTCGTTCCTCGTCAGGCTGACCGAGAAGAGCTGCGGCCGGGTCGGATTTCGCAGCAGCGTCGTCTCCTCGGGGTTCGAAGAGAACGCGAGCGCCGCCTCCGGCGTGCCGGGGCCGTTGCCCGAGGTCGCGATGCCGGCGAAGTCGCCAGTCGCGGTGA
>DATMZU010000491.1:0-3372 GCA_035607435.1 Thermoanaerobaculia bacterium | reverse complement strand
CGGCCGCGCGAGGTCTTCGCGAGATAGATCTCGCGCCCGGCGCGGCGGCCGAGCCGGACCGCCCGGCGCAGGAAGCGCTCGGTGACGCGGCGCAGGACCGCCTCGGGAGACTCGGGCCGGTGAGAAGAATCCATGGGGCTTTAAGGGCGCTCGGTGAGATGACTCCGAGTATATCGGTGCTCGGCGGGCTTTCCTGGGAGCGCCGGCGTCCTCGCCGGCCTTCTTTTCGTCGCTTGAAAAAGGAAGCTGGGGCCAACCTAGCGGGGAGCCCCGTCGAGAGCGTCGAACGCGCGCGCCCAATCGGCCGCGGGCACCGGGCCGTAGTGGCCGATGCCGGGCACCTCGAAATAGGTGGTCCTCTCGAAGCCGTCCTTCGCGTAGGCCGTGTGGATCTCGCGGGTCTGGATCCGGTTGAAGTCGAGCTCGCCGGTCAAGAAGACGTAGCGGCTGCGCCGCCGGGCGAGATCGAAGTCCCGGCCCGGCGGCTTGGGATAGAGCACCGGCCAATGGGTGCCGGGCTTGTCGGGGATCGGCAACGCCCGGAAGTAGTCGCAGCCCATCATGTAGAGGCCGCCGCGGAAGACCTCCGGGTAGTCGACGGCGAGCACGCTCGAGATCCGCCCGCCGCCCGAATAGCCGGCGACGTAGGTCCGCTCGGGATCGATCGCGTAGAGCCGGGAGAGGTTGTGGGCCGCGTCGAGCGCCAAGCTGTACCGGAACCAGCGGGGGCGGGAATTCCCCGCCCCGTTCGCTCCCGCCCAGATCAGCTTCCGCTCGGCGAGCAGGCGTTGGATCGCCGCGCTCTGGCCGCCGAAATCCCCGGGGCTGACCCAGACGACGAGCCCGTGCGGCTCCTCGCGCCGGTAGCTCTCGGGCACGTAGAGCGCGAAGCTCTCGGCCGACAGGTCATAGCGCCCCTTCGCGGGATCGGCCTTCTCGACCTCGCGGCGGGGGACGCCCGTGCGGCGGAGGAGCGAGTCGAGATCCGAGAGCGGGCTCCGCTCGCCGAACGAGGTGACGAACACGCCCCGCCGGTCCCGCTCGGCAGGAAAGCGCGGCAGATCCTCGGGGCGGGGTCCGGCGGAGGTGCTCGAGCCGGTCGAGCCGGCCGAGCTTTCGTCTCCGGAGAGCAGCTCGAGCAGACGCGCCGATTCCTGGTCGAAGCGATCGGCGGCGACCGCCTTTTTCAACGCGGCGATCGCCTCGTCCCGCTTCCCTTCGGCGTACCAGGAGCGGGCGATGGCCCGCAGCACCGGGGCCTGGCCGTCCGCCGGCAGCTCGGGGAGCGCCTTTTCGTACGCCGCGCGCGCCTCGGCGTTGCGGCCGGCCGCGAGGTGCCGGTTCCCCTCTTCGATCCAGCCGAGGACGATGCCGCGGTCCGTCACTTTCGCTCCCGGCGCGATCGCGGCGAGCGGCCGGAGCTCAAAGCGCAGCTGCGGGCCGGGACCCTCGGCCGAAACCTGCGCCGGGCTCTCCGCCTTGAGGAACCCCTCCGCCTCGACCGCGACGTGCCAGGTCCCCTCGGCGAGCCCGAGCACGGACCACTGCCCGCGCTCGTCGCTCCGCGCCTCCGGACCCGGGCCCGCGGGCGTTTCGAAGTGGAGCGCGATCCGCGCGCCCGCGATCGGCTGGCCGTCGGGCCCGGCCACGACGCCGTGCGCCCGGCCGGTGCCGGTCCAGGCCTGGGCCGACAGGAGGACGGCGGCCAGGGCGAGGGCGAGAACGGACGGGAGAACGGGGGAGTGGAGAGGGCGGTGGGGCATGGCTCAGAACTGTCTACGGCGGACGCGGCGGCCGGTTGCAGCCTGTCCGCCCGAGCTGGCTATCGGCCGGTGCGCCGGCGGACGGACCGCTTCGCCGAGGCGAGCTCGACGTAGTTGTCGCCGCGGGCGACGGTGCGCATCGGGGCCTCGGCCGCGTCCGCGGCCGCCGCGCCTCCCCCTCCTCCCCCCCCGCCTCCACCACCACCACCTCCTCCTCCTCCCGCGCTCGCCCCGCCCTCCGCGCTCGCGCTGCCGGTCGCGGCGCGGCTCGACGCGAGGAGGGAAGAGAGGATCGGCCCGGTGTCCGCCACCGCGCGCGCCGCGCCGCTCGCCGTCAGGGAGCGGGACGAGGAGGACGAAGCGGAGGACGAAGCGGCGGTCTCGTCCGCGCTCCAATCGCCGCCCCCGCCGCCCCCGCCGGTCGCAGCGGAGGCTGCGGTCGCCGACGTGAGGACCGGTGACGGGGAGCCCCCGCCGCCCCCGCCGGTGGCAGCGGTCGCGGAGGAGCCTGCGGCCGGCGAGTCCGCGAGGAACGAGGCGGCGAAATCGGGGGAATCGTGCGGCGAGCCCCCGGGAGAACGATCCGGGGGGCCGCCCGGCGAGCTTTCCGCCGAAGCCGCGGCGGCGGGCGAAGCGCCGGAGTCGCCCGCCGCGCTCCCGAGATCGAGATCGGCGTCGCTCGCGAACGCGTCCGCCGAGGTCGCCGCGAGGCCGGGTCCCCTGGCCGTCGCGGCTGCGGCTGCCGCAGCTGCCGCGCTGCTCGAGGCGGTGGAGCTCGAGGCCGAGGCCGCGGTGGTCGCTGCCGGCGGCAGGGAGAGCGGCGGGATTGCGGTGTTGGGTGCTCCCCGGCGCAACGAGGGCCGATGGACCCGGTAGGTGCCCGAAGGGCTCAGGCGATACTGCGTCCACGGCGCGCGGCGGTTGAACCCCCTCGTTCCCACCAGGTAGTGCGAGGGATGGCTGCCGTGGAGCGGGTTGGGCGAAAGGTACGTCTCTCTCGTGGCCCCTCCGCTCCGGCTCGACGCTCTGGAGTTTTCGAGGCCGTGGTAGCTCGCCGGGTTGCGGTTCCAGGCCTGGTTTCCTGCGCGCGGCTGGAATTGCCCAATGCTGTTCCAATGTCTCACGGCGCCCAGCGCGGCATGGTGGCCGAACACGGTGTTCTTCAAGCCCGTGGTCCGGGCCGCGACCGGCCGGCCGCTCGTCGGCGAGACGGTCTGGAACCTCTGCCCGGGATCGCTGAGGGCCGCCCATTCGGCCGCGCTGTCCGCCGCCGCCGTCGGTGCCGGATCGGCGTGCGCTCGAATCAGAGCGCGAAATCTTCGGTCGTCGTGAGTCGGGTTCTTGTAGCCCGCGAGATCGCGGCGCTCTTTGTTTTTTCTCCTGACGGGCGAAGCGGCGCTCGAGCTCGAGGAGGAGCTCGAAGCGGCCGGTGGAGAGGCGCTCGCGGCGGCCGAAGCGCCACCACCTCCGCCACCACCTCCGCCACCTCCCCCGCCTCCGCCTCCGCCGGTCGCGGCGGTTGCGCCGAGATCCGGCGAATCGGGTGCGGCCGCGGCGGCCACCGGGCTCGGCGGGGGGGAAGGGGAGGCTGCGGCAGCGGTACCGGACG
>DATMZU010000465.1:0-3051 GCA_035607435.1 Thermoanaerobaculia bacterium | reverse complement strand
TAGCGGTGGTACGCCCCGCAAATTGAAGTAAACGGGACAGGAACGAAGGACTCAACCTGTTACCGATGTCTTGAGGTCGAGGTGTTACCTATGTCCTGAAGGCCGGACAACGGGGGGCCGCCCCTACCCAAGACGTACGTTTCTCTCGAACCCCTACCCCGCGAATTTCCCCTCGGCGATGCGCTCCTCGCGCTTCTCGGCGAATTGGGCCGTCAGCTTCGCCATGAACTCGGGGAGCTTTTCGTACAGTCGCTTCGGCTCGCGGCGCACGCCTTTGCCCAGGATGTAGGCGGTGAGCAGCGGCAGCACGATCGTCGAGTCGTTGTAGACCACCACGGCGTCGGGCAGCTTTTCCGGATCGACCTTTCCCCACGAGACCGCCTCGCCGGGCGTGGCACCCGAGAGGCCTCCGGTGTCGGGCCGTGCGTCGGTGATCTGGAGGAAATAATCGTGGCCGGCTTCCGACAGGCCGAGCACCTCTTGGATCTGCGGCTCGGTCTGGAGCAGGAAGTTCTTCGGGCTGCCGCCGCCGACGATCCAGCAGGCCGACTTGCCGCCCGATTCCTTCGCCTGCCAGACGATCGACGCCGACTGATTGACGTCGGCGTTGACGTCGAAATTCAGCTTCGACCCTTCGAGCGACAGCTCGGCGACGTTCATGCCGATCGAGCTGTCGCCGGGCGACGAGGTGAAGATCGGCACGGCGTTCCGGTACGCCGCGGCGAGCAGCGAGGTGCCGACCAGGCCGAGCTTTTCTTCGACCGCGGCGACGTAGCGGCCCACCCGGTAGTGAAACTCCGGGGTGGACATCGGCTTGTCGAACTCCGGCAGGCGCATCACCATGCGGTAGAACTTGTCGGTATCCAGAAGGACCGAGTAGTCGAACACGATGTCGTAGATCCGCACGACCCCCTCTTCGCGCAGCACCACGTCGTTCCAATTCGGATTGCCGCGATGGAGCTTCAAGCCGATCGCGTGGTGCGTGTCGTGGTAGAGGTTCGCGCCGGTCGAGATCATCCAGTCGATGCAACCGGCCTCGATCAGCGGCACCAGGCACGACTTGCCGTATCCCCCCGGGGTGAGCGCGCCGGAGAGCGACATGCCGACCGTCACGTCGTCCAGCAGCATCTTCTGGGTCAGCAGCTCGCACGCCTCGCGCAGCCGGGCGCCGTTGTAGGCGGTGAACGCCCGGTCGATCACCTCGACCAGACTCTCCTGGCCGGTGAGCGGTTCGGGAAAAATGCGCTTGCCGGAAAGGTGCCGGCCCTGGCCCTGGGAATGGCTCATTCGAAGATCTCCTCGCGTAGGGCGCGGATTGTATCGGAGGTGCCGTGTCTTCGTTTCGTAGGGGCGCAGCATGCTGCGCCCTCGGATCGCGCGTTGCCTGCCGGCAAGGGCGCAGCATGCTGCGCCCCTACTCCTCCCGCAGCGGCACCAACCCCTCGCGCACCGCAAACAGCGCGGCCTGGGTCCGGTCTTCGACGCCGAGCTTCGAAAGCACCGCGCTCACGTGCCCTTTGACCGTCCCTTCGGAGAGGTGGAGGGACTTGGCGATCTCTTTGTTCGACCGGCCGCGGCCGATCAGCTGGAGGACGGCCAGCTCGCGCTCGGTCAGCTCTTCGGCCACCGGCCGTCCTCCTCCGACCACGCGGCGCATCAGGTGGCGCTGCGCTTCCGCGTGGAGGGCGGGGCGGCCTTCCGCGACGGCGCGGATCGAGCGGAGGAGCTCCTCCTTGAGGACGTCCTTGAGCAGGAAACCGTGGGCTCCCGCGGCGATCGCGCGGCGCACGTGGGGCTCGTCGGCGAACGAGGTGAGCACCAGAACGTGGACGCCGGGCGCTTCGGCGAGGATGCGGCGGGTCGCTTCGATGCCGTCCAGCCTCGGCATCATCAGATCCATCAGCACGACGTCGGGAGAGAGGTCGAGAGCCAACGCCACGGCCTCCTCGCCGTTCTTCGCCTCGCCGACGACGGAAAAGTCGTTCTCTTCGGAAAACAGGGTAGAGAGCCCTTCGCGAACGATCTCGTGATCGTCGGCGACCAGGACCCGGACGTGTGAATTCATGGCGCCTCCCCGAGGTGGACGATCGCCTGGACGATGGTTCCACCGCCCGGGCGGGAGGATAGGCGCAGGCGACCCCCGTGGCGTTCCATCCGCTCGCGCATCCCGGCGATGCCGAGCCCCCCTCCGGCCTGTGGCTCGGGCCGGCCGCCCGCCCGATGATCGAAGCCGATGCCGTCATCCACCACCCGCAGCTCGATCCGGCCCCCTTCCTGCGCGAGCATCAGGGTCGCCTCTTCGACTCGGGCGTGCTTGGCGACATTCGTGAGCGCCTCTTGCGCGACCCGGAACAGCCGGTGCTCCAGGCCGTCCTCCTGGGTTTCGTAGCCGCGCAGCAGAAACGCCACCTTCAGGCCGTCTTTCGCGTGCTCGCGGAGGAGATTGCGCAGCGCCGAGATCAGGCCCCCTTCGATCCGCAGTCCGGGATCGCCGGGCGCCGCCCACTCGGCGAGCGGGGGAGTGGGCGGGCGCAGCTCGGCGAGCAGGCTGCGCATCTCCGCGAGCGCCGTGCCGGACAGCTCCACCAGCCGCTCGGTGCGCCGCTCGCCCTCGGCCGGGTCGCGTTTCCAGGCGGGGGCGAGAGTCTGCGCGATCAGCGCCAGGCTGAACATCTTCTGGGTCACCGAGTCGTGCAGCTCGCGGGCGAGCCGGTTGCGTTCTTCGATCACGGCGCTCTGCTGGACCCGCTCGTAGAGCCGGGCGTTTTCGATCGCCACCGCGGCATGGCGGCCGAGCAGACCGAGGATCTCGACGTCCTTCGGGTCGAACTTGCGCGGCGGCGGAGCGCCGATGCCGAAGAATCCGATCAGCCGGTCGCGCCAGAAGATCGGCATGCCGAGCACGGCGTTGGCCGCCAGCTCGGGCAACGTCGGCAGGACCGGCAAAGGCACCTGGTCGTAACGGTCGAGCACCACGGGGGCGCGGCGCAGGAGGACCAGCCCGGCGAGCCCCACGCCGGAGCGCATCTCGCGCCCCAGCTCGGCGAGCGG